>NZ_JAMYDZ010000011.1:0-172446 GCF_024129905.1 Pseudomonas sp. 21LCFQ010 | reverse complement strand
GTGAGTATCCAGACCGAACGCGAGATCGATGAGCAGCCCACGGCACAGGGTGCGGCAGTCGGCATCGACATGGGCATTGCCCGCTTCGCCACGCTTTCGGATGGTTCGTTCTACGCACCCCTGAACAGCTTCAAACGCCATGAAACCGCGCTGTGCAAAGCGCAGCAGGCGATGAGCCGTAAGGTCAGATTCAGCCGCAACTGGAAGAAAGCGAAAGCCCGCGTCCAGCACATTCACTCGCGCATCGGCAATGCCCGCCGCGACTATCTGCACAAGTGCTCCACCACGATCAGCCAAAACCACGCGATGGTGTGTATCGAGGACTTGCAGGTACGGAATATGTCCAGGTCGGCGGCAGGCACGGCCGAGGCACCGGGAAGAAACGTTCGGGCCAAATCTGGCCTGAACAGGGCCATCCTCGATCAGGGCTGGTTCGAGTTCCGCCGCCAACTGGACTACAAGTTGGCGTGGCGCGGCGGCTGGCTGATTGCCGTGCCGCCGCCAAATACCAGCCGCAGGTGCCCCTGTTGCGGCCATGTGTCGGCGGCCAACCGCCAGACGCAAGCGCTGTTCAGGTGCGTGGGATGTGGTTTTGAAGGCAACGCCGATGTGGTCGGGGCGATCAATGTACTAAGGGCGGGACACGCCCGGTTAGCCTGTGAAGTGAGCGCAGAGGTCATGGCGCCAGCAGCAGGAACCCACCGAAGCGACTCGGGGGCGGCCCGATGCCGTGCCTGAGCGCCGTAGGAATCTCCGGCCTTCAGGCCGGGGAGGATGTCAAGCCTGGAATGTGGCACGATTGCGCTTTGCCTTACAGGACGTTGCCTGATGATTCGCGAGATTTTGAAAATGGGCGATCCGCGCTTGCTGCGGGTCGCCCCGCCGGTGCCGGCAAGCCTGATTGGCACCCCAGAGTTGCAAACCCTGATCGATGACATGTTCGACACCATGCAAAGCGTCGGTGGCGTTGGCCTGGCTGCGCCGCAGATCGGTGTCGATCTGCAACTGGTGATTTTCGGTTTCGAGCGCAGCGCCCGCTACCCTGATGCCGAGGCCGTGCCGCGCACCATCTTGCTCAACCCGGTGATTACCCCGCTCGATGACTCACTTGAAGGCGGTTGGGAAGGCTGTCTGTCGGTGCCTGGCTTACGCGGGGTGGTCGAGCGTCATCGGCGTATCCGCTATGAGGGCGTTGACCCGCAAGGTGTACCGATCCAGCGTATCGCCGAGGGTTTTCATGCCCGGGTGGTGCAGCACGAGTGCGATCACCTGATCGGCCGTCTGTACCCTTCGCGAGTGACTGACTTTCGTCAGTTCGGGTTTACCGAAGTGCTGTTTCCAGACCTCGATCCCAACGCTGACGACTGATCACGCAGCAGGGCGACCAGTGCCTTGCTGCGTTGATAGCGAGCCAGCCGCTCAGCCAGCTCGGCCGGCAATTCAACGGCTGTGACGAACCCTAACGACTGATAAAAGCCCAGCAAGTCAGGGTGGCAGAACAGCCACAGCGGCCCGCTGCATTGGCTGTGTGCCTGGTCGATCAGGCGCCGGGCAAGCCCCTGACCACGCCATGAGGCGGCGACAAACAGCCCGGTCAGCCAGTGGCCATGACGAACCGGCGTCAAGCACAGGGCCGCAACAATCTGCGCCTCCTTCACGACCCAGGCCTGGCCTTGGGCGGGCAGGCGCATGGGCGAGCGATGGCTACGGTAGAATTTTTCCAGCAACGGGCGCGCCAGGGCGGGTAACGGGTAAATGTGCAGGTCAGACATGGCGTAGCGACAGACAAAAGCAGGCATCATACCGGCTCAGGCCATCGATAATGGAATGACGAGATGCTTTATCCCTCAATGCCCCTCACAACTGAGCGCCTGCAACTGCGCGGTTTTGTCGGGTCTGACCTGGCAGAGCTGGCCGCGTTACTGGCTGATCCACAGGTGATGCGCTATTCGGTACGCGGGGTCATGAGCCGCTCAGCCAGTGCCGAGTTCCTCGAGCATTGCCGTGTCAGCCTGGCAGAAGAAGGCTTTGCGCCGCTGGCGGTGATTGAACAACGTAGCGCCCGGCTGGTCGGATTCTGCGGTTTGTGTAAAGAGCGCTTCGAAGAGGCAGAAGAGGTCATGCTCGGTTATCGGCTCAGCCCGGCGTTCTGGAATCAGGGCATGGCCAGCGAGGCGGTAAAGGTCGTGTTGGCCCATGGTTTCGGTACTCTGGCGGTGAGCTCGGTGGTGGCGGTGGTGGAGCCGCAAAACCAGGCATCGATACAGGTGCTGCACAAGGCCGGGTTTCAGGATTACCTGCATGCCCGTTACTTTGGCATGGGGGTGCGCCTTTACCGGATGACCCGTGAGCGCTGGCAGGCGTTGCTGATAACGGCATGTTGAGGCTGGAAGCGACCCCTGATCTGACAATGGGTCTTTTTAACTGCTAGGTTCAAAGTTGCTGTCTGTCAGCCGGGAGGGGCGATGAACGACTGCAAAGCCACGTCCTTGCCCGGCCTGATTGCCGGCGGGATGTTGATGATCGGCCTGGGGGGCGCGCCTTTGAGTGCCGCTGAGGTCGACGACACTGCGCTGGCGTTCGTCCAGCAACGTCATCTGGGCGATGGTCTGGGCTGGCAGGGCTATCAGATGGCCTCACGCACAGCGGTGTTTGCCGGGCTGGTCGACGCCTTGGGCAAAACCCGGGCCCAGGTGTTGGTGCAGGGTGAATTGCAGCGCTTGCAGCCGCAGTATCAAGGCCGTTGGGAGCAGAACCTGGCGGCGGCCTATGCCCATTCGTTCAGTGTCGAAGAGCTGCGCCAGCTTAACGACGGCAAAGGCTCGCCTGCGCTGATGAATCGCTTCAAGGCGCGCAACAATGAAGTCGGTCAGGAAATGAAAGCACGCTCTGCCGATCTGCTGGCCGAGTTCGTCTCCCGCGCGCTGGAAAGCGCCCGGAAAAACTACATGCCGTGAAGGAAAATCTATGGACCCATTCATGCAGGCAGCCATTGATGAGGCCCGCCAAGGCCTGGCCGAAGGCGGTATACCCATCGGTTCAGTGATTGTTCACGATGGCAAGATCATCGGCCGTGGACATAACCGTCGTGTCCAGCAAGGCAGTGCCATCAAGCATGGCGAAATGGATGCGTTGGAGAACGCCGGCCGGCAGCCGGCCAGGGTCTATCGTGAAGCGGTGCTCTACACCACGCTGTCGCCCTGTGCAATGTGCAGCGGGGCGATTCTGCTGTATGGCATCGGCAAGGTAATCGTCGGCGAAAACCAGACCTTCATGGGTGAAGAGCAACTGCTGCGTGCCCGCGGCGTGCAGGTCGAGGTGCTGGGTGACAGCACTTGCGAACACCTGATGCGCGACTTCATTGCTCGTCACCCGCAACTGTGGAATGAAGATATCGGCGAGTAGCCCCTGCCAGTATCAGCTTGGTCAGACCACGCTGGTCGCCACGCCGAACAAGGCCACACCCCGCAGCACGCCGTCTTGTTCATCCAGCTTCAGCGGCGCAGTGCCGCCCGGCATCCTGACGTGCACGGCGCCGCCTTGTACCAGCCCGGCAGCCCAGGCCGCGCAGGCCACGGCGCTGGCGCTGGTGCCGGAAGATGCCGTGGGGCCTTCGCCGCGCTCGAACACGCGTGCTTCCAATTGTCCCGGTTCGCTCAGGCAGGCCCATTGCAGGTTGACCCCGGCCGGGCAGGGCTCACCGGCACCCAACTCGCCGGCGGCAAAGGCGATCCGGGTCAACGGTTGGTTCAGCGCGGGGTCATGCAGCGCAGCGAACGTCGGCAGTTGAGCGGCATCAGCCAACAGGGTGACGCAATGTGGATTGCCGACCCGCACGAACACGCTGTGCGCCCACGCAGGATTGACGGCGGCCAGAGGCGGTACCCGGTTGACCGGGCGATCATTGAAACGGCTGGCTTGCACGGCAGTCTCGAGCGCGGCCACCGCCTGTGGTCCGAACTGCGGCGTACCAAGGTCCAGCCAGAAGCCCCGGACGCCATCCAGGGTGGCGGGTTCAATGGCGGTTTCCAGCGGCGCTGACCCAGCGTCATGATGCACGCGCAAGGTAAATGGCTGCAGCGTTGCCAGGCCGCTCTCGGTCAGTGCCTGGGCAAAGATGGTCAGGCCGTTGCCGCTGCGTTCGGCCAGGGTGGCGTCGGTATTGACGATCAATACATCAAAGGGGGCCTGGCCGCTAAACGGACCGATCAGCAAGCCGTCGCTGCAGTGCGCTTTGGCGCCGGGTGGCGCCGTTCCTTCGGGCCAGGCACACACCGCAGCGACGGCGGCCGCAGCCCAGTGCGAGCGCCGCCGTGCGGCGTCGGCGGCGTCATCGGGGATTGCCACACCCAGGCGGCGTAGCTGATCGGGGGTGGTCACGGCATAACGGTTGCCGCGGGCGTCAAAGATTCTTGTCATGATCGTGCCTGGTAAATGGAATACCGTGCATTCTGCACTGTCTGAGGCTTGGAACGATGCTAATCTCGGCAATTGTTAAGTTGCGCAGCCCAAGCGCGCGCAGCATTGAGACTGGAGCGAGGGATGCAGGTACAACGGCGCAACAATGTAAGAGTGATCGGCGAGGGCCCCGTTACCCTGATCTTTGGCCACGGGTTTGGCTGCGACCAGCGGATGTGGCGCTTCGTGGCGCCGAGCTTCAGTGACCGCTACCGGGTCGTGGCCTACGACCTGGTGGGCAGTGGTGGTTCGGACCTGTCCGCGTATTTCCAGCATAAATACGAGCGGCTCGACGGTTATGCCCAGGACCTGCTGGAGATTATCGAGCAGTTTGGCCAGGGGCCGGTGGTGCTGGTCGGTCATTCGGTCAGCGCGATGATCGGTGTGCTCGCCGACCGCCTCAAGCCGGGCTTGGTCAGCGCGCACATCATGGTCGGGCCGTCACCGCGGTATATCGATGATCAAGGCTACGTCGGCGGCTTCAGCCGCGCTGACATCGACTCACTGCTCGACACCCTCGACAGCAACTACCTGGGCTGGTCGAGCACCATGGCGCCGTCGATCATGGGCGCGCCGGACCAACCGGAGCTGGGCGAGGAACTGGCCAGCAGCTTTTGCCGCACCCACCCCGACATTGCCCGGCATTTCGCCCGGGTGACGTTCATGTCCGACAACCGCGAGGATGTTCAGGGCCTGACCACGCCGGCGTTGATTCTGCAATGCACTGACGACCTGATCGCCCCGGTCGAGGTCGGTGATTACCTGCATGCTGCGATGCCCGGCAGCACCCTGCGGCTGATCGAAAACATTGGCCACTGCCCGCACATGAGTGCGCCGGCGGCCTGCATCGAGGCCATTGAGCAATTTCTCAAGCCCTATGGAAACACCCCGCATGCCGCCTGAGTCACTGCCTGACGCGCAAACCCTGTTCGACAATGCCCCCTGCGGTTTGCTGTTGACCTGCGGCAATGGCGAAATCGAGCGCGTCAACCAGACCTTCTGTCGCTGGGTCGGGCGCGAGCAGCAGGCGCTGCTCGGCCAGCGCTTTCAGAGCCTGCTGACCATGGGCGGCAAGATCTTTCACCAGACTCACTGGTTTCCGTTGCTACAGATGCAGGGGTCGGTGGCCGAGGTCAAGCTCGACCTGTTGCACACCGATGGCCGTCAGATACCGATGATGCTCAACGCCGTGCGCCGTGAGCATGATGGCGTGTTCCATCACGAACTGGCGTTGTTCGTGGCAGAAGAACGCAATCAGTATGAGCGCGAGCTGCTCGCGGCCCGGCAGATGGCCGAAGAGTTGTTGCAGCAACAGCTCATGGCCCAGAAAGAGTTGACCTCGGCGCAGAACCGTCTACGTCTGGCGCACGCCGAAGCGCAGATCCGCGCCAATTTTGCCGAACAACTGGTCGGTATCGTCAGCCATGACCTGCGCAACCCGTTGACGGCCATCAAGATGGCGGCAGACCTGCTGCAACGCGGCAACTTCGACCAACGCCAGCTTCGGGTCATGGGCCACATATCCCACTCGGTGGACCGTGCCAGCCGCTTGATCGGCGATCTGCTGGACTTCACCCAGGCCAGGGTTGGCCAGGGGCTGGCGGTCAGCCTGCAGGCCATTGATCTGCATGCCGTGGTGGCGCGCTGTGTCGAAGACCTGCGGCTGGCTTTTCCCGGCCGGCGCCTGGTGCATGTGCGCGAAGGCGAGGGGCTTTGCAATGCCGATGCCGACCGGTTGTTTCAGGTGGTCAGTAATCTGGTCGGCAATGCGGTGAGTTATGGTGACCCGCAAGGCGAGATCCGGGTGATCAGCGCATTTGGCGGCAAGGGTGGCAGCCTGGCGGTACATAACAGCGGTCAAGTGATTCCTGCCGAGCAGCTCGAAGAGCTGTTTGAACCATTGGTGCGCGGTGCGGCCAGCGATGACAGCCGCAGTGTAGGGCTGGGGCTGTTTATTGTTCGCGAGATCATGCGCGCCCACCTGGGCGATGTATTGGCGCAGTCCAGCCCGGAACACGGCACCACCTTTACTGCACGATTTCCCAGAGCCTTTTAAACCCGCACAGGTTCAAGCGGGCACTCCTGACCAGCCTTGTTACAAACTCTGTCAGCGCATTTCTTGCCCATCTGCCATCGCTGGTCGAACCTGAGGCCTGATCCGGTTTCCAAGGTTTGAACCCCTACTTTCAGGCAGGCAGATAATGACTCGCTTCTTGCAAGGCCTCGCCATTGCAGCGCTGCTGGCTGGCGGACCGCTGGCCCATGCGCAGCAGCCGCCCGGCGCTGGTGCCGACGGCAACCCTTACAACAGCCCGATCAAACGCGCCAACCCCAACAGTCGACAAGGCACGGTCCCCGACACGCCGCGCCCCAATACCTCGCCCGTGGTGCGTCCGCCGACCCTGGAAAACGGCGGTATCCGCAATGGCCAGCCGACCCGTCAGCAGGCGCCGGTACGGCCCGCCGAGCAGCCCCGCTTCAACCCGCCCGAACGCGGTACTCCATCCCGATGATCTCTACGTTATGCATAAGGAAACGCCCATGTTGAGAAAAACCCTGATCGCGACATTTTGCGCCAGTGCGCTGGCTGGCCTGCCATTGGCCGTTTCAGCGGCCGAGGCGGCCAAACAGTACAAAAGCGAATTGGGCGCTGTGACCGTCACCCAGTTGGCCGAAGGGCTGGATCACCCTTGGGCATTGGCATTTTTGCCGGACCAGCAAGGCATTCTGGTGACTGAGCGTTCCGGCAACCTGTTGCTGCTGGGCGTTGATGGCAAGGCCGGTAAGCCGATCTCAGGCGTACCGCAAGTCTGGGCCAATGGGCAGGGCGGCTTGCTGGATGTGGTGTTGTCGCCGGACTTCGGCAAAGACCGGCTGGTGTATCTGGCGTACGCCGAGGGCGATGGCAAAAGCGCCGCTGAAGGCGACAAGGCGGGCACGGCAGTGGGGCGTGGACGGCTGTCGGCAGACCTGAGCCGTCTGGAAGATTTCAATGTGATCTTTCGTCAGCAACCCAAGCTGTCGGTAGGCAACCACTTCGGCGCGCGGCTGGTGTTCGACCGTGAAGGCTATCTGTTCATCGCACTGGGCGAGAATAACCAGCGGCCAACGGCCCAGGACCTCGACAAACTGCAAGGCAAGGTGGTGCGGATCTTCCCGGACGGCAAGGTCCCGGATGACAACCCCTTTGTTGGGAGCAAGGGCGCGCGGCCGGAAATCTGGAGCTATGGCCACCGTAACCCGCAAGGCGCCGCGTTCAATCCGTGGAATGGAACGGTATGGGTCAACGAACATGGACCTAAAGGCGGTGACGAGATCAACATCGCCGAGCGCGGCCAGAACTTTGGCTGGCCGCTGGCAACCCACGGTATCAACTATTCGGGCCTGAAAATTCCTGAAGCCAAAGGTGAACTGGTCGAAGGGACGGTCAAGCCCTTGCATGTCTGGCAAGTGTCGCCGGGCGTCAGCGGCATGGTGTTTTACGATGGCGGACGTTTTAAGGCGTGGGATCACAGCGTGTTCATCGGCGCACTGGCAACCGAAGAGCTGATTCGTTTGAAGGTCGAAGATGGCCGTATTGTTGATGAAGAACGGCTGCTCAAAGAACGCAAGGAGCGGATCCGCGACGTACGTCAGGGGCCGGATGGTTATCTGTATGTGCTGACCGATGACGGCAACGGCAAGTTGCTTAAAGTCGGCCTGGAATAATCGCGGGTAGTTGCGTAGGAAATAGCTGCGTAGGAAATAATTAGCGGCTCAATCCGCCCTGGCGTTTGCCAGCGTTGATTGAGCCGCTTGGTATCAGATTCAGGAATCAACGATCCTGTTTGTCGAGCAGCACTTCACCGGTCTTGGCATCGACATGGAAGTCCCACTCGGTACCCTGGGTATTGCGCAGTTCGATTTCGTAGACATAACGGCCGCCCTGCTGCTCCAGCTCGGTGTCATGGATGGTGAAGCCAGGGTGCTTGTCCAGCGCCTGCTTGTTGAACTTCTGCAAGTCGCCGATGGTGCCGGCTTTTTGCAGGTCGGCAAGCTGATCAGGGCGAACATCGGCCTGAGCCATGCCGGCAGCGGCGCTCAGAGTTACAGCAGCAAACAGGGCAGGGATGAATTTTTTCATGATCAATTTCCTTTCAGTGTGGAATCTGGGGTTATAGAGCGGTTAACAACCGAGGGGTTCAGTTGTTTTGTTGAAGCCAGATTAACCACCCATACTTAATTCACGCTTAAAACCTGAAGACAGAGAGGGGGCACTCGTTTATTGAAAAGACGGCCTCTCAGGGTTGTAAAAGTTCCGCCATAAACGTACAAAGTCGCCCCCCGCCCAATCCTGGAGTTGCCCCTTCATGAGTACGCCACACCGACTGGCCTGGCCCTTGCTGTCACTGAGCCCGGCCGTCGCCTCTGCGTTGCAGGCTGCCGAGCCCGTGAATCTTGACGCTGTGCAGATCAGGGACGTGGCTGACCAGCCGGGTGCCGAGGGTTACCAGGCCCGCCGCGCTGCCGTTACCGCCGCTGCTGATACGCCGCTGCTCGATACGCCTGCCTCGGTTGCGGTGTTCACTCAAGCGTTGCTGGAGGATCGCCAGGCCCGCTTGCTTAGCGAAGTGCTGCGCAACGACGCCTCGGTGGGCGAAGCCTATGCGCCGGTGGGCTACTACGAAAACTTCCTGGTCCGGGGCTTTTCGCTCAATGCCGGCAACAGTTATCGCATCAATGGCCGCAGCATTGCCGGCGAGCAGAACGTGGCGCTGGAGAATAAACAGCAAGTTGAGTTGCTCAAGGGCGTCTCCGGTCTGCAAGGTGGGGTGGCCGAGCCGGGTGGGGTGATCAACTATCAGACCAAACGCGCTGCCGATGTGCGTTCGGTAACCGTCGCCACCAATGAGCACGGTGAGCGTTACATTGCGACTGACGTCGGTGGCTGGTTCGGTAGCGAGCGGCAGTTCGGCCTGCGCGCCAATCTGGCTCATGAAGATATTCGCTCATATGTTGAACACGCTGACGGCCAGCGCGACTTCGCCTCACTGGCCTTCGACTGGAACATCAACGAGCGCGCCACGTTGCAACTCGATGCGGAGTATCAGACTCGCGAGCAACGTTCGGTGCCGGGCTATCAGTTGCTCGGCGGCAGCGAGCTGCCTCATGACGCGTCGCCCCGCAAGCGGCTGGGCCATCAGAGCTGGTCCAACCCGGTGGGCATCGACTCGCTGAACCTCAATGGGCGCTTCGAGTACCGCTTCAATGAGAGCTGGACCGGTAGCCTCAGTGCCTCGCGCAGCCGGGTGGTGATTGACGACTACAGCTCGTTCGCCTGGGGGTGCTATGGCGCTGCCAGTTGCGCCGGGCAAGCAGTGCCCAATTACTTCAGCGCTGAAGGCGACTACGACATCTACGATTTCCGCAGCCCCGATGACACCCGGCGTAACGACGAGGTTGAAGCGGCGCTGGCCGGGCGCTTTGCCACTGGCTCGCTGGAGCACGAGCTGACCATCGGCACCAGTGCCTTGCGGCGCACCGTCGATACCCGTGGCACATTCAACGAGTGGGTTGGCAGCGGTAACATCAATCAGACCCCGGACACGGTGGCGCAGGCTGACAAGCTGCTACCACACACTGAGCGTCGCCTCGACAGCCGTCAGTACGGGGTGTTCTTCACCGACCGGATTCGCTTCGACGACCACTGGCAGGTGGTGGCCGGTGGTCGCCAGGTGTATCTGAATGAACAGGCGTGGGGTGAAGATGGCAGCGACCTGCGCCATACCCGGCGCTCGTTGTTCCTGCCGCAGGCCGCGCTGATTTATAAACCACTGGCAAACCTGTCGCTGTACACCAGCTACAGCAAAGGCCTGAGCCTGGGCGGCACGGCGGCGTGGTTCAGTAACAACGCCGGTGAAATCCTCGCTCCGAGTGTGTCGCGGCAACTGGAAGCAGGGGTCAAGTACGACCTGCAGCGCATGAGCCTGACTGCCGCGCTGTTCCAGATTCGTAAGGCCTACCAGTACTCGCAGCCGCAGGCCGACGGCACCTTCACCTATGTAGAGCAGGGGCAGCAGAAGAACCTTGGTCTTGAGCTGGGCGCCACCGGTCATCTCACCGAGCGGCTGCAGATTGCCGCCAGCGTCGCGGCGATCCGGGCACGGGTCGAGGGCAGCGGCACTGAGGCCTATGAGGGGCATCAGGCGCTTAACGTACCCAAATACCGCGCCAGCCTGCAGGCCGACTACGCCTTGCCGATCCCGGGCCTGGCGCTGCTTGGCGGCCTGCAATACAGCGCCAGCAAATTCGCTGACCGCCAGGGCCAGGTCAACGTCAACGACTATGCCTTGTTCAATGTCGGCGGCCGTTACAGCACCCGCCTGAGCGGCTACGACACCGTCTGGCGACTCTCGGTCGATAACCTGTTCGACAAGCGCTACTGGCGTGATGTGGGCGAGTACCTGGGCGACGACTACCTGTTCCCCGGCGCACCCCGCACCGCCCGATTGTCGGCGACGGTCAATTTCTGAGGCATTGCAGTCGCCAGCAGAGCTGCCTGCCACGGGCAGTATTTAATTCATTGATATATAGGCTTGTTTCGTAGGAGTGGCTTCAGCCGCGAATGCTTCGCCGCTGAAGCGGCTCCTACGATTCCCGCTTCTGTTACGTCACAGTGCCGAGGCGGCAACTGCTGGATGGCTCATGTCATTGTGCTGTCATTTTTTGGTCATATTCGGCTGGTTAACTGCGTCAGCACAGGGAAGTGCGCATTTTCAATATTGCGCAGATTGATCTGCTGACGCAGTTCACGCTGTCGAGTGCCCGCCCACATGTACAAATCCCTCAAGTTGCAGATCCTCGCCCTGCTTGGCGCCAGCCTGGCGTTATTGCTGGTGATTGCCCTGGCCTGTTTTTACCTATTGTCGAATAACGTACGCGACTATCGCGGTCTGCTGGATGGCCCGTTGCGGGCGTCGCAACTTATCGACGAGGCCAATCTGCAGTTCAAGATTCAGGTCCAGGAATGGAAAAACGTGTTGCTGCGCGGCAAGACAGTGGCCGAACGTGACAAGTACTGGAACCAGTTCGAAGCTCAGGAGCGTCAGGTGCAACTGATTCTTGGCCAGCTTGCTCAGTGGCAGTCTATCGACAGCGGTATCCGCAGCCAGGTCGAGCGCTTGCGTGAAGAGCATCGCAACCTGGGCAGTGCCTATCGCAAGGGCCGTGATGCCTTCATTACCGCTGGCGGCGACCCGGTGGCCGGGGATCTGGCGGTCAAGGGCGTGGACCGGGCCGCCAGTGAACAAATGAGCACGCTGGTGGATAGTCTGCGCCAGCACAGCCAGAAACAGTCGCAAAGCCTTAGCGAGGCCGCCAGCAGCACGATCCTTTGGGGCGTGTTGATTATGTTGGCCTCGGCGCTGTTGGTGGGCCTGGTGACCCAGTGGATGGTCAGTCGCAATATTGCCGGCCCGGTACGCAAGCTCATCGATTATGTAGCGCAATTGAGTGAAGGCAGGTTCACCGAACGCGCCCGGGTCGAGCGCAAGGACGAATTGGGCCGCCTGGCCACGGCCGCCAACCTGCTGCGTGATTTTCTCGCGCAGACCATTACCAGCCTCAAGCAGGACAGTCAGGACCTGGACGGCGCGAGCATCGAACTCAAGTCCATTGCCGCAGTGATGGCGCAAGGCACCCGAGAACAATTTGAGCGCACCGATCAGGTGGCGACCGCGATGCACGAGATGTCCGCAACGGCCCAGCAAGTTGCCCGCCACGCCGCCGAAGCGGCCAATGCCGCCGACGACGCTGACCGGTGTTCCCAGGAAGGTGAGCACGTCATGGCCGCGACCATTGAAACGATCAACCAGATGCGCACCGAAGTGGCTAACACAGCCGAGGTGATTCGCCGCCTGGAGAGTGACAGCGAGCGGATTGGCAAGGTCCTGGAGGTGATTCGCAGCATTGCCGAACAGACCAACCTGCTCGCGCTCAACGCCGCTATCGAAGCCGCTCGCGCCGGTGAGCAGGGCCGTGGCTTTGCCGTGGTCGCTGACGAGGTACGGACCCTCGCTCAGCGCACCGCGGCATCTACTGCCGAGATCAATCAGATCATCAGCTCGGTACAGACTGGCGCAATCAATGCTGCGCAAGCCATCGAAAACGGCCAGGCGCGCAGCCAGGAAAGTGTCGAGCAGGTCGCCCGGGCGAGCGATTCGCTGCACCGCATCACCGTGGCAGTGGAAGCGATCCGCGACATGAACCGGCAGATCGCTACGGCCGCTGAAGAGCAGACCTCCGTGGCCGAGGATATCTCGCGCAATCTCACGCAAATCAGTGCCATTGCGACCGTCAACCAGGACAACATCCAGCGCACCCAGGCTTCCAGCGATGATCTGCATGCGCTGTCACTGGACTTGAACAAGGTCATCGCCGGGCTGGCGGCATGATCTTGCGGTTTTGCCCGTAGCGTCGGGTTATCGGTGCTGTAGCAGTTTGTAGCGCGCTCTGATGGGGCACTTTTGCTATTCTTCGCGCGCTTTCAAACTGTCACATACCGGGAGTGCCCATGACGGCCACTGCACGACCACGTCCGAAGCCATTTTCCCGCGCTGACTATCGGACCCTGGGCCTTGCCGCATTGGGCGGGGCTCTGGAGATCTACGATTTCATCATATTCGTATTCTTCGCCCTGACCCTCAGCCAGCTGTTCTTTCCGCCGGACATGCCCGAATGGCTGCGCTTGTTGCAAAGCTTCGGCATTTTCGTCACCGGCTATCTGGCGCGACCGCTGGGCGGCATCCTGATGGCCCACTTTGCCGATCGGCTGGGACGCAAGCGGGTATTCAGCCTGAGCATCCTGATGATGGCCCTGCCATGTCTGCTCATCGGTCTGATGCCCACCTACGCGCAAATCGGTTTCTGGGCTCCGCTGCTGTTGCTGGCGCTGCGGGTGATGCAGGGCGCGGCGGTGGGGGGCGAGGTGCCGAGTGCCTGGGTGTTTGTCGCCGAGCACGCGCCAGCCGGGCATCGCGGCTATGCGCTGGGTGTGCTGCAGGCCGGGCTGACCTTCGGTTACCTACTGGGCGCGCTGACCGCGACCTGGCTGGCGCGGGTGTATACCCCGCAGGAAATCCTCGATTACGCCTGGCGTATTCCGTTTCTGCTCGGTGGCGTATTCGGTGTAGTGGGGGTGTGGCTGCGCCGCTGGCTCAGCGAAACCCCGGTATTCATGGCCTTGCATGCCCAGAAAGAAGACATGCAGCGCCTGCCGTTGGGCCAGGTGTTGCGTGAGCATCGAGCGTCGCTGCTGCCGGCGGCGCTGCTTACCTGTGTGCTGACCTCGGCGGTGGTGGTGCTGGTGGTCATCACCCCGACGGTGATGCAGCAGCGTTTCGGCTTCAGTGCCCGTGAAACCTTTGCCCTCAGTGCCTGGGGCATTGTGTTCCTGAACATCGGTTGTGTGCTGGCCGGCATGCTGGTCGACCGTATCGGTGCTTGGCGCAGCGTGTTGCTGTACAGCCTGCTGCTGCCGCTGGGGATCGGTATGCTGTACGCCAGCCTGATCCTGCAGTGGCTGGCGCCTGGTATCGCCTATGCACTGGCCGGCCTGGCCTGTGGCATCGTCGGGGTCGTACCGTCGGTGATGGTCGGGCTGTTCCCGGCTCGCATCCGGGTTTCGGGCATCTCTTTTACCTACAACATCGCCTATGCATTATGGGCCAGTGTCACGCCGTTGCTGTTGATCGGCCTGATGCCCATAAGCCCGTGGGTCTGCGTGGTCTACTGCCTGGTGATGGGCGCGGTGGGCCTGCTGACCGCTGCCTGGTTTGCTGCCCGCCACGATCTGGGTTGTGACCAGCCCTGCCTGGGCAAGTGATGTTTCAGGCTGACAGCCGGACAAACAACCGGCTGTCAGCTTTCACTGCAAGCGTCTACGCTGGATGTACATGAACCCGAGCCGGATCCGGCAGGAGTTGTTTCATGAACATCGAGAATCAGGACCCCCTCATCCCGGACCAGATCCGCACGTTGCTGGAAAACTGGTCGCTGGCCGTACGCAACAAAGACCTCGACGCGATCATGGCGGCATACCACCCCGATGTGGTCGCTTTCGACGCCATCATCGAGCTGCAATTCAAAGGGCGCGATGCCTATAGCAAGCACTGGGCACACTGTCTGAACCTGTGCCCGGGCGAGATGCTGTTCGAACAACGTGATCTGGTGGTGCAGGGGGCGGGCAACGTAGCGTTCGCTCACTGGCTCAATCACTGCGGTGCCACGGATGCCAACGGCGTCATCCAGGGGTCATGGATGCGTGGCAGCGCCGGTTACCTGCGTACCCCCGATGGCTGGAAAATCGTCCATGAGCACTTCTCGGCGCCTTTTGATATGGCCAGTGGCAAGGCGCTGTTTGACCTGCAACCCTGAGCTGGCCTGTGCCAGAGGAGAGACCAAATGAGCGTCAAAGCCATCCCCGAGGACTTTCATACCGTCACCGTCTACCTGGGCGTGCACGATGGTAATGCTGCAATTGATTTCTATAAGCGAGCGTTCAATGCCCGTGAGGAGTTCCGGCTGGACCGTCCCGACGGCAGGGTCGGCCACGCCGAGCTGTATATCGGGGATACGCGCATCATGCTGTCGGAACCCTGCGATGAGGGTGCTCTGAGCAGTCCGGTGCTGACGCCAACCGCTGATTGTTCGCACAAGGCCACGGTAGGCCTGCATCTCTATGTGGAGAATGTGGATTTGACCTATGAGCTGGTTACCGACGAGGAGGACGTGGTGGTGGTGAGCGGCCTCAAGGATCAGTTCTATGGTGACCGGTCGTTCACGTTGTGCGATCCCTTTGGCCATCTGTGGTTCATTTCCAGCCACAAGGAAGACGTCAGCGCCGAGGAAATCAAGGCCCGTGCCCAGCGGCTGTTTCAGGGGCATGACCGGGAGCTTTGACGGATCCAATTGTAACAGCTGATTGTAATTAGCCAGGCGCAAGTTTATCTTGCGCCTGATTCGTTTTTGTAGCCGTATTGCCATCAGTTTGTTTGATGGGCGTATCGCTGTGGGCTGGATAGTTGGTTGTGTGGGATTTAAGTTTTGGAGGGGTTATATATGTCTTTAAGGCTTGTAGGAGTTTTCTACTTCGTTAACTTAAAGCGAATTCTCTTCGTTTTTTATCGGGTCGGCAGGTGCAGGCCGTGAAATATCTGCCTCTGTCATTTACCGCGTGAATCGCTGGATGAAAATAGTCAAAGCAAGAAGCGTCCTACGCGCTCCGTCATGAATCATGTAATAACGAGAGGAACCTCCATGTGCATGACCAGCAGGGAACGACAGGTTCTCGGGTTGCTGCTGCAAGGACGAACCAACAAGGAAATCGCCGAGCAGCTCAGCATCAGCGGCTATACCGTACGCGACCATGTCTCGTCGTTGCTGCGCAAGAGCCGGGTAAAAAGCCGTACCCAACTTATTGCCTGTCATTTATGGGCTCCACTGAACTGACCCCCTACATCTGTCGGATTGTTTTCGTCGGCGAACATTACATAATTGCCTTCATGCTTGTATTGCCACTGTTTGATTGCTGCATGCTCGTGGGGAGCGAGGCGGCATCACAGGCAAGCAGGCTCCACTCATGCGTCAGTGTTGTTCTGTGCCTATCAATAAGACCGGTCTTGCGTGAAGTCTTAAAGTTGTTGTGCAGAAAAGCCTGTAGAGCGTGTAAGAAAAGTCGGCAGGCGAAAGTCAGCCACCTTGATAACGATAGGGCGCCTCTAAAAACCTGAGTGAAGTAGCCAGCGCAGCGATGGCAACGCAGGTCGTTTTTAGAGGTGCCCGGATAAGGAGTCCATTCTATGGCAGCATGTTGTGAGTACCGCTCTGAACAAAATGAACAAGCGGACCGGCAAACGGTGATGATGTCCGAGGCCGATTGCCGACTGGCCTATGCAGCGCTGGCACGACAGCAGGCCATGCTGTCGTCCGTCCATCTCGTCCAGTTGCATGACTGTCTGTTGGGTCCCAGAGGGTTGTTTGCGCTGTTGGTCCGGGAGCTGGAAGAAATGGGGCGGTTGGCGCCCCTGCTCGAAGACGTGGCGGCCCTGGCCAACCGCGAACTGCGCACTCAGGCTGACAAGGCACTGTGCTTCGTCATGGGCCATCATCGCTGGCGTAACGTGTCGCCCAATCCTTTTCGGGCGATGAGCCGCGAACGGCTGTGTTGCCTGGTGTACGACGACACTGCTGGCTACACCCTGATCGAGCGCTACGCCGCGCTGCTGACCCTGCGCCAGCTCGACAGCCAGTTTTTCACCCGGCTGATCGACACCACCCGCAAGAGTGTGGAGCGGCGCGTAGTCTTCCAGGGCTTGCTGGAACATCATGATGCCTTGCTGCCGGTCGAGCGTTGCGTTTACCCGGATAATTACCGTGCATCGCAGCAACAGCATCTGGAGCGTGAACTGCAGCTGTATGGCGATTTGACGCTCAGTCAGCCGCTCAGTGTGATGGTGGCCCGCTACAGTACGGCGACCCTGCTGAAAAAGCTCGGGGTGCGTCAGACGCCGAGAGCCAGGCCCTGAAAATCAGCGCGGGTGCACGGCGCACTGACGACCCGGTTGCGCCCGGTGCTCTTGGCGCCGTATAGCGCCTTGTCGGCTTCATTGAGCCAGCTCGCGGCATCGACGATGTGCTGTTCATAGGGCGCAACACCGATGCTCAGGCTGATTCTGAGTTCAGGCAGCAGTGCATCGACCTGGTTTTCGACGATCTGACGCAGACGTTCCAGAATACCCACCGCCAGATCGAGGTCGGTATTGGGCAGGATTACACAGAGCTCGTCACCGCCATAGCGACCTGCCAGGTCGCTGGCGCGGATGTTGTCACGCAATGCCTGGCTCAGCGCCTTGAGCACCGAGTCGCCGACGATATGCCCGTACCGGTCGTTGATGGTCTTGAAGTGGTCAATGTCGATCAATGCCACACAGCAGGCGCGATTGAGCGTCTGGCTGCGGGTGAACTCCACCTGCAGGAGGTCTTTCCAGGTGCCATGGTTTATCAGCCCGGTCAGGCTGTCGGTGCGGCTCAAACGGCTGAGTACGTGTTTGTGCTCGCTGAGCTTGAGCGCCACCTTGTAGCCCATCCAGCCGATGAACGCAGGATAGATCACCAGCAATGGCAGGCAGGCGTAGATTTCCTCGGGCGTGCTGGCCAGCTGGATTTGCGGGGTAAACAGGGCAAAGCCCAGCACAGCGCCCAGCAAATTGGCCAGTAAGCCTTGCCAAAGCAGGCGCAGGCCGTTGGCGGCGATATTCTGCATGGCCATCATGGCCAGGATGGCGACGCTCGGCAGGGCACTGAAGCCCATCAGGGCCACCCAGATACCGCCGGCAAACGAGTCGCCGAGCATGTTCTGCAGTTCGGCCTTGTAGGGGTTGCTACTGCGTCGGGCGCGCTGGTAAGCCAGGTGTGGCCAGACCCAGGCATGCATCACCAGCATGGCCCAGATCCAGTGCATCCACGGCAACGGGTACAGCGCGACCGCCACGCAAACCGATCCGATACTCAGGCCGATGGTGCGTGGCAAATAAATGCGTTTGGCAAAGGACAGGCCTCGGCCGTTCTGTTCCCCATCGTGGTGTGGCATCACTTCTTACCGGTAATCGCTTGCTGCCCGGTCAAAAGCGAACGCCTTGACCAAGCGCGGATTTTCGCTGTTCGATCAAGGCAAGGGAAGAGCGGTATGCCATTATTGTTGAACTATTGGACGAACAGACAGTCGCCGTCTTCGGTTGTCATCAACACCCTGCGCCATGGCATTCACAGCAACTGCCTGGCCGTTGGCAGCCACGGTCGTTGTTACTTGCCGATCACCGTCTTTAGCGTGTCGGCATGACCCTTCGGATCCTTGGCGCTGGAAATCACGGTAAGTACTGCCGAGCGCTTGCCGGACGCCGCCACCAAGGTGCTGGTCAGGACCTTGCCACCGCCGAGCGTGGCGTAGGCATCAAGCTGGCGCACGCCCAGGCCATTTTTCTTGAGCACGCGTTGCTCGCCCTGTTTCTGAAAGTCATGAAAGCTGTTGCTTTGCTGGCTCAGCGCTGCGCTGCTCAGTTCATCGAGCACCTGGCTGTCGTTATCAGTGGCTTGGTCAGTCACCGGGTTCGGGGTTTCGGTCACGATCAATACCCGCCGGTTGGCTTCGTCGGTGTACATCGCGCCACTGATACCATCAGCGATGGCCTTGGCATCGACTTCCTGCATCTCGCTTTTCTTGTAGGTGGCCGGCAGGTTAAAGGCCAGCTTGCCGCCGAGCAGCGATACTGGCTGACGGGTCTCGCTCTTGGCCGGTTTGGTGCGCGACTCGGCCTGGGCATTCATGGGCAGCAGTGTGACACTGAGCAACAGGGCAAGCAGCGTGCAGGTACGGTGGGCAGCGAACATGACAAAACCTGAGCAATTCAAGGGGCAGATCGGCAGTGTGCCTGAGGAACCTGCAGGCGGCCACTGACAGGTTTTTGCAGTATTGATAGCGGGGAGGCGCCGATGGCAGGCAAAGTGTCGCAGCGGCAATGCCGCCTCTGCGCGTTTTGTGCAGGGCCGGTAAAAATGGAAATTTCCATTAATTCAAGCGTTTGAATGTTCTGAAAACAAATGTTTCAAATGTGCTTGCAAACTGCCATCCATGACCATGATGATGCGCCGTTCGCAAGTCGGTAATTGTTGACTTGCTCCCCGGTTTTTCTTCGCTACGCTTGGATTTCAGGTGCAATGGGGCAAGAAATTGCCAGCGCCTGTCGGGCATTGCCAACCTTCAGGGTCGCTCTGAGGCAGTGTCTCCTGACGCAACAGGATGTGCTAAACCCTTACATAGCGTGCGTTCAATGCCGCATGACTCAATCGCAGCGATTGTCGTGCAGTAAGTTCAGGGATGCCTGGATCTTTGCAGTTATCAGGAGAGGTTGCAGTCGATGCGTTTGAACATGCCGGTTACCCAGAACGAAAGAACCTTTTCTGCCAACGAGCGTTTAATCTCCACCACCGATCTAAGCAGCCACATTACCTACTGTAACGACGCGTTTGTCGCCATGAGCGGCTTTACCCGTGAAGAGTTGATCGGCCAGCCGCATAACCTGGTACGTCACCCCGATATGCCACCATCGGTGTTTGGCCATATGTGGGAAACCATCAAGCAAGGTAAACCTTGGATGGGGGTGGTCAAGAATCGTTCCAAGAACGGCGATTTTTATTGGGTGAGTGCCTACGTCACGGCGGTGTACGAAAACGGCCGCATTACTGGTTATGAATCGGTACGCTCGCTGCCAACCCGCGATCAGGTGCGCCGTGCTGAAGCACTGTATGCCCGCCTGAGGGCTGGAAAGCCGGCCGTGTCGAGAACCGGTAGTGCGGTTTACCACCTCAGCCGCCAGTTGCCGATGGTTGTAGCCACCCTGATTCTGGCTGTGGGTACCTACTTGCTCGAGGACACGCCGTTCGTGTTCTTGTTGTTGGCGGTGCTGGTGGGGCTGGGTGGCTATCTGGAGATTCGTCATCGGCGTGGCCTGCAGAAAACCCTCGATGAGCACCCCAAGGCGTTCACCAGCGCGCTGGTCGCCCTGACCTACAGTGATAACCGCGGCCCGCAAGCGCAACTGGACCTGGCGATGATCAGCGAAGAGGCCCGCCTGCAAACGGCTCTGACCCGGCTGGTGGACACCGGCGAGGGGGTCAAGTCGCGTGCCGGGCAGTCGGCGCAATTGTCGGTGCAACAGGCACGCTCTCTGGATCAGCAACGTAACGAAACCGAACAGTCGGCCACGGCGATCAACCAGATGGCCGCGACGATCCAGGAAGTCACGCACAACGTGCAGAGCACTGCCCACGCCGCTGAAGAGGCCGACAAACTGGCCCAGCAGGGTCGCAACCTGGCCGACGAAAGCCTGCTGGCGATCCGGCACATGGCCAACTCGGTCAATGAAATCGGCCACGCCGTTGGCGAGCTGGCGGGTGCAACGCAATCGATCGGCAGTGTGGTGGACGTGATTACCTCGATTGCCCAACAGACCAACCTGCTGGCCCTCAACGCTGCGATCGAGGCGGCTCGTGCCGGCGAACAGGGCAGGGGCTTTGCCGTGGTTGCGGACGAGGTGCGTTCGCTGGCGTCACGTACTCAATCGTCCACCGAGGAAATCCAGAAGATCATCACCTCGTTGCGTGATGGTGCCGACCGCGCCGTCGCCACCGCCAGCCGCGGCGAGCAGAACTCCCAGGAAAGCGTGGCCAGCGTCGAGGCCGTCCAGCAAGCTCTGGATGGCATCAGCAAGGCTGTCACACGGATTACCGGCATGAGCCAGCAAATGGCCTCGGCGTCGGAAGAGCAGAGCCATGTGGCCGAGAACATCAGCCAGCAGATCACCCGCATCGCGCAACTGTGTGACCAGAGTGCAGACCAGGCGCAGCAAGGGTCTGCGATCAGCCGTGAGCTCGAAGAAATGGCCCAGTACCTGCACAGTCTGGCGGAGCGGTTCAGTCGTTGAGGTCATGAGTGAGGGGAGGTCTTGCGGCCTCCCGGTTCACAGGCGGTCCTTGGCGCAGCTGTTATTGATCCGCGATCCACGACGCATAGCCGTTGGTGCTCCCCGCATGATGGGTCCAGATAATGTCGCGGTAACTGATTGCCAGATGCTCCTGCGGCTGACCGTCGCTGTGCAGCAGTGCATGAGGCATGTCCTGGGTCAGCTCACGAATCAGTCCGCCGCGAATCTCGACGGTGTAGAACTTCTCCTGGGTACCGCGCGAGGAGGTGCGGTAGAAGTCGATCATGCAATCGATCTGGTCTCGATTGGCCAGCGCCTGGCTCAACAGCGGGGTTGATTTGTCGACGTGCTTGGTGATGTACACCGGTTGGTGTGTGGCGTGGCGGGCGTTGTCGAGGTTGGCCATGTTGTGGGTGAAGGCCAGCACCATGATCTTGTTGGTGTGGCCGCTCTGGTTTTTGCCGCCCAGTGACTCCGGGGTGCAACAGCCGTTGGACATGAAGCCTTGCTTGTCGCTCTTGATGGTCATGTAACCGCAGTTGGCCATGGTCGCCCTCCTTGATAAATGGAGGGGCAGTGTATTTTTTGGCTCCCCGGCGATATGTAGGACGTTTCCGAAATTTCAGTTGGTTTAGCAGGCAAGAACAGCCTGCGGATGCTGACGGCTCAGCATCCGCAGATTCAGGTCTTGCTCAGTAGCGAATCATCACTGATTTAAGCTCGGTGTAGTCATCGATAAATGCCGAGCCAAACTCGCGGCCGATTCCGGAAGCCTTGATTCCGCCAAAGGGAACGGCCGGGTCGAGCAGGGTGTGCATGTTCACCCATACGGTGCCGGCCTCAATGCGTGGCACCATGCGCATGGCCTTGCCCAGGTCGTTGGTCCACAGGCTGGCGCTCAGGCCGTATGGGGTGCTGTTCATCAGCTCCAGCAACTGCTCCTCATCGTCGTAGGCAAGGAACGTGGCGATCGGGCCGAAGGTTTCTTCGCTCAACAGGGTGTCGCTCAGCGAGTTGGCGAGGATTACGGTCGGCTCTACATAAAAGCCTTCGCGTTCGATCAAGCGTCCGCCGTGGACGATGGTGCAATTTTCTGCACGAGCGCGGTCGAAGAACTGGCCCAGCTTCTGTTGGTGAATGCGGTTGGTCACCGGGCCGAATTCAGTGCTTTCATCCAGCGGCGAGCCAATCTTCAGCGCGGCCAGGCGCTGGCTGAGTTTGTCCATCAACTCATCGATGCGTTGGCGCGGAGCAAAGAAACGTTCACCGGCGGCGCAGATTTGCCCTGAGTGTAAAAAGCCCGCTTCGATGGCGCCGTTGACCGCTTTGTCGATGTCGACATCGGCCAGAAACCCCACCGAATTCTTGCCGCCCAGCTCCAGCGTCGCGCGGGTCAGGTTGGCGCCCAGCGCTGTTCTGCCCACGGCGATGCCGGTGGGCACGGAGCCGGTGAACGATATTTTGTCGGTGCCGGGATGTTCGATCAGCGCCTGGCCGACCTTGCCCAGGCCGGTCACTACGTTGAGTGCGCCGGCCGGCAGACCGGCTTCGATGCCCAGCTCGGCGATACGCAGAATGGTCAGTGGCGTGAACTCGCTGGGTTTGATGATCACGCTGCAGCCGGTGGTCAGGGCCGACGCCAGCTTCCAGATGGCGATCATCGTCGAGAAATTCCACGGCACGATACCGACCACCACGCCCACCGGCTGACGCAGGGTGTAGGCGGTGTATTGCTCGCCATTGAACGAAGGCAGCGACGGGGTGATGGTCTGGCCGGTGATTTTGGTTGCCCAGCCGGCAAAGTAACGCAGGAAGTGCGCGGCCTGGCCCACTTCAAAAGCGCGGGATATCTGAATGATCTTGCCTGACTGCAAGGTTTCCAGTTGAGCCAGTTCCTCACCGTATTGCTCCAGCAGGTCGGCCAGTTTGAGCAACACGGCGCTGCGCACCGCCGGGGCGGTCTGTGACCAGACCTTGAAGCCCTGACGGGCCGAAGCGACCGCAGCATCCACATCGGCCTCAACGGCATCGCTGACCCGCGCGATGACTTGGGCATTGGCCGGGCTGACCACCTCGATCCGTCCGCTGCCCTGGGATGGCTGGGGGCGTCCGTCGATGAACAGGCCATGGTCGCGGTCCAGAAAGGTACGGACCTGGGGGAGCAGTTGAATGTCGGACACGAGCAGTACCTCAGGCAGAAAACGGGCAGAAAAAGCGTGAACCACGCGTATTGCCTGAGGGTAACCAGGCGCGGTCAGACACGCTTGATCAGGGCTGACCAGCGCTTGTCTGTGCGTGCCAGCGACTGGGTGGCTTGAGCAGTGGGCCGGCTATGAAAAGTACAATCTTCCATCTGGAAGGTGCATTTTCCGCATCCGACGCCAGACCCATACTGGCGCTGTGTTCGGCTAACCGGCCTTTGACCTGAAGGTCATCAACGCTGGGTCAGGCCGCCGGAAAATGTCCAATAATAAGCAGAGCCCCCTCATGAAAAAGCCTAATCCCCTGCTTGAAGACCTGCGTGCGATCCTGCCGGCCATTGCGGCCAATGCCGCTCAGGCAGAAAAAGACCGGATGGTGCCCGCCGAAAATATCGCCCTGCTCAAAAGCATTGGCCTGCATCGGGCCTTTCAACCACGTCCTTATGGCGGGCTGGAAATTTCCCTGCCGCAGTTCGGCGACTGCATCGCCTTGCTGGCCGGCGCCTGTGCCAGCACCGCCTGGGCCATGAGCCTGCTGTGCACGCACAGTCACCAATTGGCGCTGTTTCCGGCCCGCTTGCAGGAAGAGATCTGGGGGGCAAATCCTGATGCCACCGCCAGCAGCAGTATTGCCCCGTTTGGCCGAACCACTGAAACCGATGGTGGCGTGCTGTTCAGTGGTGAAATGGGCTGGAGCAGCGGCAGCGATCACGCCGAGTGGGCGATTGTCGGTTTCCGTCGTCAGAACGCCGAAGGCGGCCAGGATTACTGCTTTGCCGTGTTGCCGCGCAGCGATTATCAGATCCGTGACGACTGGTACGCCGCCGGCATGAAAGGCAGCGGCACCAAGACTCTGGTGATCGACAACGTGTTTGTGCCTGAGCACCGCATCCAGAAAGCCAAGGACATGATGGAAGGCAAGTCGGCCGGGTTCGGCCTGTACCCGGACAGCAAGATTTTCTATTCGCCCTATCGCCCGTATTTTGCCAGTGGCTTCTCGACGGTCAGCCTGGGAATTGCCGAGCGCATGCTTGAGGTCTTTCGCGACAAGACTCGCAACCGTGTGCGTGCCTACACCGGTGCGGCGGTAGGGGCCGCGACCCCGGCGCTGATGCGCCTGGCCGAGTCGACCCATCAAGTGGCGGCGGCGCGGGCCTTTCTGGAAAAGACCTGGCAGGACCACGCTGAGCACGGTGAGCGCCATGAGTACCCGTCCCGCGACACGCTGGCGTACTGGCGTACCAACCAGGGCTATGTGGTGAAGATGTGCATCGAGGCCGTGGATCGACTGTTCGCTGCGGCCGGCGGCACGGCCTGGTTCGAAAGCAACGAGATGCAGCGACTGTTCCGTGACTCGCACATGACCGGTGCGCATGCCTACACCGACTACGACGTCTGCGCGCAGATCCTCGGTCGCGAGTTGATGGGCCTGGAGCCGGACCCAAGCATGGTCTGACGGACCCTGTGATATCGGCAGCCGAGGCTGCCTGATGCGCCCGATAACCTTATTCGAATCAGGGCAGCCGCTGGCGGCTGTCCGGGAGTCTTGCATGTCTGAACCAAGCGCAATTGCCGTTAACCCTGCTCTGGACCCCCGTGCATTTCGCCGGGCGCTGGGTAATTTCGCCACCGGTGTGACGGTGGTCACCGCCGCCACCGCTGCGGGTCACAAGGTCGGGGTGACGGCCAATAGCTTTAACTCGGTGTCGCTGGACCCGGCGCTGATTCTCTGGAGTCTGGACAAACGCTCGACCAGCCATGAGGTGTTTGCCGAGGCCACCCATTTTGCGGTCAATATTCTGGCTGCGGATCAGATCGAGCTGTCCAACAACTTCGCCCGGCCACGCGACGACCGCTTTGCCGGTATCGCCCATGAGCCGGGTGTCGGTGGTTCACCGTTGTTGCTCGATTGCTCGGCGCGTTTCGATTGCCAGAAGTATCAGCAGATCGACGGCGGCGACCACTGGATTCTGATCGGCAAGGTGGTGGCCTTCGATGATTTTGGCCGTTCACCGCTGCTCTACCATCAGGGTGCCTACTCGATGGTGCTGCCACATACCCGGATGACCAGGCGTGAAGAGGGCCAGGCGCCGAGCAGTCACTTTCAGGGCCGTCTGCAGCACAACCTGTATTACCTGATGACTCAGGCCTTGCGTGCGTATCAGGCCGGCTACCAGCCTCGCCAGTTATCTACCGGCCTGCGCACCAGCGAGGCGCGGATGCTGATGGTGCTGGAAAACGATGCCGGCCTGAGCCTCAATGACCTGCAACGAGAGGTCGCGATGCCGGCCCTGGAAATCGACGAAGCCGTCGCCAATCTGCGCCGCAAGGGGCTGGTCTGTGATCGTGACGAGCGGGTTTGCCTGACCGCCAGCGGCGTGGATGAAACCGAGGGCCTGTGGAGCATTGCCCGCGAGCAGCAGGACAAGGTATTCGGTGCGTTCAGCGCCGAGCAGATCGCGACCTTCAAAGCGGTGTTGCAGGCGGTGATTCGCGGCTGAGCAACTGGCGGGGGGCTGGCTGGCAGGGTGATGCAAATCGCCTGGCAGCCTTGCACATGCGAACCCCGGCGATTCAAGGCCTGATGGCAACGGGTGTCTCTCACGTCCGGGGTGTCTGATGTTTTTCAATAACAACAAATGGGTCGATGAACTTAACCAGGCCTTGCAACAGTTGGGCAATGGACAGCCCGTGGCACCAGGCGTGATGCAGCGCTTTCCTCTGGTGCAGCAAAACCTGCAGGCAGTCGCGGCGTTACACGCTCAGTGGCGTGCCCGTGAGCAGCAACAAGCCAGCGCGCAGGCCGACGTCGAGGAACGTCTGAGCCAGCTGCGCAATGCTTTGGCGGCGGCTGAGCTTGAGCAGCAGCGGCTGTTGCCACAGCTCAAGGCGCTTGAAGACAGCAACCAGCAGTTGCATGAACGCTTGCACCAGCATCATCAGGAGCAGCGGGTCTGGGAGCTGTTGCAGTCGACCCTCACTGAAGGCTTCTGGGACATTCGCGTGGCGCATGGACGGATCGACGACCCGGCCAGCTTCATGCGCATCTCTGACCCGTTTCGGGCCTTGATGGGCTATGCCGCCAATGAGTTGCCTGATGGCTGGGATGCCCAGGTCGGTATCACTCATCCGGATGACCTGGCGGCAATCATGGCGATCTTTGAACGTGAGATCGTCATGCCCGCAGGCAGCGGAGAGTATGTGTTCGAGTACCGCATGCGGCACAAGACCCGTGGCTATATCTGGTGCCGCGAGCGGGGCCGGGCGATCCGTGACGAGCGCGGTGTGCTGCAACGGGTGATGGGCGCGGTGCGCGATATCAGCGACGAGCGTTCGGCCCAGGCCAGTCACGCGCAGATGCTGGAGCAGAACCAGGCGACTTACGCGCAGATTTCCACGGTGGTCGGGGTGATCAAGGGCATTGCCGAACAGACCAACCTGCTGGCCCTCAATGCAGCGATTGAAGCGGCCCGTGCCGGTGAGGTGGGCCGCGGCTTTGCGGTGGTCGCCGATGAGGTCAAGAAGCTGGCCGAAAGCACCCGCCACGCGACCCAGCAGATCCAGACCATGCTGGTGCGTGATGCGCGGCGTTAGGGGCTAGCTGCAAGCGTGTTCAGTAGCAGCCGGTCGGCGTTCCGGTTGCTCGCGAAAGCGGCGATGAAACCAGCACATTCGCAGTGGATCTCACGCCGCCTTCGTCGATCTGCCGACCAGACCAAGGTCCGACAAGGATCGCGTCGGCCTTGACTGATCAGCATTAACCACAAGCTCGCTGCCGGCTATCAGAATGGGACCGCGACAATCAGCTGGCTGTAGACATTGGTGCCGTTGCCACCGACCTGGTTACCGCCGGTGTCCTGATCCTTGCGCGGTTTGTACAGGCCGACCAGCGGGGTGATGATCAGGTGATCATTGACCGCCCATTCGACATACAGGTCGGCTTCGCGGCCATCGAGGTTGAGCGCCTGGCCGGTGTGCAAGGTCCGGTAGTCAAAGAACAGGGCGCCGATGGTCAGGTTGTCCAGCGGCTTGAGCTTCAGGCCCAAGTGGTGAATGGCGGTGTTGCTGTTGAAGGGGCCGGCATAGTTGGCGGTGACCTCACCCTGGAACCAGGTGCCAAAGCCACGGTTCTGGCCATTGAACATCGAGTCCCAACCCTCGGAGTAGCGGCTGTAGCGGTAGCTCAGGTCCGGGCTCCAGGGCAGATCGGCGAAGGTGTAGCCGGCCTCGGTGTACCAGGCTTGCTCGTGACCTGCGTCCTTGGTTTGCCTGGCGTATTCGAACGAGAAGTGCGCGTTGTCGATGCCTGCATTACCGGCGCCACGCAGGCTGTAGATGTTCATGCCGTCACGCTGGCGCTGAAAGTCACTGGCGTATTGCTTGTCGACGCCCAGACCGTGGATCCAGGTCAGGCCCAGGGTGCCTGGCGCAGCGCTGTATTCCAGGGTCGCGGCGGCCAGTTCGGTATTGGCCTGGGCACGGTTGTCGGACTTGAACCACAACAGGCTGCCATGCAGGCCATCCTTGCCGCCCAGGCGCAATACTGCTGTTTTGTCGAAGGCGTGACGGGCGGCCAGATAGTAGGCGCCGCCGCGGTTCATGTCGCCGTCAGCGATACCTTTACCCAGGTTGATACCGTCGTCGTTGATGATGAAACCGTCGCCCAGGGTAATCACCTGGCGTCCCCATGAAAGATCGACACCATCCTTGCCCAGCACTGGAAACAGGTCACCGGACTTCCAGCCGGCAAAGGCTTCGTCGAATTTTGTCGTGCGCTCACTGCCATTGGTGTAGCCGGCCGCATCGCCGTCGCCCCAAGTGGCCGAACTGACTAGGTTTGCGGTGCCATACAGGCTGCCAAAACCCGCCAGGCCCTGACTGGCGCTCAGCCCGTATTTGATGAACCCCTCGCGCCAGGTCGAACCGCCTGGCGTGCCGTCGTAGTTCTTGCGGCTGTTGAAGTGGCCGTAGACGGCGAGGAAGTTACCCGTCAGTTGGGTGTCTTCATCGCTGTACAGTTCGATGGCCTGGCTCTGACTGACGCCGAGCAGGCTGCTCAGGCCGATGACCAGGGCCAGGGTGTTACGTCGGGTAAAGCGCTCCATGGTGTTGCCCCTTTTTTCTAATGGACGTGGGTTGCCATCAGTTAGGGGTATTGCAAGGCGGCAGGTCTTTGCCGAGCGTGCCAGCCATTTGTATCTGTCCGCCATGGCCTTGATGCTGGCAGGCTGCAACAAAATCGCCGTCAGCCATGGGCAAGACGTTGGGGGAGGGCCGGCGCACAGTGATTGCATGGCGCAGTGCGGCGATCGTCGGCTGGCATCGCTCGACAGGGGAGTGGCGCAATACTTGCCGGCGATTGTTTGCATTGCCTGATCGAACGACTAGAACAGCAGGGGTCCAGCATGTCACTCAACCAACAGCTCACTGAGCATCTGAATCGCGGCACAGTGGGGTTTCCCACCGCGCTGGCCAGTACCATCGGCCTGATCATGGCAAGCCCGGTGATTCTCACCGCGACCATGGGCTTCGGCATAGGCGGCAGCGCCTTTGCCCTGGCCATGATCCTGGCGGTGATCATGATGCTGGCGCAGGCCACCACCTTTGCCGAGGCGGCCTCAATCCTGCCGACCACAGGCTCCGTATATGACTACATCAACTGCGGTCTGGGACGCTTTTTCGCCATTATGGGCACGCTGGCGGCTTACCTGATCGTCCACGTTTTTGCCGGCACCGCCGAGACCATCCTGGCCGGGGTCATGGCGTTGGTGAATTTCGAGCACCTCAATACCCTGGCCGAATCGGCCGGCGGCTCCTGGTTGCTGGGCGTAGGGTTCGTGGTGGTGCTGGGTATCCTCAATGCCTTTGGCGTCAGTGCGTTCGGCAAGGCCGAGATCATCCTGACCTTCGGTATGTGGGTGACCCTGATGACCTTCGGTGTGCTGGGCCTGATCGCCGCGCCGGCGGTGCAGCTCGACGGGCTGTTCGGTGCGTCGCTGGTCGGTACGGACCTGGTGACCATTCTGTCGCTGGTGGGCATGGCGATGTTCATGTTCGTCGGCTGCGAGTTCGTCACCCCGCTGGCGCCGGACCTGCGCCGTTCGGCTCAGGTCATGCCCAAGGCGATGATCCTGGGATTGCTGGGCGTGGCGAGCTGCATGTTCATCTACGGCGCAGCGATGAAGCGCCAGGTGGAGAACGTGGTGCTGGACGCCGCTACCGGCGTGCACTTGCTCGACACACCCATGGCCATCCCGAAATTCGCCGAGCAGGTAATGGGCGATATCGGCCCGATCTGGCTGGGTATCGGTTTTCTGTTCGCCGGTGCGGCGACCATCAACACGCTGATGGCCGGCGTGCCGCGAATCATCTATGGCATGGCGGTCGACGGTGCGTTGCCCAAGGTGTTCACCTACCTGAGCCCGCGTTTCAAGACGCCGCTGTTGTGCATTCTGGTCGCGATGCTGATCCCATGCGTGCATGCCTGGTATCTGGGCGGTAACACCGACAACATTATCAACCTGGTGCTGGCGGCGGTGTGTGCCTGGAGCACGGCTTATCTGCTGGTGACCCTGTCGGTGGTCAGCCTGCGTATCCGCCGCCCGGACCTGCCGCGCGCTTATCGCTCGCCGCTGTTCCCGCTGCCGCAGATCGTCTCCAGTGTCGGCATCCTGCTGGGCATGTGGTTCATCACCCCACCGGGCATGAACCCGGCCGATATCTACGTACCGTTCGGCATCATGCTCGCGGGCACTGCCGCCTATGCATTGTTCTGGACGCTGGTGGTACAGAAGGTCCATCCATTCAAGCCAGCCAGGGTCGAAGACGTACTGGCCAAAGAGTTCGCCAACCAACCAGGCATTCACCCGGAGGCAGCAGCCCGTGATGCTTTCAAGACTGTTTGATGGCCTGACCGCCCCGCGTGATCCGGCCGGTTACCGGCCTGGCGTAACGCTTGAGTGCCTGCGGCGCAACCTGGCGCTCAGCGGCTGGCAGCAGCTTGAGCCGCGCCTGGCGCGAGTGAGCCTTGATGGCCTGATGGTTGAGGTGCGCGAGCGCACCGAGTCGCAATTGCTGATGCACCTGGTGATGAGTGAGTTTGTGCTGCAGGTGCCGGGCGCAAATCAGTGCGCCGGGCGTTATGAGCTGCACCATACCGGTTCGATCCGCCGCAGCGGCTTGCGTTGCCGGCGCCGGGGTGGTGATAGCGCAGCACTCGCTACGCTGCGTCAGGCACTGGAGCTGGATCGGCCGCTGCGTGAGGCCCTGATGCCGCTGGACTTCAAACGTCTGCTTCTGGAGGCCGCTGACGGCCAGTGGACGGTGCGTCTGGAGCATATGGGCGGCAGTGAAGTGGTCAACCGCATGCCTGCGTTTCGTCGCTATATCGCTATCAGCGCAGAACAAAAAACCAGCCTGTTCGCGGCGCTGAATGCCTTGTCCCGCGTCTTGCGCGAGATCTAGGTCGACTGGCACGTATCCTGCCTGTACATGAGTGATTCAAGTGAAGTTGTGTGCTTATTATTAACATGTTATCAATAAGCACATAACAACAAGATTCATCGTGGAGGCAGGTATGAACACTGATCAAATCGCCCGCAATGCCCTTGAACAATGGAATACCCGACTGCGCGCCATCTGTGGCCGCTTCGAGACTGACCTTGCGTTCAATCGCTCACTGTTCATCGGTGAGATCTGCACCTGGACACGCTCCGGTCTGGAGCTGGCCAGCCTGCGCACCAACGCTGGCAATATCGTCCGTCAGGCCGGCAATGCCGATCTGGACAACGACCAGGACTGTTTCCTGGTCAGCCAGCGCAGTGGCTATTCACAGATCACCCAGCACGGCATCAGCATCAAGCTGGCGCCGGGCGACATGCTGCTGATGGACTCGAGCGGCTACTGTGAAATTACCCCGTTCGGCCTGATCGAACACGCCTCGCTGTCCTTGCCGCGCCAGGATGTACTCAAGGGGCTGAAAAACCAGCGGCTGGCCTTCGGCAAGGTGTCTGCCGCCAAGACCTGCGGGCGCATGCTGCATGTGTTGATGGATCAGATTTGCAAGGACACCCGCGATGACGAGGCCGTCGCAACCGATGAGCACGGCTTGCAGAATGCACTGATCTCGCTGCTGCCATCGGCGCTGGAACACAGCGATGAGGCCTGTACCGACTTGAGCGCGTCAGGCAGCGTCAACCTGCGCAGTTGTGTGCAGAAGCTGATCGACGAATCGCTGGGCCAGCCCGGCCTGAACCCGGCAGTGCTGGCGGGGCGCCTGAACATCTCGGTGCGGCATCTGTATCGCTTGTTCGAAGATGAAGGCGACAGTGTGTGCCGTTACATTCAGCGTGCACGGCTCAAACGCAGTGCCGAAGACCTGGCCAATCCTTTCCTGCGCAGCGAATCGATCACCACCATTGCCTACAAATGGGGCTTCACCGACTCGGCGCATTTCAGCCGCTCATTCAAGAAGCAGTTTGAACAGTCGCCCAAGGATTTCCGCAGTGTCAGCCTGACCCATGCGGCTGGCGCGGCGTGAAGCAGCACAACCAAAACCTGGAGCGTTTGCCTCTTTGCGGGAAGGTTTTTATAGTGGCCAATTACCCTTCCTATCGATAGGTAGATTTAGGCGTCGGTAGGCTGTACGGGAGGGGCGGGGGCCATGCCGGGACTCGGCGTAGCCCCGTATGGTCCCCACCGGCATTACTGGCGTGAGCCACTAAAATAGTGATTGGCAGGAAAACACTGATGAAAACCCTGAGTGCCTCGGCTGAACGCATCTGCTGCCTGGCCATTGAGCATTTCGCCGAACGCGGCTACGACGGTTCGTCGCTCAACGACATCGCGATCCTGGCCAATATGCGCAAGCCGTCGCTGTATGCGCATTTCTCCAGCAAGGATGAGCTGTACAGCGTGGTGTTTGAACGCGCCCTGGAAAACGAACGGCTGCACATGCAAAGCTGCTTCGATACCGCCAGCGAGCTCAATAGCGTGCCGGGCGGCCTGCTGGTCCACCAGTTGGCCGAGCGCTACCAGGCATCGGCCTCGTTGCGCTGCCTGTTGCGCGCGGCCTTCTACCCGCCAGAAGTCCTGCGCCCAATGATCAGTGCGGGCTTCGAAGATTATCTGGCACAGATGCGCCAGTTGTTCAGACCATTGCTCGCCCAGCGTTACCCGCAGATGGACGACAACGACCTGGAGCTGTACTGCGATGCCTGGCAAGGGATCGTCGACAGCCTTCACGTCGAGCTGCTCTATGCAACACCCGAGGCTTATGCCAGACGCCTCAAGGCGCTGTGGAGGGTGTACGGCGACTCACTGTCGCTACTGCGTCAGGGATCGTCGCCGTACGTTTCGTACATCACATCAGGCCGATAGCGGGTAGCTCGCCAAGCCCTTACCGATCATGTCCTGTACCCCGAGAATCAGCCGCTCAGCCGGGTAGGCAGGGCAGGATGCGCCGACCTTGCCGATCAGCTCAGCCGCCGAAATGGGCTTGATGGCTGTATGGCGGATCAGATCCGCCACCTGGCGGGGCAGGAAGATGGTCTGGCTGTCGGTATGTGAATCGGCAATCAGGATGTTTTCCGGCGGTAGCGAAACCGGTGTTTGCCGCCTCACCCAGAAAGGTGAAGTGCCAAAGCGGGTTTCCATGCCGTAAATGCGCCAGCGTGTACGCAAGTACTGGCGAAAGTCAGCGGCAATGGCGGTCTCGTAGGCCGAAATCAGTAGCCCCTCACCATGCAGGCGGTCCGAAGCAGCACGGGCGGCCTGTATACCTGTGGCCAGCGCGTGAGGAATACCGCCGGAGGAGAGCGGGTCAAACGATGCCGCTGCATCCCCGGCAGGAATGATCCCGCCGCCTGAGCCAGGCACAAGGCAGGCCGAGAAGGCCGGATCAGTGCGTAACTCGACATCGCTTTCGGCAGGATTGATGAGCTCGGCGATATGGCGCGTGCCCGCAAGGGCTGTCAGCCAGTTCTCCGGGCGCGACAGCTTGTTCTGATGAATGATGTCCGAATCACTCATGAACGACACTGCAACGCGGCCTCCGGGTACGGGGGCCGCATACCACCAGCCATTGGCCACGGTCTCAACGGTCGTCAAGGCCGCCGGCGAATGAGTTGCAGAGGCCGTCAGCAGAGCGCTGACGCCAACCAGATCATCATGGCGGTGGTGCAGAGCCTCATTCCATCGCGATGTCCGGCCGGCAGCATCAATCACCACTCTGGCACGCACCGCATGCTCGCGGTCATCGCTGCTGCGCAGTGTCAGTTGCCAGCCATCATATTGATCACGATCAGGCATCAACTGACGCACTGCCAGGCAGCGGGTATCGCACTCCAGCCGCCCGCCGCGCTGACTCACCAGGCGGGCCATCATGTGTTCAAAACGGGCGCGGTCAATCGCCCAACCGTGCCCGTGGACGTTGAACATGAAGTCGAACGACGCCAACTGCTCACTGCCCCAGGCGGCCTGGTTACCCCAGGTCTGCAACGGTGCCATCCCGGCAAAGTCATCCCACACCGCCAGGTAATCCAGCAGGTTGCGAACTCCGGGAGATAAGGACTCACCCGACTTGGGCCGGTCATAATGACCGGCCTCTACTACCAGAACCGAGATATCGGTGCGTTTTAGCAGGGTCAAGGCGGCCGAGGTACCGGCCGGCCCGCCCCCGATTATCACGACATCGAAACACGGTATTGTTTCGTCGACAGAACCGGTCATGACGTTTACTTACCTTGGGCTTTAAGTCTGATGGCGTAATCGTTATTCATTTTGAACTGCGCCAATTGCCCAAAGTTACGCTCTTTTTCCACCAGGTAGGGGATTTCATTACTCCCCTGGTTAACGACAAAGCCCAGCGCCGACCAGTTACTGATCATGTCTTCTTTCGAAAAAATGCCGCGTTGATATTCAACATTCTGCCCGGCCGGGATAACGGGCTGTCCGTCAATCTGGCTGACATAAGCGTCCAGCACCTGATCTTGCGGGTGAGTGGCGCCGGTCATGACATTGAACGGGCTTTGTGGCGGCCACCAGTACACATAATAGGTCGGCGGCAGTTCAATTCCGGAGCCATCGGAAAGTTGGTTGATGTTGATGTCGGAAATATTCGGGGTCTGAACCGTACATTCCTGAAAGTCGGCCATCCACGGGATTGCCATGCGTTTGGTCAAGTCCCCCGGTTCACAACCAATTTTCTTGCCATCAGCATCTGGGGCGGTTTCATTACGGCTTTGAATCGACAGGCCATATTCCCGATAGTGTGCCTGCATATCGGTTTGCCCCGAACTGGCGTGGGCCAGCATGATATGAAAGGGTGCATCATAGAGATTGGCACTGCGCATGCTCCAGGTCACTTCGATGCCTGGTGAGAACGGCCCGCCGACACAGTTGCTGATATCTGCCAGCGCCAGTTGGGTTTGCGGAGCCTCTGCGACCGCATGATGGAGCTGATGATAGTATTTCTGCACCGAGCGATGGGACGTGCTGCCGCTTGAACGGGCTGTAGTAAAGTTACCCTTCGCCCATTGGTAGAGAAAAAAGTACTGGGTGGCGGAGAGGGTCAGGAATTTATAAATGGGACCAAAATTGGTGACTGAGTTATCACCGGAATTGAGCGGCATCATCGGCTGTCCGTCGCGCTCAAGCTGGGCCGGACCGAATTCCATGTCGGCGTAATGGCTGTCGTAGTCTGCGGGCAAGAGCGGAACGCGGAAGTATTTGAAGTAGGCCATGCGCAGTTCACGGTTCGCGTCACTGCTATCACGCATGTCAAAAGACGGCCTGGCAAACTCATCCATGGTGGGAACGTTGGCGACCCATTTGTAGCGGGACAGGGCATCCAGAATCGGCTGAATATGGGCGTCGAAGTTGATTTTGAACGTGGGGTTGAAGCCGTACAACGGACAATATTTTCCGATCTCGGCAAAATAATCGGCCGAGTTTTGCGCCGTGTGCTGCTCCGAATCAAACAGGCTCGGATCTGCCCCCATCTGGCGAACGGCTACATCGTACAAGGTATCGGCGAGGGTGATGACGTTGACCACCTCGGGCACATACTTCGGACTGCCAACGATCAGCCATGCCGGCTCAGGTGTGATTTTACTGCCATCGCGCAGGGTGATTTGCGCACAGACAAAACCGTCGGAGATATCATCCCAATACCCGGAGGCACCCCGAAATGAAGATATTTCTCCTGACCCCGTGACCTTGCCAAAACCACCCAGGGCCACAAGATTGCCGCTGCTGTCGGTTTTCAGCTCGCCCAATACATCAATTTGCTCGCCACCTGAACCCACGGGCGGGAACGAACCTTTTGAATAATCGCTCGGGATGTTATAGCGCGAGAATTGAATGTTTTGCCCGGCCCCGGAAATACTGCGCGGACCCGGGTCAATAATCAGTTGCTGACGCGCCACGGGGTCGGTGACATTGGAGTTGTTAACCGGAATATGTTGGGCTTCATAACTGTTGTCTGGACCAAACTCCAGATTGCCCTGCAACTCGGAAAACGTGTACCAGATCGGCTTCTTGTTAGCGATATGGACAGTCCACTCAATGGAACTGATTTCTTCACTGTCAAGTGTGACTGGTTGCGGGCTAGTACCATCAGTGCGGACAATCTGAAACTTGGCAGCCTGGCGCTTGATACGACCAACACTGTCTTTGAAGGCATTGACGAACCTGGGCTTGCCGTTATCCAGTTGCAGATTGCCCTGTGCGTCACATTCAAGGGGTAAGCCCCCGGTGGCTTGTGGCGATAAATAAAACTCTGTGGGGCTGTTACCAAGACGGGCAACACCAATCTTTGGAAAAATCTCGTAAGTCGAACTCATCCGAACCGCCCCTCCGTTGGGCACTTGCGCGATACATGCTCTGGTGCTGAATGCCGATAATGGCATTACGGCATCAGATTATTGGCGGTCTTTTGAGTTCGTCAAGTTGAGATCAGAAAAAAATCAGTGACAGATAGCCGGCTAATTGTAAAAAGCGCTCTGCGGCACGGCTCAGGCTGGTTTGGGTTTTTATAAATAACCTGGAAAATCAGTTGTCTGGCGCGGGTGTTACGCGAGGGATTGAAGCGACGGTTCTTTGGCTCCTCGTCACTTCTGAAACACCCACTCACATTTAAGCCCAGGTCTGTTCACTTAAATGCCGCCTGCTCCTGTAGGAGCGACCTTGGTCGCGAAGACGGCGGCACATTCGCCGCTGTTGCTGTGACCTTGCCGGCCTCTTCGCTACCATAGAATCTCCCACAGAGATGTATAGCGTCTAACCGAACAGTTTTGCCTTTAAGCCACTGCTGCCTGGTTTGAACCATTGCTGTTGCCCGGATCGACGACGAGCGCACGACCGCAAAATCAGTAAACCCCACCCCCACTGCTCGGCGCAGGCCCATCCTTGAATGCCGCCGCCAGGGTCTGCAACCCCCGCATCAACACGGTCGTATCCACCCCTACCGCCACAAACTTCGCTCCCAACTCAATGTACCGCCGTGCCAGCTTCTGGTCGGCGCTGAGAATCCCTGCCGCCTTGCCGGCCTGACCGATCCGCACAATCGCATCCTCGATCGCCGCCTGCACCTCAGGATGCCCGGGATTACCCCGATGCCCCATGGCCGCACTCAGGTCCGCCGGGCCAATAAACACCCCGTCGACCCCCTCTACCGCTACAATCTCGTCCAGCCGCGCCAGACCCTCCAGATTCTCGATCTGTACCAGCAGGCACATCTGCTCGTCGGCCTTATCCAGGTAACCGTCAATCGTGTTCCAGCGCGAAGCCCGCGCCAGTGCGCTGCCCACCCCGCGTATTCCGTTGGGCGGATAGTGAATCGCGCGCACCAGCTCACGGGCCTGCTCGGCACTTTCGACCATTGGCACCAGCAGCGTCTGCACACCAATATCGAGAACCTGTTTGATCAGCGCTGTATCACCGATCACCGGACGAATCACCGCCTGGCCAGGGTAGGGCGCCACCGCTTGCAGCTGACCGAGCAGACCCCGCAGATCATTGGGCGCGTGCTCACCGTCGATCAGTAGCCAGTCGAAACCGGCATTGGCCGCCAGCTCGGCGCAATACGGGTCGGCCAGACCCAGCCACAGACCGATTTGCGCCTCGCCCGATTGCAGGCGCTGCTTGAAGGTATTGATAGGCATATCCATGGGGGGCTCCTGGGTAGGAGCGGCTTTGGCCGCGAAGTCTGCCCGACATAATGAATGTGATGCCTGGCGTGGTCTTTTCGCTGCTAAAGCAGCTCCTACAGCATTTCAAAGGGGGTTACACGAAACGGCAGGCAATGCTGCCCAACTGGTCGTAATCGACGTGGAAGGTGTCGCCCGGCCTGGCGGCGACCGGTCGGGTGAAGGAGCCACCCAGAATGATCTGCCCGGCCTGCAGGGTGACGTCATACGGCGCCAGTTTGTTGGCCAGCCACGCCACGCCTTTGGCCGGATGATTGAGCACGGCAGCCGAAACCCCGGACTCTTCGATTACGCCATTGCGGTACAGCACCGCTGGCACCCGGCGCAGGTCGATGTCGGTAGGGCGTACCGGCCTGCCGCCCATGACCACGCCGGCATTGGCGGCGTTGTCGGAAATGGTGTCGAACACCTTGCGGGTGACCTGGGTCTGCGGGTCGACCTGCTGGATGCGTGCATCGATGATTTCCAGCGCCGGAACCACCCACTCAGTGGCGTCGAGCACATCGAAGATCGTCACGTTCGGGCCTTTGAGCGGCTTGCCGAGGATGAACGCCAGCTCCACCTCCACGCGCGGCACGATGAAGCGATTGAACGGGATGTCGGTGCCTTCGTCGAAAAACATGTCATCGAGCAGCGCGCCGTAGTCCGGTTCGGTGATGTTCGACGACACCTGCATGGCGCGGGAAGTCAGGCCGATCTTGTGGCCGACCAGCTTGCGCCCGTCGCGGATCTTGCGGGCGACCCAGGCACGTTGAATGGCGTAGGCGTCTTCGATGCTGATGTCCGGGTATTGCAGAGAGAACTGGCCAACCTGCTCGCGGGAGCGTTCGGCCTGGTCGAGCCGCTCGGCGGCTTGCTGGATGAGGGTAGGGGCAAGCATGGAAAGCTCCTTATTGCGGATTGACGATAGCGGCCGGGGTACGCAACACCAGCAGGCCGCCCAGGGCGATGAGCAGCGCCAGCACATAAAGAGCCAGGCTGGCGCTGTGGGTGGTGTCGCGCATCCAGCCGATCAGGTAGGGCGCGAGAAACGAGGCAATGCTGCCAAACGAGCTGATCAGGCCAATGCCGGCGGCGATGGCGCGCAGCGAGAGAAAGGCCGGCGGCAATTGCCAGAACATCGGCAGTGCGGCGCTGGCACCCATGCCGGCGATGATCAGCCCGGCCATGACCGGCACTGCGCTGGCTGGCGTGACGCCGGTCACGGCAATGCCGAGCGCGCACATCAGCAGCGGCACGCACAGGTGCCAGCGGCGTTCACGATGGCGGTCCGACGAGCGTCCGCAGGCGAGCATGAACAGCACACCGGCCAGGTAAGGAATTGCACTGAGCAGGCCGACCATGCTGTCGCGGCCAATCCCGGCGCCGTGGATCAGGGTCGGCATCCAGAATGCCAGGGTATTGACCGCCAGCATCACGGCAAAGTAGATCGCCACCAGCAGCCATACGTGAGCATCACGCAGGATCCCGGCGAGCGAGGTGATGGTTTTGCGCTGCTCTTCGGCGGCCAGTTCTTCGCCCAGGCGTTGCTTCTGCTCAGCGCTGAGCCAGCCGACCTGGTTGAAATGCTCCGGCAGCACCCGCCAGACCAGCAAGCCGAGCAATACCACCGGCGCGCCCTCCAGGACAAACATCCACTGCCAGCCGCGCAGCCCGCCGGTGCCGTTGAACCACTCCAGGATGGCCCCGGACAGCGGGCCGCCAATCACTCCGGCCATCGGGACCGCAATCGCAAACAACGCGGTGATCTGCGCACGGCGGCGTGCCGGGTACCAGCGGTTGAGGTAGACCAGAATGCCCGGAAAGAACCCGGCCTCGGCCACCCCCAGCAAAAAGCGCAGGGTGTAGAAGCCGCTTGGGCTCTGGACCAGAAACATACCGGCAGACAACAGCCCCCAGACCACCATCAGGCAGGCGATCCAGCGGCGTGGCCCGACCCGTTCCAGTGCCAGGTTGCTGGGCACCCCGAACAGCGCATAGGCGACGAAGAACAGCCCGGCACCCAGGCCATAGACGGTGTCGCTGAAGTGCAGGTCGGCGCTCATCTGCATCTTGGCAAAACCAATGTTGATGCGGTCCAGGTGGGCGAACAGGTAGCACACCAGCAACAGCGGCATCAGCCGCCAGGTGACGGTGCGGTGCGTGGCGTCGCTGAGGTTGTGCTCAGCAGCGGCGCTTGCGGCAGAGTGGGTTGCGCTCATGGTCTTGTACTTTTTGTTGGTTGAGACGACACGGCTGGGGTTTTGTGGCGGCAGTCAGGTGTTCTTGTTGAACAAGGGGTGCAGGCTGCTGTGCTTGCCGTCATAGACCTGGTTGTGGCTTTCATCGACCTGCAGGGTGATGCCCACCGGGCGTTGATCGAGGATCGGCTGCAGACGCTGGCGCAGCACGCTCAGCAGGTTGTCACCGACCGCTTTGTGCACCGCAGCGCTTCGGCCGCTGGCCATGCGCAGGTTGGCGTATAAAAAGCCATAGTTGCCCTGGCCGTCAGCCACCGCGCTGTGCGCCGCCGGATAGGCCAGCACCCGGGTGCCGCCGGTGGGGAACACCGCCTTGCCGGTTTCATCGCGTTGTTCAAGCATGCTGTCGGCCAGCGCACGGCACAGGCCGGGAATATCGGCTTGGTGTTCCAGGTCGGCGGTGTAGAGCAGGACCAGATGGGGCATGAGGATGTGTTCCTGAATAGGGTTGGAATACTGTGGGAGCGCCCGGGCGGCGATCGGTTTTGGTCGCGAATTTTCCAGGCGCCATGAATGCTGCGTCTGGAATGGCCCTTTCCCGGCTAAAGCCGGTCCTGCAGCCGGTCCTGCAACCAGTGCCGCAACCGGTTTTACAGCCGGCTCGTGGACACCACCGCCGCCGGATTGGCGGCCTGGGCCGGTGGAATCGCCGAGCCATCCTGCGGCGTGACCGGGAACAGCGCGTTGATCTGCCCGGTGCCCGAGGAGCCGAAGTAGGGCGTCAGCACTTCGGCTTTGCCGTCATAGTCCGACCAGCCCAGTGCACCAAGCAGCATCGCGGTGTCATGCATGAAGCCTTCGCCGTGACCCTTGGCTGCGTATTCGGGGAGCATGCCGCAGAACTCCGGCCACTCGGCGTTTTCCCACATCTTCACCACGCGGTGGTCGAGGGTTTCCAGGAACGGGCTCCAGACTTTGGTGGCAAAGTCTGGCGCCTGGCCGTTCTGGGCGAAGCGGTGTGACAGCGAGCCGCTGGCCAGGAATGCCACGGTGCCGTCGTAGTGATCCTCGACCGCTTTGCGCATGGCCCAGCCCAGCCGTGCGCTGTCGTTGAGGTAATGCGAGGTGCACAGCGCCGAGACCGAAATCACCTTGAAGTGCTGGTCCTGGTTCATGTAACGCATCGGCACCAGGGTGCCGTATTCCGGCCCCAGAGTCGTGGCGTGGTGGGCCATGGTCTCGACGTTGAAGCGGTTGCATTCTTGCGCGAGCAGCTTGCCCAGTTCGGTGTTGCCGGGGAATTCGTACTCCATGTTGCTGATGAAGTGCGGCAGTTCATTGCTGGTGTACACGCCTTTGAAATGCGGCCCGCACAGCACGTGATAATTGGCATTGACCAGCCAGTGGGTGTCGAACACCACGATGGTGTCGACGCCCAGTTCGCGGCAGCGTCGGCTGATCTCGTGATGCCCGTCGATCGCCGCCTGACGAAAGCCCTGGCGCGGGCCGGGCAGCTCCGACAGGTACATCGACGGAACGTGAGTGATCTTGGCAGCCAGAGCAAGTTTGCCCATGGTGGTTCTCCCGGTTTTTATTGTTAATTGAGCGCCAACCGGCAAGCTACAAGCCAGAAGCGTTACGCTCTTTCTTGCAGCTTGTCGCTTCAAGCTTGCAGCTGCCTTATACCCCCCAGCGCGGGATGTGGTGGCTGCCCATTGAAATACACACGTTCTTGATTTCAGCAAATACTTCAAAGCTGTACTGGCCGCCTTCACGGCCGGTGCCTGAACCCTTCACGCCGCCGAATGGCTGGCGCAGGTCGCGCACGTTCTGGCTGTTGATGAACACCATGCCGGCTTCGATGCCTTGCGCCAGGCGGTGAGCCTTGCCGATGTCCTGGGTCCAGATGTACGAGGCCAGGCCGTACTCGGTGTCGTTGGCCAGTTGCAGAGCCTCGGCTTCGTCCTTGAACGGGATCAGGCACACCACCGGGCCGAAGATCTCTTCCTGGGCAATGCGCATCTTGTTGTTCACGTCGGCGAACACGGTGGGCTGAATGAACTGTCCCTTGGCCAGGTGCGCAGGCAGGTTGGCCGGACGCTCCAGGCCACCGGCCAGCAGGGTGGCGCCTTCTTCGATGCCGATCCTGATGTAGCCGGTGACTTTGTCGTAGTGCGCCTGGGTGATCATCGAGCCGACTTGAGTCTTCGGATCAGTTGGATCACCGACAATCAGCCGTTTGGCGCGGGCCGCGAATTCAGCAACGAACTGCGGGTAGACGCTTTGCTGAATGAAGATCCGGCTGCCGGCGGTGCAGCGTTCGCCGTTGAGCGAGAAGATGGTGAACAGCGCCGCATCCAGGGCGCGGTCCAGATCGGCGTCTTCGAAAATCAGTACCGGCGACTTGCCGCCCAGCTCCATGGAGTATTTTTTCAGGCCGGCGGTCTGCATGATCTTGCGCCCGGTGGCGGTGCCGCCGGTGAACGAGATGGCACGTACGTCCGGGTGGCGAACCAGTGCGTCGCCAGCGGTTGCGCCATAGCCCTGGATCACGTTGAGCACGCCGTTGGGAATGCCGGCTTCAACGGCCAGACGGCCCAGTTCGTTGGCGGTCAGCGGTGACAGCTCGGACATTTTCAGAACCGCAGTGTTGCCCAGCGCCAGGCACGGCGCGGTTTTCCAGGTCGCGGTCATGAACGGCACGTTCCACGGCGACACCAGGCCACAGACACCCACCGGCTGGTACAGGGTGTAGTTGAGCATCTGGTCGTCCACCGGGTAGGTGTGGCCGTCCATGCGGGTGCAGACTTCGGCAAAGAAATCGAAGTTATGCGAGGCGCGGGGGATCAACACGTTCTTGGTCTGATGGATCGGCAGACCGGTGTCCAGGGTCTCCAGCTCGGCCAGCTTCGGCACGTTCTGGTCGATCAGCTCGCCGAGCTTGCGCATCAGCCGGGCGCGTTCTTTGGCCGGCGTGTTGGCCCACTTAGGGAAGGCTTCCTTGGCCGCAGCTACCGCCTGGGCGACTTCCTCGGCGCCGCCGCTGGCAACTTCGCCGATGGCTTCGCCGGTGGCCGGGTTGTAGTTGACGAATACGTCTTTGCTTTCGACCTCACGGCCATTGATCCAGTGTTTGATCATGCTGCTCACGCCTTATTGTTCTTGAAGAAATCAGCTTCGCTGACGATTCGGTTGACCAGCCGGCCGACGCCTTCGACTTCCACCACCACCTCATCGCCCGGCAGCACATCGGCCAGGCCCTCGGGCGTGCCGGTGGCGATCATGTCGCCCGGTTGCAGGGTCATGAAGCTGGACAGGTATTCGATCAGGTAAGGGATATCGAAAATCATGTCAGCGGTGGTGCCTTCCTGTTTCAGTTCGCCGTTGATCCAGGTCCGCAACTTGAGCTTGCTTGCGTCTGGCACATCGGCCACATCGACGATGTACGGCCCGACCGGGGTGGTGGCGTCGCGGTTCTTGACCCGCAGGTTGGGCCGGTAGTAGTTCTCCAGGTAATCGCGGATCGCGTAGTCGTTGCACACCGTGTAACCGGCCAGGTACTGCAAGGCGTCTTCACGCTTGACGTTACGTGCCGGCTTGCCGATTACCGCCACCAGCTCACACTCGTAGTGCATGTAGGCGACGTTGTCCGGGCGCCAGCTGATTTGCCGGTGGCCGGTGTAGGTGCCCGGCGACTTGACGAAGGCCAGTGGCTCGGTGGGCGGCGCGAAGGCCAGTTCTGCGGCGTGATCGGCGTAGTTCAGGCCCAGCGCGAACATGTTGCCGGTGGCCGGTGGCAGCCACTGCACCTGGTCCTCAACCAGTACGCGGCCATCGGCCAGACGCACACTCAGACTGGCGTCATCGCCGACTTCGACCTGCACGTTGTGGACCTGGCCTTCAAAGCCAATGCGAGCGTGTTTCATGGGCGTGGCTCCTGTTCGGCGACGATGCTGTTGCTCAGTCGGCCCAGGCCGCTGATCTGCACCTCGACACGGTCACCGGGCACGACATCGACGCGGCCTTCCGGGGTGCCGGTGATCAGCACATCGCCTTCGTGCAGGGTCATGAACTCGCTGATTTCGGCGATCAGTTGCGGGACATTGCGCACCCAGTTGGCGGTGCTGTTTTGCTGACGCAGTTCACCGTTGACGAACAGTTCCAGGGTCAACTGCCCGGCGTCCTCTACCTGCGCGGCAGGCACCAGCTCAGGGCCCAACGCGCAGAAACCGTCGCGGCACTTGGCCTTGACCGCCGGCCGGTAGTAGCTGTCTTCGGGCAGGCTGAACTCATTGACGATCAGGTAACCGGCCACATGCGCCAGGGCATTCTCAAGGCTGACCCGGCTGGCCGACTTGCCGATCACCACCCCCAGCGCGGGACCGGCCTGCAGGCGTTCGCCACGCGGCTGGGTGACCTGGCCTTGATGGCTGTTGCGGGTATTGGGGGTCTTGATGAACAGCACCGGTTTGACCGGCGGCTGCTTGTAAGGCGCTTGCTCGAATTCGGCGAGACGCTGCTCCAGCAGACCCTGATAGTTCAGCGCAACGCCGAGCAGGGTGCCATGGGCGACGTCGTGCAGGGCACGGGTCATGTTGTTCTCCTGGCAGTGATCGGGCAGCGGCTGCCAGATCGTTTACTTGTTAATGTATTAACTTTATAAGTTAAGATGTTAATGATCGTCAAGTGCCAGGCACTGGTATGCGTCGCGCAAAAGGCGGAGCATGGCTGCAGGCGCACTGACGCTGGAAAACAACAACAACGAGAATGATCAGATGAATGATCGACAGCCGATCCCCAACATCAACATCGGTCAGGTCTATGACCAGCGCTACAGCGATGCCGAGGTGCACTACGACAAGCTGGGCAACCTGGCGGGCTTCTTCGGCCGTAACATGCCGGTGCATCGGCATGACCGCTTCTTTCAGGTGCATTACGTCAACAGCGGCAGCGTGCGGGTGTATCTGGATGACCAGCAATACGTCGAGTCCGGCCCGATGTTCTTCCTGACTCCGCCGACCATCGCGCATTCGTTCGTCACCGAACCCGACAGTGACGGCCACGTCCTGACCGTACGTCAGCAGCTTGTCTGGAACCTGATCGAGGCCGACCCGAGCCTGGCACCAGGGCCGCAACTGCCGGCCGCCTGTGTGGCGCTGTCGCAACTGGGGCCGGCGTTCGCTGGAGAGATTCGCCGTCTTGAATTTCTGTTCGAGGAACTGCGCGAGGAAATCAACGACCGGCGTGCCGGACGCGGCACCGCGCTGGACAGCCTGACCCAGTTGATCATGACCAGCCTGCTGCGGCTGTGTGCCCGTTCGCTGCAAGCGCGGCCTGCACGCCATGAAGACCTGCAGATTTTCCACCGTTTCAACGAACTGATCGAAAGCCATTATCTGGAGCACTGGGCGTTGCCGCGTTATGCCAGTGGTATTGGCGTGACCGAGGCGCGGCTCAATGATGTTTGCCGGCGCATTGCCGATCTGCCGTCCAAGCGGCTGATTCTTGAGCGGCTGATGCAGGAGGCGCGGCGCCTGCTGTTGTTCACCGGCCTGTCGGCCGTTGAGATCTGCTACCGGCTGGGCTTCAAGGACCCGGCGTACTTCAGCCGCTTTTTCCTGCGCTATGCCGGGATGAGCCCCGGCGAGTACCGGCACAGCCAGGCGCACGCTCATGATCGATCTCCTGCGCAGGGGTGAAAATGTGGGAACGAGCTCGCTCGCGAAGGCGGCATTACGCTCGGTGATCTGTCCCTGAATGCGACAAGCGTGGTGTCTGGCGCTGATGATGGGCGCGCCGGCCCTTGCGGAAAATGCCTTTTCGCCGGTTGCGCTGGTACTTTTCAAAGCGCCGGTAGTTGCCAGCGGATCAGGCAAGAAATCCAGCGTAATGAGCTACCCGGTTTGCCCAGGCTCTGGGTAAATAACCTGTCTATAGTTTTCCAGCCAGGCTCTGCTGCGCAGAGTGCTGGCCATGAATATTAAAAAAGCAGTTCACCCACCGGGATTAGCGCCATGCAGTTGAATATCAACGACAAGACCTATGAGGTCGAGGCCGAGGCGGGCACCCCGTTGCTCTGGCTGATTCGCGACGACATCGGACTGACCGGCACCAAGTACGGCTGTGGCCTGGCGCAATGCGGCGCCTGTGCGGTCATGGTCGACGGCATGCTGGTGCGTTCCTGCGTCACGCCGGTCGAGGGTGTGGTCGGTCGCAAGATTCGCACCATCGAAGCGATAGAAGACGACGAGCTCGGTCAGCGGGTTGTCGCTGCCTGGGTCAAGCATCAGGTGGCGCAGTGCGGTTATTGCCAGTCCGGCCAGGTCATGGCTGCCACCGCGTTGCTCAAACGCTCGCCCAATCCGTCGCCAGAGGAGGTCAGTGCGGCAATGACCCACCTGTGCCGGTGCGGAACCTACAACGCAATCCAGGCGGCGATTGCTGATCTTTCCAGCGGGCCTGCTTGAACCCGCGCGTTTTCGACCTCATTCGATGGAAGAACAAAACATGGCAAGGCACAACCGACCTACCGGTGCCGACGGTCAATTTCCGTTGGCAGAACCGGTCAATATCTCGCGGCGTGGCTTTCTTCTGGCCTCGGCAGGTCTTGGCGCTGGCGCGCTGGTGATTGGCTTCGGCCTGCCGCTCAGGGAGGCGCGTGCCGCTCAAGGCCCGGCGGCAATGGCGCCCGGTGCACGGGTGCCGGCGTTTCTGGAAATTCGTCCGGACAACAGCATCCACTTCAAGAGCCCCTTCGCGGAGGGCGGGCAGGGGATTTTCACCGGCCTGGCGCAAATCGTCGGTGAAGAGCTGGACGCCGACCCGCAGCGCTTTGTCGTGGCAATGGCCCCGCCCGGTGGCGACTACAAGGTCATGGACATTGGCGCGCGTTTTACCGGCGGCAGTATGTCGGTGCGTTCGAGCTACACCACCATGCGCAAGCTCGGCGCCGCTGCACGCCTGATGCTGCTGGAGGCCGCCGCCGAACAGTGGTCGGTGCCGGTGGCGCAACTGACCACCGAGCCTGGCCGGGTCATCCACCAGGCATCGGGCCGCTCGGCAAGCTACGGCGAATTGGCCGGTGCCGCGCTGGACCGGCCGGTTCCCGACCCTGAGCAAGTGCAACTCAAAGACCCGCAGCAGTTCCGCTGGATCGGCAAGCCGGTGGCGCGCCTGGACGTGCGCGACAAGTCGACCGGCAAGGCGGTGTATACCATCGACTGTCGGGTCGATGACATGCTGCAGGCGGCTATCCAGCACGCGCCGCGGCTCGGCCTGGAAGTACAGCAAGTGCGCAATCAGGCGCAGGTCCAGGCGCTGCCCGGTGTCCATTCGGTGCATGTGCTGCCCGGCGCCGTCGCGGTCGTCGCGCAACGCTGGTGGACTGCCAAACGGGCCGTCGAAGCGCTGCAGGTCGAGTGGCGAGAGCCGCAAGACAATACCGCCATGCGCTACATGCCGGCAGACTTTTCCAGCGCGGCGTACCTCCAGCAGCTCAAGGACGATCGCGACCCCGGTCAAGACAGTGAGGTCGAGGGTGATCCGGTCAAGGCCTTTGCCGGTCCCGGCAAGACCGTGAGCGCCACTTATCATACCCAGAACCTGCACCACGCCCAGCTGGAGCCGCCCTCGGCGCTGGCGCGTTTCAACGCTGACGGCGGGCTTGAGGTGTGGCTGCCTAACCAGGCCCCGGATCTGTTTCTGGCCGAGATCGTCAAATTGACGGGCCTTGAGCCGTCGCGCATCACCCTGCATTCACCGTTGCTGGGCGGTTTCTTCGGTCGGCACTTTATCTACCCGAGTGCTTCGCCTTACCCGCAGGCGATCTTGCTCGCGCAAGCGGTCGGGCGTCCGGTCAAGGTGATCTGGAGCCGTGAGCAGGAGTTCTTGCGTGACCCGTTGCGACCGATGTCAGTGGTGCATCTGCGCGGTCACGTCAACGCCGAGGGATTGCCGGTCGCGCTTGAGGCAATCACCGTCACTGAAGGGCCGACCGAAGGCATCGCCAACAAACGCGGTGAGAAAATCGACCCCACCGCTGTGGAAGGGCTGACCGGCAAGCAATACCGCATCCCTGACCGGCGCATTGCCCAGCGTTACCGCAAAACGCCGCTGTCGCTGGCCTACTGGCGTTCGGTGGGCAACTCGATCAATGACTTTGTCTACGAAGCCTTTCTCGATGAACTGGCCGATGCCGGCAAGCAAGACCCCTTTGAATTGCGGCTGCGGCTGTTGCAGGGCAATCAGCGGCTGACCCACTTGCTCAACGCGGTGGCCAGCCTGGCCGGCGGCTGGAAGCGCGGCCCGTTTACCGCAGAAGATGGCAGCCGGCGGGCGAGGGGGGTTGCCATGGCCTCGCCGTTCGGCACCGAGGTGGCGGTGATTGCCGAGGTGTCGATTCACAACGGCCAGGTCAAGGTGCACGACATCTGGCAGGCGATCGATCCGGGCAGCATCGTCAACCCGGCAATTATTGAGGCGCAGGTCAACTCGGCGGTGGCGCTCGGGCTGTCGCAGACCCTGATCGAAGAGGCGCAATACGAAGAGGGCCAGCCGCTGGCGCGTAATTACGACCTGTATCGGATCTTGCCGCTGAGCATGATGGCCAGGGTGCATGTCACGGTGATCGAGAGCGGCGCCAAGATGGGCGGGATCGGCGAGCCGCCGTTGCCGGCCGTGGCACCGGCAGTGGCCAATGCCGTCGCCAGATTGACCGGGCAGCCGATTCGCAGCATGCCCCTGTCGCACTATCGCTTCGACACCTGAGCAAGGAATCAGCCGTTGAACAGAACAACACGCTATCTGCTGGTGGTCGGTGTCGCGGTGGCTGCGGGCCTGGCCTGGTTTGTCACCCGCACACCCCATTCGCCGCTGGACAACCAGACGCCGGCAGCGGCCACGCCTGAACTGATCCAGCGCGGCGAATACGTCGCCCGGCTCGGCGACTGTGTGGCCTGCCACAGCACGCCCAAGGGCGCGCCGTTTGCCGGCGGCTATGAAATGGCCACGCCCATGGGCTCGATCTTCACCACTAACATCACCCCCGACCCGCAGACCGGGATTGGCCGCTACAGCCTGGCCGACTTCGACCGGGCGGTACGCTCCGGGGTGGCCGCCGACGGGCATCGCCTGTACCCGGCGATGCCGTATCCGTCGTATGCCAAGTACAGCGATGAAGACATTCGCGCGCTCTATGCCTTCTTCATGCATGGGGTAAAGCCGGTACAGCAGGCCAATCAGCCGGGCAAGATTGCCTGGCCGCTGAACATACGCTGGCCCATCGCACTGTGGAACGCCATGTTTGCCCCGCAAGGCGCCTATCAGGACAAAGCCGGCCAGGATGCGCTGTGGAATCGCGGCGCCTACATCGTTCAGGGGCCGGGCCACTGCGGCAGTTGCCACACGCCACGCGGGCTGGCCATGAACGAGCAGGGCATGGATGAAAGCAGCCCGCTGTATCTGAGTGGCGCCTTGCTCGATGGCTGGTATGCACCGAGCCTGCGCCAGGACCCTAACACTGGACTGGGGCGCTGGAGCGAAGGCGAGATTGTCCAGTACCTGCAAAACGGCCGGAACGTTCACAGCGTGGTCACCGGGACCATGACCGAGGCGTTCAACAACTCGACCCAGTACATGACCGACCACGACCTGGCCGGTATTGCCCGCTACCTGGCGTCATTACCCGGCGACCCGCAACGCGACGGGCCGGCCTGGGACCCGGCGCGCGCCCAGGCCTTGACCGCCAGTGACATGCAAAAACCGGGGGCGGCCAATTACGTGGCCAAGTGCAGTTCCTGCCACGGCATCGACGGTCGCGGTCAGGGGCAGTGGATGCCGCCGCTGGCCGGTGCGTCGTCATCGATGGCCAAACACAGCGCCACCAGCATCAACGTGGCCTTGAATGGCTCGGACCGGGTCGTGGCGCAGGGCATGCCCGATGCCTATCGCATGCCGCCTTATCGCAATCAGTTGAACGACCAGGAGATGGCCGATGTGCTGAGCTTCATCCGCAGCAGTTGGGGCAATCAGGGTGGGCCGGTGACGCCTGCCGAAGTGGCCGAACTGCGCGAACGAACCCGTCCGGCGAGCAGCAACCCGATCATTTTGCAGATGCGCTGAAGGCCGTCAATGAAGGACTACGACAATGCAAAGCGTTGATCTGCTGGTACTGCGCAGCGCCCTGGGTTGGCTGGTCGAGGGGCGGCGCGTGCTGTTGGCCACCGTGGTCAGGACCTGGGGGTCATCCCCGCGCCCGGTCGGCTCGATGATGGCGCTGGGTGATGACGGGCGCACCGCTGGCAGCGTCTCGGGTGGCTGTATCGAGGATGACCTGATTCATCGCTACAGCCCGGCGTTCACTGCTCAGCCCATGCCCGGCGGCGCACCGCGTGTGGTGCGCTACGGGGTGAGTGCCGATGAAGCGCATCGCTTCGGTTTGCCGTGTGGCGGCACCCTGGAACTGGTGCTGGAATTCGAGCCTGAGCAGGCCTCACTGACCCGCTTGCTGGCCGCTCTGGATGACGGTGCGCTGATGCGTCGTACCCTGGAAATGGCCAGTGGCGAGGTGGTGCTGGAGCGTGCCGGCGAACCTGAAGCCTTGCAGTTCGATGGTGCTCGGCTGGTCAATACGTTGGGGCCGGCGTACCGGATGCTATTGATTGGTGCCGGGGCGCTGGCCGAGTACCTGGCGACCATGGCCCTGTTCAATGGTTTTCGGGTCACGGTCTGCGACCCGCGTCATGAATATCGGGCCGGCTGGTCGGTGGCCGGAGCTGAACTGGTGACCGGCATGCCGGATGACGAGGTGCTTGCCTTCAGACCGGATGTGCGCAGTTGCGTCATCGGCCTGACCCATGACCCGAAGCTCGACGACCTGGCGCTGCTGGCCGCGCTGGACAGCCCGGCCTTTTACGTTGGTGCCATCGGTTCGCGGCGCAACGACCGCAGCCGTCGTGATCGACTGATCGAGCATTTCGGCCAGAGCGAAGCCTCGTTGCAACGCTTGCATGGCCCGGTCGGCATCTTCATCGGCAGCAAGACCCCGGCAGAAATCGCCGTGAGCATCATGGCTCAGGTACTGGCGATCAAGAACGGCGTGTGCCTGCCCGACACCCTGTCGGTGGCGCACGGCAAGCAGCAGCTGGAACGCAATACGACCGACGCGGCCTGAGCCTTCCGGCAGGCCGATCGGGGGTTCGGGACCGGTCAATCGTTTACTTGTTAACCAGTCGTCGGCTATAGTCCTCGGCCATCATCCGAACCCTCCCACCGCCGGTCCTGCACCGGCTATTGTGTAGACCATGCCCAGCCCCAGACCCTCTCTGACCCTTACCCTGCTGCAGGCCCGTGAAGCAGCGATGGCGTTCTTTCGTCCGTCATTGAACGAACATGGCCTGACCGAACAACAATGGCGGGTCATTCGCATCCTCAACCAGCAGGGTGAAATGGAGAGCTACCAACTGGCCGAGCAGGCCTGCATCCTCAAGCCGAGCATGACCGGCGTGCTGGCGCGCCTGGAGCGCGACGGCATTGTACGGCGCAGCAAACCGGCCCATGACCAGCGACGCATGCTGGTCAGCCTGACCGAGCAGGGCCAGCAGTGCTTCGTCTCGATGAGCGAAGACATGGAGCGCAATTACCAGCGCATCCAGGCGCAGTTTGGCGAAGACAAGATGCAGCAACTGCTGGAGCTGCTGCGCGAACTCAAACGCATTGAGCCGTGATTCACAAGGGTAACCTTGGAGGGGTAATGCTGATCCGTTAAGGACAACGCGGTTCCTGTGGGAGCTAGCTTGCTAGCGAAAGCGGCTGCACATTCGCAGCAGATGCTGTGACTTTGCCGGCCTCTTCGTCGGAATGCCGCACAGACCAAGGTCGCTCCCACAAAGGCAGATAGCGCTTATCCGAACAGTATTGGCTCTAGCCGGGAAGCCTTCGCGGATAAATCCGCTCCTACGGCGCCCGTCATCCGCACACGCCGTTGTGCAAGCACACAACAACGCGGCCATACCGTCGTGCAAACCGCCAAAGAGTTTTTGTTGACGCACCCCTATGATCAACGGGCTGCCCATAACAACAACATCCTTCAAGGACTCCACACCATGTCCCACTCGCCGACTCGCGAGGCTGACGACGTGCAAGGCAATCTTGTCTACCGTCGCATCACTCTGCGTCTGATCCCCTTCATCTTCATCTGCTACCTGTTCAACTACCTGGACCGCGTCAACGTCGGTTTCGCCAAACTGCAGATGCTCGACGCCCTGAAGTTCAGCGAAACGGTCTACGGCCTGGGCGCCGGGATCTTCTTTATCGGTTACGTGCTGTGCGGCCTGCCCAGCAACCTGGCCTTGAACCGCTTCGGGCCGCGGCGCTGGATCGGCCTGATGATGATCACCTGGGGCACGTTCTCGACCTGCCTGCTGTTTGTCACCACGCCGATGGAATTTTATGTGCTGCGCTTTCTGACCGGCATGGCCGAAGCCGGCTTCTTCCCCGGCATCGTGCTGTACCTGTCGCGCTGGTACCCCAATCAGCGGCGCGGGCGGATCATGGCGCTGTTCATGTCGGCGATTCCGGTGTCCGGCTTGCTTGGCGGGCCGTTCTCCGGCTGGATCCTCAACCACTTCGCCCATGGCCAGGGCGGCCTGGATGGCTGGCAGTGGATGTTTCTGATCCAGGGGCTGCCGACCGTGCTGCTCGGCCTGATGGCCTTCAAGCTGCTGTGTGATAAGGTCGAGGACGCCAGCTGGCTGAGCGCTGAGCAACAGCAACGGGTCAAAAACGATGTGGCCAATGACGAGTTGAACCGGCCCAAACAGGCCAGTTCTTCGCTGGCCAGCGTGCTGACCATGCCGCTGATCTGGACCCTGGGCTTTATCTACTTCTGCATCCAGAGCGGGGTGTATGCCATCAACTTCTGGCTGCCCTCGATCATCAAGAACCTGGGCTTCAGCGATGCGCTGGTGATCGGCTGGATCAGTGCGATCCCTTACCTGCTGGCCGGGGTGTTCATGCTGTTGGTGGGGCGTTCGGCGGACTTGCGCAACGAGCGGCGCTGGCACCTGGTGGTGCCGATGCTGATGGGCGCGGCGGGGCTGATGATTGCCGCCAACTTCGCCAGTGTGCCGGTGATCGCCATTGCCGGCCTGTGCATTGCCACCATGGGCGCGCTGACCGGTCTGCCGATGTTCTGGCCGTTGCCGACCGCGTTGCTCAGCGCCAGCGTGGCCGCCGGTGGCCTGGCCTTGATCAACTCCATCGGCCAGATGGCCGGGTTTCTCAGCCCTTATCTGGTGGGCTGGATCAAGGATCAGACCGGTTCGACCACCGCCGCGCTGTATGCGCTGGCGGCGTTGACCATTGTCGGCAGCCTGGTGGCGCTGCGTCTGAGCCGGCCTGCCTCGGTTCCGGCAACGGCGGCCACCTGACCCGCGTTACCAGCGATAGCTCAGGGTACTGACCAACTGGCGTTCGTCACCGTAGCGGCAGATGGCGAACTCGCAATAGGTGTAGCGCTTGTTGGTCAGGTTGTTGGCGTTGAGCGCGACTTCCCAGTGTGGGTCGATCTCGTAGCTGGCCCGCGCATCGAACAGGGTGTAGGCCGGCATGCCTGACGGGACGCCCGAAGCCTGGGTGCTGCCCTTGTAACGGGCGCCGCCGCCGATGCGCAGATTGGGGATACCCAGCGCGTGCAGGCGGTAGTCGGCCCACAGCGCGGCCTGGTGATACGGGCTGTCTTCGCTGCGCTGGCCGATTTCTGCGGCCACGTTACTCTTGGTGATGCGTGCATCGATGTAGGCGTATGAGGCGATCAGGCTCAGGTTCGGCACAGGTTCAGTGCGTGCTTCGAGTTCCAGGCCACGGGAACGGACTTCACCGGTCTGCACCGAGAAATTGATGTCGGTGCGGTCCTGGGTCAGGACATTCTGTTGGGTCAGTTCATAGACCGCTGCGCTGAGCAGAGTGTTGCTGCCCTCGGGCTGATAACGGATACCGGCTTCGTACTGCTTGCCTTCGGTAGGCACGAACGCCACGCCGTCACGGTCAGTGCCGGCCACCGGGAAGAATGACTCGCTGTAGCTCAGGTACGGTGCCAGGCCATTGTCGGCCTTGTACACCAGGCCCACACGCCAGGTGGTGGATTCATCGCTCTGGCTGCTGTGGCTCTGGTTGCGAAACAGTTTGGTGCTCTGGTCGGCCCAGTCATGCCGCCCCCCGAGCAGCAGAACCCAGCGCTCGTCGAACTTGATCTGGTCCTGCCAGTAAATGCCTTTTTGCAGGGTGTCTATTTGCGAGCCACGATCGGTTGCCGGGTTGCGGTTAACCACCACCGGCTGGCCGTATTGCGGGTTATTGAGGTTCAGCGACGGCGCGTTGCCACGGAAGTTGTGTGAGTCATAGCTGCTGTCATAGGCGTCGAAACCCAGCAGCAAGGTGTGCTGCCAGTTGCCGAACTGCCACTGGCTTTGCACATTGGTATCGCTGGCCAGCGCGCGCGAGCGTTCGCGGCGGTCGCTGTACTGGCGGCCGAGAATCCCGGTATTGAGGGCATTGGCCAGCGTCGCTGTGTTGACTTGCAGATAACGCCAGGTCACGTCAGCTTCGTAGTAGCGCAGCTTGTGGCTGACTTTGGTGTGTTCATCGAAGCGGTGGTCGAACTCATAGCCGAGCGCCGACATGCTGCCGTCCATGCGATCGTAATCCGGCTCACCGATAAAATCGTGGCGGCCGATGGCCAGCGGGCTGTCACCCACGCCCTTGGTCAGTTGCCAGGGCAGCGGCGCCGAGAAGCCCGTCCCGGTTTTTTGGTAGAACGACAGCAGGGTCAGCGAGGTGTCTTCGGTCGGTTGCCAGGTCAGGGCCGGCGCGATGTAGAACTTGTCATTGTCGATATGATCGGCGCTGGTCTGGCTGTCGCGCTCCAGCACCGTCAGCCGGTAGCTGAGCGTGTCGCTGCCGGCCAACGGACCGGTGAAGTCGCCAGACAACTGCTTGCGGTCATGCTCACCAAGCTGCGCGTTGACTTCGTTCCAGGAACTCTGGCTGGGGCGCTTGCTGACCGCGTTGATCAGCCCGCCAGGCGATAACTGGCCGTAGAGCACCGAGGCGGCGCCGCGAACCACTTCGGCGCGTTCCAGGCCGTAGGGTTCCTGCACGCCATCGTAAGAGTTGTTCTGCAAACGCAGGCCGTCGCGCAGCGATCCGCCGGTGGCTGACTCAACGTCAAAGCCGCGAATCCGGAACCGGTCGGCGGTGCGGTTGAAGCTGGTGGGCTGGCTGGTAAAACCGGGGGTGAGGTCCAGACTCTGCGAAAGCGTCTCCGCTTGCCGGTCACGAATCTCATCGCTGGTGGCCACCGACAGTGACTGCGGGGTTTCGGTAATGGGGGTGTCGGTCTTGGTCGCGCTCAGGTTGCGTTTGGCCACGTAGCCCTGTATGTGGCCGGTGGCGGTTTGTTCGGTCGTGGCGCCAATCGCGGTGGGCGCCAGCTCCAGGCTGTCGCCGGCCGGCAGCGCCGGGGTCAGCAGATAGCCGTTGGCACCGCGCAACGCCTGGTAGCCGCTGCCCTGCAGAATCCGTGCAAAGCCTTCATCGACCCCATAGCTGCCTTGCAGGCCCTGGCTTTGCAAACCGGCGACTGTTTGCGGGTTGAACATCAACGCCACGCCGCTGTGCTGAGCGAAGCGGCTCAACACCTGGGCCAGCTCACCCGCAGCGATGTTGTAAGACTGAGCCTGCTGCTGAGCGTGTGCAAAGGGTACGCCCAGGCCGAGCAACGCGCTGCTGGCCAGGCTGATGGTCAGCGCCAGAGGCGCCAGGCGGCAGCGGGAGGGGAAGGTCTGGGGCGTGTCCAGCGGCATGGAAGGCAGTCCTGTCTTGTGGTTAGTCCTTCCTTGACGCAGGGCTTGAGCAAAGCGGAACCGCAGCAGAATTTATTTTTCTGCCGGGGCCGCAATCCGTTCGACCTGCAACCACCAAGGCCCGTAAGGTTCGATACGCACTGGCAACACGTCGCTGATCAGGCGCATGGCCTGCTGCGGGTTATCCAGCGGCAGCACCGCCGAGACGCGCAGATCGGCCAGTTGCTGGCGGTCGAACTGCACATGGCCGCGATATTGGCGGGCCAGTTCATCGAGCACTTCAGGCAGCGGCCGGTCATCCACCACCAGTTGATGGCGCTGCCAGGCAGCCGACAACGCCGCCGGGTCGATGCTGCTGAGCCGTTGCACCTGCTCGCGGGTGATTCGAACCTGCTCGCCGGCACTGACCTGGGTCTCTTCAGGCGCCAGCGCAGTGCGCGCAGCCACTTTGGATTCGAGCATGCTCAGCAGCGTTGAGTCGTGTTCACGCTTGACCGTAAAGCGCGTGCCGAGGGCGCGCATGCGCCCGTCTTCGGTCACCACCGTGAAGGGGCGCTGGTGGTCACGGGCTACATCAATGAGGATTTCGCCGCGCAGCAGCTTGATCTGTCGCTGGTTGTGGCTGAAGTCGATGTCCACCGCGCTGTTGCCGCTCATGACCAACCGTGAACCATCATCCAGAGTGAGCTGCTGCCACTGCGCCGGCGCACTGCGCTGATCGGCGAGCAGCACCGCAGGCGGATAGCTGCGCAGCAGCAGGGCCAGTGGCAAGGCCAGCAACAGCGCCCAGGTCGCGCCGCGCAGCGGCAAGCGTCGGCGCGCCACCGCGCCGGCATTCAGCGCCGCCCGGGCCGGTGCCTGCCTGGCGCGCAACGACTGCACGCCACCGACAAACCGCTGCAGCCGCTCGAAGGCCGCTGCATGCCGTGGGTCCTGGGCTTGCCAATGTTCGAACTGCTGGCGCTCGGCCTCGCCAAGCGGGCCTTCAGTGCAGCGGATGACCCAGTCGGCGGCCTGCTGCTCGATGTTTTGCAAAGGAGTCATGCCGATTCAGACGTCCAGCGCATGATTGCAATGCACCAGCGCATTGAGCAGATGCTTGCGCACCATGCGCTCGCTGATGCCCAACTGGCTGGCTATCTCGGCCTGACGCCGGCCTTCGAGGAAATACAGCAGGAACACCTGGCGGGCGTTGTCATGCAGACCGTCGAGCACGAAGGTGATGTGCTCCAGCGATTCCAGGGTCAGCAGAATCTGCTCCGGCGACTGCTGGCAGTGCTCCAGCACATCGGCAGTCAACGCCAGCTCGCGCAGGTAGGCGTCCTCGATCTTGCGCCGCCGGGCGCGGTCGATCAGCAGATGACGCGCCGTGGTGGTCAGAAACGCCCGCGGCTCACGCAACCGCCCAAGACTTTCGCGCGAGCCCATGATGCGCACAAAGGTGTCATGCGACAGGTCGGCGGCATTGTGCGGGCAGCCAAGCTTCTTGCGCAGCCAGGCGAACAGCCAGCCATGGTGCTCGGTGTAGAGCTCATGCACGGCTTGCTTGAGAGGGAGTTCGCTGGCGGCCATTGCGAATGCATCTGTAGATAAGAATTATTCGCAAGGTTAAACCAGCCTATGGCCATCAGCAAGGCGGGAATGTTTTGAGCCGCCTTGCCGACATGATCACCAACAAGACGGCCATCAAGCCGGGCTATTCCACCGCCTCGTAAGGCAACCCCACATAGTTCTCGGCAATGGTCTGCCGCCCGGCCTGCGAATCCACGTAGTAATCCAGTTCAGTCTGTTGAATACGCTGGCTGAAATCGTCAGTGTCTGGAAACTTGTGCAGCAGCGAGGTCATCCACCAGGAAAACCGTTCGGCTTTCCAGACCCGGCGCAGGCAGATTTGTGAATAGCGTTGCAGCAGGTCGGTACGGCCCTCGCGGTAGACCTTGAGCAGGATGCGGTACAAGGTGCTGACATCGCTGGCCGCCAGGTTCAGCCCCTTGGCACCGGTAGGCGGGACGATGTGTGCGGCATCGCCGAGCAAAAACAGCTGGCCGTACTGCATGGGTTCGGCGACGAAGCTGCGCAGCGGCGCGATGCTCTTCTCGATGGATGGGCCGGTGATCAGACGTTCGGCCAGATGGTTGGGCAGGCGGGTTTTCAGCTCGTTCCAGAAGCGTTCGTCTGACCAGTCTTCGACCTTTTCCTCTGCTCCGACCTGCACGTAATAACGGGTGCGGGTCGGTGAGCGCATGCTGCACAGGGCAAAACCACGCGGGTGGTTGGCGTAGACCAGTTCGTCGTTGACCGGCGGGGTGTCGGCCAGCACGCCGAGCCAGCCGAACGGGTAGACCCGCTCGAAGACCTTGAGGCTGCCGGCCGGGATTGACTGGCGTGACACACCATGAAAACCGTCGCACCCGGCGATGTAATCGCAGTCGACCCGCTGGTTTTCGCCATTGCGGGTGAAGGTTACGTAGGGCCGGTCGGTCTTGAGGTCATGCAGTTGCACATCGTCGGCGTCGTACACAGTGCTACCGCCAGCGGCCTCGCGGGCCTGCATCAGGTCGCGGGTCACTTCGGTCTGGCCGTAGACCATCACGGTCTTGCCCTGGGTCAGGTGCTTGAGGTCGATGCGTTCGCAGCGGCCATCGAAGGCCAGTTCGAAGCCGTCGTGTACCAGCCCTTCTTCGTCCAGACGTGCGCCGACACCGGCCTCACGCAGCAGCTCAACCATGCCTTGTTCCAGCACGCCGGCACGAATGCGCGAGAGTATGTAGGCGGGGTCTTTGCGTTCGATGATGATGTTGGCAATGCCGGCACGTTGCAGCAGTTGGCCCAGCAACAGCCCGGACGGGCCTGAGCCGATGATTGCGACTTGGGTTTTCATTGTTGTTGTCCTGTCTTTGCGCCCTGCACACCAAGGTCTGCGGGCTGTCATTGTTGTTGTCTCCTGTATTTTTAATGGATGGATACGGCATAAGAAGGCACTATCCAGCGCATTATCTGGATTTTTCGAGGGTTATCTGAATGTCCGGCCGGCCTGGCAGCAACATCCCGGTGTTCAAGCTGTACGGCGAGACGGTCGTCTGGCCGACACCCGATCTGATCCATTGCGAATCGATTGCCGAGCGCAGCAGCCTGCACGACTGGGAAATCAAGCCGCACCGGCACAGTGATCTGGTGCAACTGCTGTATGTGCAGTCGGGGCGGGCGTTGCTCAAGGTTGAGGAGGTGGTACGTGAGGTCGAGGGGCCGGTGCTGCAGGTCGTGCCTGCCCTGAGCGTGCATACCTTTCGGTTCGCGGACACCATCCAGGGCCACATTCTGACCCTGGCGATGCCGCTGGTGGAGCAACTGGAGGCTGCGCTGGACGGTTTCAGGTTGGCCACCCCGCTTTGTCACGGGCCGGGTGACGATTCACCCGAGCTTGACCGGTTATTCAGCGCGATTGTCAGTGAGTACCATCAGGTCAGGGTCGGTCGCGAGCTGATGCTGCAGGCGCTGATCAATCAGTTGCTGGTGTGGTTATGCCGGCGCAGTGAGCAAAGTGGCGCAGGGCAGGCAGCGGGCTCCCCCGACCGGGGGCGTGAGCATTTGCAGCGTTTCATGCATCAACTCGAAGAGAGTTTTCGTCTGCACTGGTCAATCGAGGAGCATGCGCGGCGCCTGGGTATCAGTGCCGCGCACCTCAATGCACTGTGCCGGCGGCTGGCGGACCAGTCTGCGTTGCAGATCATCAACCAGCGCCTGCTACTCGAAGCCAGGCGTGGCCTGGTGTACACCACCATGACCATCAATCAGCTATCCGACAGCCTGGGGTTTTCGGAACCGGCGTATTTCACCCGGTTCTTCAAGCGTGCTGCCGGAGTCTCGCCCCGGCAGTTTCGCGATCAGCTCACCACCCGATAGCATGGCTCGTAGGCCGCGCCACCGGGCAGCTTCATGCGGTGCTGTTCGACGAACGCCTGCAGCAGTTTGTCCAGTGGCTGCATGATCGCCGGGTCGCCATGAATCTGATAGGGGCCGTGCTCTTCGATCAGGCGAATGCCTTTGTCCTTGACGTTACCCGAGACGATCCCGGAAAACGCCCGGCGCAAATTGGCCGCCAGTTCGTGCGGCGGCACGTCGTGGCTGAGCTTGAGCCTGGCCATGTTTTCGTGGGTCGGGTCGAACGGATGCTGGAAGCTCTCGTCGATTTTCAGCAGCCAGTTGAAGTGGAACGCGTCGTTACGCTCGCGGCGGAACTGCTTGACCTCTTTCAGGGCCTGGGCCATCTGCCGGGCGACTTCGGCCGGATTGTCGATGATGATCTTGTAGTGCTTGCGCGCGGCTTCGCCAAGGGTGGCCTGGACGAAAGCATCCAGTTGATGCAGGTAGGCTTCAGCGCTTTTCGGGCCGGTGAGCAACACCGGGAATGGCAGGTCCTGGTTGGCCGGGTGCATGAGGATGCCCAGCAGGTACAGGAACTCTTCGGCCGTGCCGGCACCGCCGGGGAAGATGATGATGCCGTGGCCGACGCGCACGAAGGCTTCCAGGCGTTTTTCGATATCTGGCAGGATCACCAGTTCGTTGACGATCGGGTTCGGTGCTTCGGCGGCGATGATGCCCGGCTCGGTCAGGCCCAGGTAGCGGCCGCCGTGAATGCGCTGCTTGGCGTGGGCAATGGTGGCGCCTTTCATCGGGCCTTTCATCACGCCAGGGCCGCAACCGGTGCAGATGTCCAGGCTGCGCAGGCCCAGCTCGTGGCCGACCTTCTTGGTGTACTTGTACTCATCGGTGTTGATCGAGTGGCCGCCCCAGCAGACCACCAGCTTCGGCTCGACGCCGGCACGCAGGGTGCGAGCGTTTCGCAGCAGGTGAAACACGTAGTCGGTAATGCCTTGCGAGGAGCTCAGGTCGATGCGCTGGCTGTCCAGTTCGCTTTCGGTATAGACGATATCGCGCAGGGCGCTGAACAGCATTTCACGGGTGCTGGCGATCATCTCACCATCAACGAAGGCATCCGCCGGGGCGTTGAGCAATTCAAGACGTACGCCGCGATCTTGCTGGTGAATACGGACTTCGAAGCTCTCGTAGGCTTCCAGAATGGTCTTGGCGTTGTCGACATGCGCGCCGGTATTGAGGATTGCCAGGGCGCACTGGCGAAACAGGCTATAAACGCTGCCGGAGCCGGCGGCGGAGAGTTGCTGGACTTCGCGCTGGGAGAGCGTTTCAAGGCTGCCCTTGGGGCTGACCGAGGCGTTGATCACTTGTCTTGGGAGCATTCTATTTTCCATTAGAGCGATGCCGCCGACACTGTGTCGGTGGCACCTTGATGGTGAACATCAGCGACGTTAACGCTTGAGGGCTATTCTTGCTGGCAGCCGCGCTGCAAAGCAAACCCTGCGCAGTATTGCCAGCATTTGTGTCGCAAGAAAACCACTCTGGTGAATATCTTGCCGGGAACGCCTTGCGGCTGAAAATTGACGCCGATATCGGCCAGTAATGAACCTGACACCTTTTACAGGGTCTGTAGAGCGATGGATTCTCGACGGCCTGCTGATTCGAGGCTTGGCCTTGCGGCCATGGTGCTCGTGTACTGCTGACATCCGGCGGCTGCAGGAGTTGCACGCAAAGCCCCGTCATGGATGCCCATCGTGCGCCGGCCCGTTCACCGCGGCCTTTGTTTTATTCAGCGAAGATAGTCACTGCCATGCCTCGTCATTTTTCCTCACTGCTGGCCCGCGCGCCCGGCCTGTTCCTGTCAAACCCGCCACGTCGCCACCTGCGTGCCGGGCTGTTTCTCGCGCTGCTGGGCCTGCTGGGTTCGCAATCGCTGCAGGCGGCCGCCAATGACCGCTGGATCAGCGACAGCCTCAATACCTACGTACGCAGCGGCCCGACTGATGGCCACCGGATTGTCGGCACGCTCAAATCCGGTCAGAAGGTCGAGTTGCTCGGTAGCCAGGGTTCCTACAGCCAGATCCGCGGCGAGGGTGGCAGCACTGTGTGGATTCTGACCAGTGACCTGCAGGAAGAACCCGGTCAGTCCGAGCGGCTGCCACAGCTCACCAGTCAGGTGGCACAACTGACCGACCAGTTGGCCAAGATCGACGACACTTGGAAGGCTCGCGTGCAAGGCATGCAGGAAACCATGGATTCGCGCAAGAAACTGATCGATGAGCTTGAGGCTCGCAGCCAGGGACTGACCGAGCAGTTGACCCAGGCGCAGTCCGAGCTGCGTGATACTCAGGCACGGCTGGGTATCGAAAACCAGCAGGCGCTGATGAGTTACATGGTCTACGGCGCCAGCATTGCCGGGGTCGGTCTGCTGATCGGTCTGATCCTGCCGGCCATGAGCCGCAAGCGCAAACGCAACGACGGCTGGGTCTGACAGTCATCTATCCGGGCGTTCGACAGCCGCCATCGGGTTCGCAAGCACCTGGCTTGCGAGCCTGATGGCCGCTGAAAACTGAAGAAAATCCGCTTTCCAGGCGTCTAACTGTGATTTCGCTCTACAGTTTCCCGCTTCAAGGTCGAAAAACTTTTTGGCTTTGCTAACTTGTCCATCAGGCAGGTAGCCGAACGGGCGCAGGAAAATCAGTTTGATGGCATTGTGCCGTTAGTTATTATCTGCGCCCTCAGAATCGTGTCGAACCCGGGACCCAAACCCGCAGAGCCGATTTCGCACCCCCTTGAAGACAGGACCCTGGATGCTGGCGTACAACCAAAAAAGCTTTCTGATCGTCGATGACTTTTCCGACTTCCGCAGTTCGGTCAGGTCAATGCTGCGTGAGCTGGGCGTCAAGGAAGTGGATACGGCCGACACCGGCGAACAGGCGCTGAAGATGTGCTCGGAGAAGCGCTACGATTTCGTCCTGCACGATTTCAATCTGGGTGACGGCCGCAAGAATGGCCAGCAAGTGCTTGAAGATCTGATGACCGAGCGACTGCTCAGTTATGAAAGCGTATTTATCATGGTCACCGCCGAGAATAGTCAGGCGATGGTCATGAGTGCTCTGGAGTGGGAGCCGGATGGCTACCTGACCAAACCGTTCAACCGTGCCGGGCTCGCGCAGCGCATCGAGAAGATGGTCCAGCGCAAGACCCTGCTCAAGCCGATCTTCCAGGCGCTGGACCGCGGCAAGCCTGCCGAGGTATTGGCGGCCTGCGTCAATCTGGCCAAGCAGGACCCGCGCCTGGCGCCGTTGTGCCTGCGCTACAAGGCTGCTGCCTTGCGCGACCTCAATCAGGTCGAGCCGCTCGAAGCCCTGCTCAACTCGATCATTGCCGACCGGCCCACGCCGTGGGCCTACGGCATGCTCGGCAGCCTGTTGCTCAAGCGTGGCCGCACCGCCGATGCGCAAGGGGTCTACGAGCAGGCCACCAAGGCTTTTCCGATGTTTCCTGCGCTGTTCGACGGGCTGGCCGATGTGCTGATGGCCCGTGGTGAAACCAAGCGCGCCCAGAGTGTTCTGGAGACCGCCGTGCGCCTGTCGCCGCTGGCGGTACGCCGGCAGACGATGCTCGGCAAGCTGGCCATGGATAACCAGGATTTCGAGAGCGCCTCGCGGGCTTACCGTCAGGCGGTTTCCCAGGGCCAGTTCTCGCGCTTCAAAAACCCTGAGACCAATCTGGGCCTGGCCCATGCCTTGATCAACAAAGGCGGCGATCAGGGACTCGACGTGCGCGCCCGTGCGGAAATCAACCAGGCGCTGGGCGATGTGGCCAAGGAACATGCCAATGACGAGGGCTTGCAGGTACGTGCGCGCTTGATGAAGGCCGCCAGCCTGCAACACTCGGACCCGGAAACCGCCGCCAAGCTCACCGAGCAGGCTGTGGCGCGGCTCGATGGCATGAGCCAGTTTCTTAGCGCCGACGCCGCCATGGTGGTTGCGAGCCAGCTCAAGCAACTGGGTCAGGAGCAGGCGGGTGCCGGCGTGTTGAAAAACACCGCAGAGATCTACGGTGATGACCCGCAGGTCATGAAAACCCTGGCCAGCCTGACTGATGATCCCGAGATACTCGGTGCCAACAAGGCCGCCATCGACTTGAACGTTCAGGGCGTGCGCAGCTATAAAGCCGGTCAGTTGTCCGAGGCCCAGGAGCTGTTTCGCAAGGCCTTGGCGCTGCAGCCGAAGAACATCAGTATTGCGCTGAACCTTGCCCAGTCACTGTTGCACCCAGGCCAGAGCCTGAGCGCCGAAGCGCTGCAAGAGTGCCGGGCATCGCTGACCATGGTCGGCAAAATGCCAGAAACTGACGCGCGCTACCCGCGCTACCAGAAACTCAAGGAAAGGGCATTTGGTGCATGACTGATCAACCGCAAGGCCCGGACTTTTCGATGGTCATCGCCTCCACGGTGCATGACATGAAAAACTCCCTGACCATCCTCAGCCAGGCCCACCACAACTGGGTGGAGCGCCTGAGTCAGGAGCAGCTAGAGCACCCCGAGCACGGGGTCATGGAATACGAGTTCGCCCGCCTCAATGGCATGTTGGTGCAACTGCTGGGGCTCTACAAACTGGGCGTCAACCAGTTGCCGATGCAGGCCGACTACCACGACCTGGATGACTTCATCGAAGCGCAACTGGTGCACCATAAAGAAGTGCTCGACAGTCGCGGCATTTCGGCCAGCTACAGCGTCGATGGTCTGACCCCGCTGGGCTTCTTTGACCGGGAGCTGATCGGCTCAGTGCTCAATAACATCATGGTCAATGCCATTCGCTACGCCGACAAGGCGATTGCCATTACCGCCGGTGAGCAGGGCGGTGAGCTGTTCATCACGATCAATGACGATGGCCGGGGGTATCCGGCGTCGATGATCGAACACCAGCATGAGCTGGTGCAAGGCATCAACCCGATCAGTGGCAGCACCGGGCTGGGCTTGTACTTTGCCGGTCATATCGCCAGCCTGCACGCGCGTAACGGGGTGGCAGGCCGTGTTGAGCTGGCCAATGGCGGGGCGTTGGGGGGCGGGTTGTTTACGTTGTATCTACCCTGACAGCGAGGTTGGGGGATGCGATGCTGCGTGGGCGTCCTGTTTGCTTTATTCGTGCCCTCAGCGCGGTTTGCCGGTCTGAGCTCGTCCAGAAGCTTTGAAAGTCTGGTGGTGACCTTGAAATCCATCGCATTGCTTGCCTAACCTTGGCGCCTGCCGCATTGGAAATCAAGGAACGAGGCAATGGCTCGCAACGAACACTCTGCCACACTGCAGGCTCTTACCGGGGTAGACGAAGTCGAATGCATCACTCCCGACCTCAATGGCGTACCGCGTGGCAAGGTGATGACCGCCGAGGGCTTTCTCGGCGGACGACGGTTGCAGATGGCGCGCGGCGTGTTGCTGCAATGCATCATGGGTGGCTATCCACAGGCGAAGTTCTACGGCAGCGATGACGGCGACCTGGCACTGGTCGCTGATCCGCAGCACGTTTATCAGCTGCCCTGGAGTGACGGCGATCGCGCTTTGGCAATCTGTGATGCGCTGGAGCTGGACGGTCAGCCCAGCGGGCTGTCTAGCCGTAACGTGCTCAAGTCGGTGCTGGCTCGTTATACCGGGCAGGGGCTGGCGCCCGTGGTCGCCACTGAGCTGGAGTTCTACGTGTTCGCGCCCAACCCTGATCCACAGCAGCCGTTCCAGCCCCCTGTCGGGCTTGATGGCCGTCGTGAGCAGGGCTTCTCGGCGTTCAGTGTGACCTCCAACAATGGTTTGCGGCCTTTCTTTGCCGAAGTGCGTACCTGCATGGCAGCGCTTGGGTTGCCGCGCGACACGTTCATGCATGAGATGGGCGTCAGCCAGTTCGAGATCAATTTGCTGCACGGTGATCCGCTGTTGCTGGCCGACCAGACCTTCCTGTTCAAGCACCTGCTCAAGGAAGTGGCGCTCAGACATGGCCTGACTGTGGTCTGCATGGCCAAGCCGCTGGCTCAGGCGGCGGGTAGTTCGATGCACATTCACCAGAGCATTGTTGATGTTGCCTCGGGGCGTAATCTGTTCAGCGATGCGGACGGTCAGCCAACGCCGGCTTTTCATCACTTTATCGGCGGGCAGCAGGCGTGCATGGCGGACTTCACGGCATTGTTCGCGCCGAACGTCAATTCCTACCAGCGTCTGTTTCATCCCTATGCCTCACCGAACAATGCGTGCTGGTCTCATGACAACCGCGCGGCCGGGTTGCGCATTCCGGCCAGTGGTCCCGAGGCGCGGCGGGTGGAGAATCGCTTGCCCGGTGCTGATGCCAATCCTTATCTGGCGATTGCTGCCAGCCTGGCAGCAGGCTGGCACGGTCTGAAGCATGCCCTGGAGCCGGCGGCGCCGGTCCAGGGCGAAATCGATGTGCCGCCGGCCCTCCGGCTACCCGTCACCTTGCAGGAGGCGCTGTTGCGGCTTGAGCGCAGCGCCTTGGCCAAGGAACTGTTCGGGCAGGCGTTCATCGAAGGCTTCATTGCCAGCAAGACCCTGGAGCTGACAAGCTTCCTCGATGAAATCACGCCCTGGGAAAGAAGAGTGCTTGGCAGCCAGATCTGAGCGACCAGTATTGTCTTTGGCCGGCAGCCGGATCGAAACCATTCCCGGCTCAAGCCAGTCCTACAGGCACCGCGCTGCGAATGATTGACCATGCCCACACGGGCAACTTTGATAGTCGGGACTACCATGCGCCAAATCTGGAAATCGTTTCGAGCGCTGTACTTCGCTTCACTGATGATGTTGATCGGCTCCGGCCTGCTCAGTACCTACCTGGCCTTGCGCCTGGCGGCCGATCAGGTTGATAGCCTGTGGGTGGGTGGATTGATGGCAGCCAATTACGTCGGCCTGGTACTGGGCGGCAAGATCGGCCACCGGCTGATCGGCCGGGTCGGCCATATCCGTGCCTATGCCACCTGCGCCGGGATCGTTGGTGCGGCGGTGCTGGGCCATGGCCTGACCGACTGGTTGCCGGCCTGGCTGGGGCTGCGTCTGATTGTCGGCCTTGGCATGATGTGCCAATACATGGTCATCGAGAGCTGGCTCAACGAGCAGGCCAATGCCAGCCAGCGCGGTATTGTCTTTAGCGGCTACATGATCGCTTCCTACCTGGGGCTGGTGCTGGGGCAACTGATTCTGGTGGTGCATCCACAGTTGGGCCCTGAGCTGCTGATGCTGGTGGCGATGTGTTTTGCCCTGTGCCTGGTGCCGGTGGCGATGACCCGCAGTATTCACCCTGCACCGTTACACCCGGCGCCGCTGGAGCCGCTGTTTTTCATGAAGCGTGTGCCGCAGTCACTAACCACCGTGCTGGGCGCAGGATTGGGGCTTGGCGCATTCTATGGCCTGGCGCCGGTGTATGCCGCAGGGCACGGGATGCCGACCGAGCAGGTGGGTCTGTTCATGGGCTGCTGCATTCTGGCCGGCTTTATCGTGCAGTGGCCGCTGGGGCTGTTATCGGATCGGTTTGACCGGGCGTTGCTGATTCGCGTCATTGCGGCGCTGCTGGTGCTGTTCAGTCTGCCGTTGGTGGTGTTGGCCGATGTGCCGGTAGAGGTGCTGTTTATCGTGTGCTTCCTGGCCGCACTGATGCAGTTCAGTCTTTATCCTTTGGCGGTCGCTTTCTCCAATGACCACGTCGAGGCTGAACGGCGGGTTTCGCTGACCGCCATGTTGCTGATGACCTATGGCATCGGCGCAAGTATCGGACCATTGCTGGCGGGTGTGCTGATGCGCACCTTTGGCGGCAACATGTTGTACGCCTTCATTTGTGCTGTAGCGGCCTTGCTGGTGCTGTTGATCCGTCCCAAAGCCGTTACCCGCCTGCACGAAGTCGAGAATGCACCTTTGCAGCACGTGGCAATGCCCGACAGCATGGCCAGTTCACCGCTGTCGGTGGCTCTTGACCCTCGGGTCGATGAGCAGGTTGTGCAGGACAAGATGCAGGCTGACACCGATGCCGAGCCTGAGAGCGGCACTGAGCCTGTAGAAGAGCTTGATGAGTCGCAGCGCAAGGCTGCCGACGTGCAGGGCTGAGGTAGATGCAGGAGCGACCTTGGTCGCGAAAGGGCCGGGTCAGGTGCAGAATTTGTAGCGTCTGAGAAACAGCTTTCGCGAGCAAGCTCGTTGCCACTGGAAAATCAACATGCTGGAATCAATGCCGCTCCCGGTATCGGGAGCGGCAGACGACTCAGAAGTCGTCGTCCTTGTCGAAGCGGCGCGCTTCGCGTTGCAACTGGTAGACAAAGCGCTCGACCTGGCGTTGTACCAGGCCGCTCATGTTATGGAAGCGTACGCCGGCAAAGGTCGTGTGAAAACGCTCCTCGAAATGCAGATAGCGCAGTTCCACCGGGGCGGTCATGGCGCCGAACGGAAGCTTGGCGATAAACCGCTCATAGACCTGGCCCAATTGCATACGGTCAGAAATGTCACCTTCAAAGCGCAGCTTGCAACCGGTAGCGGAAATATCCAGCAGTTTGCCAACCAGTGGCGACTTGAGCTTATCACCGCCGATTTCGATATCGACCAGATGCGACAGCTTCAGTGCAGCGCGAAACGCATTACGGCGCTGGTGGTAGACCACTTCATCAGGCAGAGGAGTGCGATAGAAGCGTGCTTCCGGAGTGTCGATGAGTGTCGCTGGCGCTGTGGATTCCCAGGCGATACGTACGCCGTCATGAAAGCCTTCGACGCGAAAGGATTCACCATTGGTCAGAAAACGTTCGCCATCGCGCGGGATCATTTCGTCCAGGCCGATGGTCCTGGTGTCGCGGTCAACCTCGACCAGGTAGCTCTGGAAGCGCTGGGCGCGGTCATGGAAGGTAATGATCAGTGGATCGTGACTTTCCATCAGCAACCGCAGGTTGGAGGCAATTTCCAAAGGCGTATTGAGAACCTTTGGGGGTTGCGGAGCATCATCCGCGGCTAAACCATTCACGTTTAAGCATCTCCAGGCAAAAAACTACGGCAACGCTGAATAAGAGCATTCTGCCATCACGCAGGGCGACTTGAATAGCAAGTTACGCCTGACTGAGTGGGCGGGGTCGTGCTCTTCCAGCGGTCGAGCCGCGGTTATCGTACAGCGTCGGTGTGTCGCCGCCGTTCAGGATGCGCAATTGATGAGCGGTTGTCATCTGTTGCAACTGAATGAGTTTGCCGTTCTGCTCGTTGAGTGCCTGGCAATCGGCAATCAGGCTAGTCAGCTCATCACCTGCCTGAAGCAGTTGCTCGCCCACGGATGATTGGCTGGCCAGCTCTTGAAGACCGCTCCGGTTAGCAGGCAGGCCAAGATTGGCCAGCACCTGGCTGCGCTTGCGACCGCGCTGTTCCAGCTGGATAACAAGCGCCTGCTTCTGCGCCAGCACCTGTTCCATTTCGGTCATATCCCGGCCGTGCAGTACCAGCGATTCTGCCTGGAGCAGATCGAGCAACTGGCGTGTCGGGGCCATATCATCCGTAATCATCTGCAGTAACGTTGTGTCTTGCATCGCATGCTCTGGTTTTTCAAGCGTCCGGAGGATGCCTCGGCTTTAGCTCAAGGCCTCGAAGTTGAGCAACTTGCTGGCCAGACGGTTGCTGTCCACGGTGTAGCTGCCGTCTGCAATCGCCTGTTTGAGCTCGGCAACGCGAGCGCTGTTGACGGTAGGCAGGTCGCGCAGTTTGTCAGTGATACCTTGCAACTGTTGTGCCTCGCTGCTCAGGTGAACGGATTCACCGGCATTCTTTACATCGGCATTGTTGCTGGCCGTAACGGCTGTGTCGGCCTTGCCGGTTTCTCGGGGGTTGCCGGTGCGTGACGCACCGCCAAGCGGTTGTGAGTTTCCTAGTCGACTGAAATCTATGGGCATGATCGTAAACCTCTGGGTGTTCTGGACGCTTGCCTTGTTTTCGGCCACCCAGGAAAAAACTTTAGGCACATTGTGGCAGCGCATGAATGCAGCGGCGCACAAGCCAGGCCAGCGCATTCAAATATGCCTGGCAGTCTAGAAAAAAAAGCGCCAGCGCACCACTGCCAATCGCCCTGCGAGCCTGTTACATAGCCACTTCCACCTGACCGGGACCGGTAATGTTGGCCTTGATCACCTTGTTGGAGTTGAGGTTGCGGACCCGGATCTGTTCATTGAACCCGCCATCCGCCAGAGCTTCGCCGGGCATACGTACTGCCAGGCTGCTGCTGCGGGCGATGATCACCACGTGATCGCCTTTGCGTACCATTGCGGGCTGTTCGAGAAAGTTGGGTGACAAAACCTGGTCGACGACCGCTGGTCGGACAAGTTTCTGGCCGAGAGCCTGATCAAGGCTGGTCATGTAGCTCAAACCCAATGCACCGATATCACGCTCGCGCAGGACAACGTCCATTTCGCTGAGGATAGTGTCGCGCTTGAGTGGACGAATTGCCGTAACCACTTCGCGGTACAGGTTGACCTGGGCGGGTACATATACCATCCACGGCGCAGAGCCCTCACAACGCACGCGCACTGAAATCCGGCCTACCGGGCGAGGGCTCTCCAGGCTGGCTGTCAAATCCTTGTCGCAATTGGGCATGCGCATTCGCGCGTTGAGCGGGCGGACCTGAATTTCATGACGACCCTGAATCTGATTGGTCGTTAAATACTCTTGAACTGTGTACTCAAGAAACCCCTCGGTGACGCCGATAAGCTGTTCAGGCAGAGTAAAACTCTGTGCATTGCCCGGTGTTGTTGCGCAAAAAAGACTCAGCATGACGATTGCACCCAGCAGTCGGCGGGTTTCTAATGCGGCGTGTCGAAAAATTGTCGTCTTGGCATTCATGACGTATAAAAAGCAAGGCCCGTGCCGCTTACCAAACCTGGTACGTGGTGAACGATGGCAGAGGTAAGGGGGTCAGGGCATGGCGGGAGTTATGGATTCGGTAAACCAGCGCACGCAGCTGGTTGGTCAGAATCGCCTGGAGTTGCTGCTGTTTCGTCTGCAGGGCAAGCAGCTCTACGGGATCAACGTATTCAAGGTCAAAGAAGTGCTGCAATGCCCCAAGCTCACCATCATGCCGAAGTCGAGCAGGATCGTGCGGGGCGTGGCGAATATTCGCGGCGGTACCATTCCGATCATGGACCTGGCCATGGCCACCGGTTCGGCGGGGATGATTTCGCTCGAAAACTCCTTTGTCATCATTACTGAATACAACACCAAGGTTCAGGGTTTTCTGGTGCACTCGGTCGAGCGCATCGTCAACATGAACTGGGAAGAGATTCATCCGCCACCCAAGGGCACCGGCCGCGATCATTACCTGACGGCAGTGACGCGGGTGGACAATCAGTTGGTGGAAATCATCGACGTCGAGAAGATTCTTGCGGAGGTGGCGCCGATCAGCGAGTCGGTGTCGTCGGGTGTGATCGATGAAGAGATTCATCACAAGGCCGTTTCGCTGCGGGTATTGACGGTCGACGACTCGTCGGTGGCGCGCAAGCAGGTCAGTCGCTGCCTCGAAACCGTAGGTGTCGAGGTTGTGGCACTCAACGACGGGCGTCAGGCGCTGGACTACCTGCAGGCGATGCTGGCCGAGGGCAAGAACCCCGAAGAAGAATTCCTGATGATGATCTCCGACATTGAAATGCCGGAGATGGATGGCTATACCTTGACAGCAGCGATCCGCAGCGATCCGCGGTTGAAGAATCTGCACATCACTTTGCACACCTCGTTGTCCGGGGTGTTCAACCAGGCGATGGTCAAGAAGGTCGGCGCCGACGATTTCCTGGCGAAATTCCGGCCTGACGATCTGGCGGCCCGAGTGGTTGCCAGGATCAAGGCAGCAGACCACAGCTAGGGATGTGTCCCTGGTCGATTACATGATTTGAGAGGCGGCACCTTTGTCTACGGGTAATTTGGATTTTGAGCAGTTCCGGGTCTTTCTGGAAAAAGCCTGTGGCATCTTGCTAGGGGAGAACAAGCAATACCTGGTGTCCAGCCGTCTCAACAAGCTGTTGGAGCAGCAGGGCATCAAATCCCTCAGTGAGCTGGTGCAGCGGATCCAGAGCCAGCCGCGCAGCGGTCTGCGGGAGCAGGTGATCGACGCGATGACGACCAACGAAACGCTGTGGTTTCGTGATACCTATCCGTTCGAGGTTCTGAAAAACAAGGTGCTGCCCGAGCAGATCAAGGCCAGCCCCGGCCAGCGTCTGCGTATCTGGTCGGCGGCTTGTTCTTCGGGGCAGGAGCCGTTCTCGCTGTCGATGTCGATTGATGAGTTCGAGCGTAGCAATCCTGGCCAGCTCAAGTCGGGGGTGCAGATCGTGGCGACCGATTTGTCCGGTGCAATGCTCAATAACTGTAAAAGCGGTGAGTACGACAGCCTGGCCATTGGTCGTGGTTTGTCGCCAGACCGCTTGCAGCGTTACTTTGATGTCAAGGGGCCGGCACGCTGGGCGGTCAAGGCGCCGATCAAGAACCGGGTGGAGTTTCGCCCGTTCAATCTGCTCGACAGCTATGCCAGCCTGGGCAAATTCGACATCGTGTTCTGTCGCAACGTGCTGATCTACTTCTCTGCCGAGGTGAAGAAGGACATCCTGTTACGCATTCATGGCGCGCTCAAGCCGGGCGGCTACCTGTTCCTGGGGGCCTCCGAGGCGCTGAACGGTTTGCCGGATCATTATCAAATGGTCCAGTGCAGCCCGGGGATCATCTACAAAGCCAAGTAGGAGCGGTAGGATCGGTAGGAGCGACTTTAGTCGCGAATACAGCGAATACAGTCAGCCATCTGCGGGAGCGACGCCCATCCATAACAGGACCGGGCGCCGCTCCCGCAGTCGTTTTGGCTCCTGCCAACGAAATCGCCGCGCTGAACGGTTGTCACCTGCCGATACTGGCAAAAAAACGGCACCTTGTTTGCCGTATGGTCCGCCTGGAGAGGAAAACTCTTGCCGCTTTTCTGGCAGCGGCTTCTGCCGACGGGCTCCGGCCCCCGGTAAATATGGCTTTTGAGGAACTGGCACGCAGCTTGCTTTCTCAGAGCTACGAACATCAGGTCAACCGGTAAAGGTTTCCCGACATGAGCATCAGCTTCGATAAAGCACTGGGTATCCACGAGAAGGCACTGAACTTCCGTGCACAACGCGCCGAGGTGTTGGCCAACAACATCTCCAACGCCGATACCCCTAACTACAAGGCGCGTGACCTGGAGTTTTCTGCGGTGCTGGCTGCCGAGAGCGAGAAGGCCAGCAAGGGCCAGTTCGCGATGAATACCACCAATGGTCGCCATATCGCAGCGCAAGGGGCTGGCAGTGATCTGGAGGGCGTGTTGATGTACCGCACCGCCACTCAGCCTTCACTGGACCAGAACACCGTCGATGCTCAGGTCGAACAGGCCAGCTACACCGAGAACTCCATGAGTTTCCAGGCCAGCTTTACGCTGCTCAACAGCAAGTTCAAGGGCCTGGTCTCGGCCCTTCGCGGAGAGTAATCCATGTCGCTGACCAATGTGTTCAACATTGCCGGTAGTGCCATGAGTGCCCAGACCACACGTCTGAACACCACGGCCAGTAACATCGCCAACGCCGAAACCGTGTCTTCGAGCATGGATCAGACCTACCGCGCCCGTCACCCGGTGTTTGCCACCGTGCTGCAGGGTCAGCAGTCGGTGTCTGGTGGTTCGCTGTTCCAGGATCAGGGCCAGGCCGGCCAAGGTGTGCAAGTCGCCGGGATTATCGAGGACAGCTCTAATCTGGAAGCGCGTTACGAGCCTGATCATCCTTCGTCTGACGAGAATGGCTACGTCTACTACCCCAACGTCAACGTCGTTGAAGAAATGGCCAACATGATTTCCGCCAGTCGGTCTTTCCAGACCAACGTCGAGATCATGAACACCGCTAAAACCATGATGCAGAAAGTGCTGACGCTGGGTCAGTGACGGAGAGATGAAACATGGCCGTTGAAAACGACGTATCCGCGAAATTCGTCAATTCGTTGCAGAATCCGACCTCCACCAAGGTCGAGCAGAAAACCGGCACCAGCGCGCTGGGCAAAGACGCGTTCCTGCAACTGCTTGTGACCCAGATGAAGAACCAGAACCCTCTGGATCCTCAGGACAACACCCAGTTCGTGTCGCAGCTTGCGCAGTTCAGTAGCCTGGAAAGCATGCAGAACCTGACCTCGTCGGTGGATGCGATTGCTACCACCTACAAGTCTTCGCAGGCGCTGCAGGCGTCTTCGCTGGTCGGTCGCTCAGTGATTGTCGATGCGGGTAGCACTTATGTGGAGGCTGGCAAGGGGCTGACCGGTTCTCTGGTATTGCCTGCGTCGAGTACTTCGACCACTGTCAGTGTGTACGACGCCGAGAAGAATCTGATCGATACCGTTGATGTGGGGGCGAAGTCGGCCGGTACGCAGAGCTTTGCCTGGGATGGCCTGAAAGATGACGGTACGGCTTTCCCTTCCGGTACTTATACCTTTAGTGCCAATGCTTCGATCAATGGCGAAGGCACCGCATTGACGACTTATCTGCCGGCCACTGTCAGCAGCGTGAAAATGTCGACCGCTGGCGGTGACATGACCCTTAACCTGGCGGGCGGTAGCAGTATCGCGTTGTCCAAAGTACAGACAATCGGATTGTAAGAGCCGACCAAGCGGCGAGGAGTGGTAAATGTCATTCAATATCGGCCTTAGTGGGCTCACTGCAGCCAACAAGAATCTTGACGTGACCGGCAACAACATTGCCAACGTGGCAACGACCGGTTTCAAGGGCTCGCGTGTCGAGTTCGGCGATCAGTACGCTCAGTCGATCCGGGGTACCTCCGGTAATGTCAATACCGGTAGTGGTGTGGCGGTCAGTGCCATCTCCCAGCAGTTCAAGCAGGGCAACCTGACCATGGGCACGGGCAATGCCCTGGACCTGGCCATTAATGGCAATGGCTTTTTCCAGCTCAGCAATGGTGGCGAAAAGCTCTACACGCGTGCCGGTGCGTTCCATACCGATAAAGAAGGTTATGTCATAAACAGTGAAGGCATGAACCTGCAAGGCTACAACGTTGATGCCAACGGTGATGTGGTGGTCGGTACACTGACGAATCTGCGGGTTGATTCTTCTAACCTGGAGCCCAGTGCATCCAGCATGATCACTAACGTGGCCAACCTGAACACCACGACCACTGCGCCGACGATCACAACCTTCAATCCTACGGATATCAAGAGTTATAACCTTAAGTACGACACGCCGATCTATGATTCGCAGGGTAACGCTCATAAACTGGAGAGCTACTTTGTCAAGACCGGTGTCAACTCGTGGTCGATGTACACACTGGTTGATGGCCAGAATATTTCTCCGGCTGCTGCGGTTCCTCCGGCTGGCGTAGTGGTTGATCCTGAAATGGATCGGGTGGACTTCAAGTTTGACTCGTCTGGTAATCTGTTGCTGCCGCGTCTTGCAAACGGTGATGTGGATGTTGCAGACGCTGATGCGCCTACGCCGGCTAATGCCACCAGTAAAGTTACCCTCAATGCTGACGGTACATTCCAGGTCAGTGACTGGAAGCCTTTGGTTCAAACCGGTACTGCCGCCAATCCTGTCTGGGTTGAAAACGGTGCTACCGGTTCTGCGACTGGCATCAAGCTGGACATGACCGGTATCAGTCAGACGGCTTCGGTCTCTGGTTTGATCAGGCAGAACCAGAACGGTTACGCCACCGGGCAGATCAGTTCGATGAGCGTTGACGCTGGCGGTAATCTGTTTGCTTCTTACACCAATGGTCAGTCGAAAGTGATTGGTCAGGTGTCGCTGACCAACTTTGCCAACGTTCAGGGTCTGGCGTCGGCCGGTGGCACCAACTGGCGTGAGACCTTCGCTTCCGGCGTACCGGTCAGCGGTCCGCCAGAAACGGGCACGCTGGGTTACATCACCGGTCAGGCGCTGGAAGAGTCGAATGTCGATTTGACCGCTGAGCTGGTTGACCTGATCAAGGCGCAGAGCAACTATCAGGCTAACGCCAAGAGCATCTCGACTCAGAGCACGCTGTTGCAGACAACCATTCAGATGGTTGGTTAATCGGTTGGTTGAACAAAACCCTGCCCCGGCAGGGTTTTTTCATTTGGGCGTTTATGTTTTTCAATCGGTCATTTTAAGGGTGGGTGATTCTTGGTGTATGCCCCCCCCTGTTGAGAAGTATCCGCTTATTTCATGCTTGTTCAATGAGCTTGCCCGGTTTTCGTGGGGCAGTTCAACGTTTTAAATAGTCCAGAAATATCCCACTTGATACCCGGAAACTTCCGATTTAGATCAATGCAAGACTCGAAGCTGTAGTCAGTCGTCGCTGTTTCATGCGCGGCCCGGCTGCATCTTTCATCACGTATTGATCAGTGCGCCCTTTGGCGTCCGGGAGTTTTCATGACATTCAATGTGGCCATGAGTGGCTTGCGTGCGGCTCACAAGCGGCTGGAAGTGGCGGGTAATAATATTGCCAATGTGGGCACGGTGGGCTTCAAGTCTTCGCGTGCGGAGTTCTCAGCGCTTTATTCCTCAGCTCAGTTGGGCAGCAGTGTGCATAACATTGGTGATGGGGTACGTCTGGCCAGTGTGTCGCAGAACTTCAATGCCGGTGACGCGATGAGCAGTGACGGCGCACCTTTGGATATGCGTATTCAAGGCGGCGGTTTCTTTGTGATCAGCGAGCGGGGTGCATTGAGTTATACCCGGGCCGGTGCCTTTCATAAGGATGCAGAGGATTTTATTGTCGACAGTGCCGGTAAGCGTCTGCAGGGGTATGGAGTGGATGATGATGGGCAGGTGCAGGTCGGCATGCGTACTGATTTGAAAATCGATACGTCGGTGATGCAAGCGCGGGCAGCTCATGAGCTTAAGCAAGCGGTGAATCTGGGTTCGGCCATGCCGTCGTTGGCTACGCTGCGTGAGTTCAATCCGGCCGAGCCGGGCAGTTACACCCGGGTCATTACCAGAACCGTAAGCGACGCAGGTATTGCTGAGGTGGCTGAGATAGTCGATGCCAATGGTGTGGTTACCCGGCCGGGTGTGCCGGCGGTGGCGCCGGCTGATCATGAGTTCAAGCAATACCTGGTCAAGACCGATGCAGACCGCTGGACACTTTATGTCACTGTGGATGGGCGCAATCCGCTGGATCCCGGCTCCGACAAGCCCTTGCAGTGGTCGCTGCAAAAGCGTCCTGACGGCTCGGCGGTGCTTGCCGGCGGTAGTGAGCACATCAAGAAGGTGTCCGATGCAGAGTTTTCCCTGAGTGGCTGGCAGCCGGCTCGGCAAGTCAATGGGCAGTGGCTGGCCAGTGTTGCGGGTGCGGGAGGTCCATTGGCCTTGTCTTTGATGGATGGGGCTGATCACGCGCTTAGTGAGGTCGATCCTTTGATGGAGCGCCCGGTGCCAGTGTTCCGGCCAGGGGATCTGGCGTCGTTCAACAAGACCTTTTCCAGTACTCTCCATGACTCATTGGGTAATCCGCATGAGTTGCAGCAGTACTTCGTCAAGGACGGCATCAATAGCTGGAAGATGCATGTGCTGGTCAATGGCCGCAATCCGGCAAATCCACACAGTGCCGACCCGCTGACTGCCAGTCTGCTGTTTGACGCCAATGGAACGCTCGCCAGTGTTACGGGTGGGCTTGGTCTGGAGCTGGATCGTGATGCCTTGGTGCTCAAGCACTGGCTGCCTGCGCGGATAAGTGACTCGGCGGGTCGTGGCTGGGTCGCCAATGGCGCTGCAGCACACCCCGAGGGGGTGCGGATTCAAGTGGATCGCATCACCCAGTACAACGCCGATACGGCGCAGCTCTCCAGTCACGTTGACGGCCATGCATCAGGAATGCTGATCGGGCTGGGAGTAGGGCGCGATGGTGCGCTCAGAGCGACCTACACCAACGGGCTGAGTCGTGATATCGGCCAAGTGATGCTCGCGCGCTTTGCCAATGAGCAGGGTCTGCTACCGGGCAGCGATACGCACTGGAGTGAAACCCATGCATCGGGGGCGGCGATGTTCGATGTGCCCGGTGCCATGGGGATGGGGGCAATCATTGCTCAGTCGCTGGAGGCCTCGAATGTTGAATTGTCGGCGCAGCTGATCGAGCTGGTGCAGGCGCAGACGGCGTTTCAGGCCAACTCCAAGGCTATTTCGACGCAGACCACGGTGTTGCAGACCCTGATTCAATCGACCTGAGGGTCAGATCGAGCAGTCTGATTTGACATAAGAGCCGTTCAGGCGCGTCCAGCCCCAGCCGGGGCTGGTCTGGGCGCAGATTACCCGATCGGCACCTTGCCATTTGTAATAGCGGGCCGGTGCGGCTTGAGCGAGCAGGGCGGCGCTCAACAGGCTGATACCGAGCAGGCTGACGGTCAACTGGCGCAATCTGAGTGCGGTTCGCATGGCGATCACCGTTTTCTCATCCTTTGGATCGGAGTCTGGTTACGATAAAACACCCCGTTGCGATTGGCAAAGTTGTGCAGCGCAGTTTTTTTGGCGGCCTGTGCCGGGTTGTTGGCCGCCAGCGGCAGTCCTTCGCCGCTTTGTCGCATGCGTGCCTGCAAGTCGGTGCGCAAAATGCCCGTCAGTGCTGGGGATCAGCGCTTTTGTATCGAAAATGACAAGTTGGTGCAAAAATTGCTTTGTCTGCAGCAGTACAGCTACAGGCGGCAAGCGTCTGTCAGAGGAGGAAGACTGTGGACAAGTTGCTTTACGTGGCAATGAGCGGGGCCTCGGAAAACGCCCTGGCGCAAAAGGTTCGTGCCAACAACCTGGCAAACGTTTCGACCGCCGGTTTTCAGCGTGACTTCGAGCAGGCGCGCTCCATGCCCGTATTCGGCGAGGTCATGCCGTCGCGCGCCTATGCCATGAGCGAACGGCCGGGCACCGACTTTTCTGGCGGGGCGCTGATCGCCACCGGCAACGATCTGGATATCGCCGTCAAGGGCGATGGCTGGATTGCCGTGCAAACCCCTGACGGTGGCGAAGCCTACACCCGTAGCGCCGGTATGAACATTGACGCGCTGGGCGTGTTGCGTGCCGCCAATGGCCTGCCAGTGATGGGTAACGGCGGGCCGATTGCAGTGCCGCCACAGCAGCAGATCGAGATCGGTTCTGATGGCACTATCAGCGTTCGTTCGCTGGGTGAGAGTCCGCAGGTCATGGCGCAGATTGACCGTATCAAACTGGTCAATCCTGCTCTGAGCAATCTGGAGAAAGGGCCCGATGGCCTGATCCACACCAAAGATGGCCAGGCTGCCGAGATGGACGCCAATGTGCGCGTCGAGTCGGGTTTTCTGCAGGCCAGCAACGTTAATGCGGTCGAGGAAATGACTTCGATTCTGGCGTTGTCACGGCAATTTGAATTGCAAGTAAAAATGATGAAAACCGCTGAAGAAGACGATCAGGCGATGGCTCGCGTCTTGCAGATTGGCTAACCATTGACAGCTCGCGCCGATAACCCGGCGCCTGAGGAGAAAACCCATGCTTCCTGCTCTGTACGTCGCCAAAACCGGCCTGGCTGCCCAGGACACCAACCTGACGACCATTTCCAACAACCTGGCCAACGTCACTACCACGGGTTTCAAACGTGATCGTGCCGAATTCCAGGACCTGTTGTACCAGATCAAACGCCAGCCCGGCGCGCAGTCCACTCAGGACAGTGAGCTGCCGTCCGGTCTGCAGGTCGGTACCGGTGTGCGTATTGTCGGCACCCAGAAAAGTTTTGTCGCGGGCAGCCTGCAGACCACCGAGAATCCGCTGGATATGGCCATCAACGGTCGCGGTTTCTTCCAGATCATGCAGCCCGATGGCACCATCGGTTACACCCGTGACGGGACCTTTCACCTGGATGCCAATGGCCAGATCGTGACTTCCAACGGATTTGCCCTGGAGCCCGCTGTGGTCGTTCCGCAAGCTGCCCAGACCTTTACCGTGGCCCAGGATGGTACCGTGTCGATCACGCTTGCCGGCGCTGCGGCTACTCCGCAAGTGATAGGCAACATTCAGACCGCCGAGTTCGTCAACCCGGCCGGCCTGCAGGCCATTGGTGGCAACCTGTATCTGGAGACTGCCTCCAGCGGCGCGCCGAACGTTGGTCAGCCTGGTCTCAACGGTCTGGGCCCGGTGCTGCAAAATACCCTGGAAAACTCCAACGTCAGCACCGTTGAAGAACTGGTCGACATGATCACCACGCAGCGCGCCTACGAGATGAACTCCAAGGTGATTTCTACCGCTGATCAGATGATGCAGAACCTGGTACAAAACCTGTAAGACCTGATGCACCTGCTCAATCTGCCAAGGCGCCGTCGCGGCGCCTGCTACATCGCGAGGTTTCAAGAGTCATGAAGCGCTTATCTGTTCTGCGTTTTCCCGTGCTGATCGCGCCGCTGTGCGCCGCCGTGCTATTGGCCGGTTGTGTAGCGCCAAACGCCAAGCCCGATGACCCTTATTACGCTCCGGTGTTGCCGCGCACACCGATGTCGGCCGCTGCCAACAATGGCGCGATCTATCAGGCAGGGTTTGAGCAGAATCTGTACGGTGACCGCAAGGCATTCCGGGTTGGTGACATCATCACCATCACGCTGTCGGAGCGGATGGCGGCAAGCAAGGCAGCCAGTTCGGGGTTGAGCAAGGACAGCAATACCAGCGTCGGCCTGACCTCGCTGTTCGGTTCGGGTCTGACCACCAATAATCCGATCGGCAGTAATGACCTGAGCCTCAGTGCCGGCTATGAGGGCAAGCGGGCGACCACCGGTTCCGGCCAGGCTGCGCAGAGCAACAGCCTGACCGGTTCGGTCACTGTTACGGTGGCCGATGTGATGCCTAACGGCATTCTGGCGGTGCGTGGCGAAAAATGGATGACCCTCAACACCGGTAACGAGCTGGTGCGTATTGCCGGCCTGATTCGTGCCGACGATATCGCTACTGATAACACCGTGTCGTCAACCCGGGTGGCCGATGCACGCATCACTTATTCGGGAACCGGAGCGTTTGCCGATACCAGCCAGCCAGGCTGGTTCGACCGCTTCTTCCTCAGCCCGTTGTTCCCTTTCTGATCGCGGGATAGCCATGATTGCCTTGAAGAAACTGATCGTTGCTGCGCTGCTGATCACCGCGCCTTTCGCGGCCCAGGCCGAACGTCTTAAAGACATTGCCAGCATTTCCGGGGTGCGGACCAACCAGTTGATCGGTTATGGCCTGGTAGTGGGGCTCAACGGTACGGGTGACCAGACCACCCAGACGCCGTTCACCTTGCAGACCTTCAACAACATGCTGGCGCAGTTCGGCATCAAGGTGCCGGCCGGGTCCGGTACGGTGCAGCTCAAGAACGTGGCGGCGGTTGCGGTGTATGCCGACCTGCCGCCGTTCGCCAAGCCTGGCCAGGCGGTGGACATTACCGTGTCGTCGATCGGTAACTCCAAAAGCCTGCGCGGCGGCAGCCTGTTGATGACGCCGATGAAAGGTATCGACGGCAACGTCTATGCCATTGCCCAAGGCAACCTGGTAGTGGGCGGCTTCGATGCCGGCGGCGCGGATGGTTCGCGGATTACCGTCAATGTTCCGTCGGCCGGTCGGATCCCCGGCGGCGCAACCGTCGAGCGTGCGGTGCCAAGCGGTTTCAACCAGGGCAATAGTCTGACCCTGAACCTTAACCGCTCCGACTTCACCACTGCCAAGCGCATTGTCGACAAGATCAACGACATGCTTGGCCCGGGTGTGGCTCAGGCGCTGGATGGCGGTTCGGTGCGGGTCACTGCGCCGCTCGATCCGGGGCAGCGCGTCGATTATCTGGCGATTCTGGAAAATATCGAGATTGATCCGGGTCAGGCTTCGGCCAAGGTGGTCATCAACTCGCGCACCGGCACCATCGTGATTGGTCAGAACGTCAAGGTTTCACCGGCGGCTGTGACCCATGGCAGCTTGACCGTGACCATCACCGAGGATCCGATTGTCAGCCAGCCAGGACCATTGTCCGGTGGCCAGACCGCTGTGGTGCCGCGCTCGCGGGTCAATGCCCAGCAGGAAATGAAACCGATGTTCAAGTTCGGCCCAGGCACCACGCTGGATGAAATCGTCCGCGCCGTTAACCAGGTCGGTGCAGCGCCAGGTGACTTGATGGCGATTCTCGAAGCTTTGAAACAGGCCGGCGCGCTGCAGGCCGACCTGATCGTGATCTGAGGACGCGCATGATGGATATGCCCAAGGCTCCAGGATCCTCCGTCGTCGACTCCGGTGCCTATACCGACGTCAATCGTTTGTCTTCGCTCAAGGGCGGCGATAAGGACAGCCCGGAAAACCTGCGCAAGGTGGCCCGCGAATTCGAGTCGCTGTTTGTCAGTCAGATGCTCAAGTCCATGCGCTCGGCCAACGAGGTGCTGGCCAAGGACAATCCGATGAATACTGCCGCTACCCGCCAGTATCAGGATATGTATGACCAGCAGCTGGCGGTGACCCTGTCGACTCGCGGTAACGGTATCGGCCTGCAAGAAGTGTTGATGCGCCAGCTGTCTAAGGACAAGGGCGTGCAGCATGCACCGGCCGCGCCGACAGAGTCTGCCGAGGGCGGTGCGGCCGCTGAAAAGGCCGCTAACAAACCGGCTCTGGCAACTTCCATCTATCAGCAGCCGCTGTGGGCCAATCGTTCGCACTCGGCAGCCGGGGCTGATGCGGCTGCCAGCGCATCCGGTCAGACCCGTAACGACATGGCCATGCTCAACTCGCGGCGCCTGGCGCTGCCGGGCAAGCTCACCGACCGCTTGCTGGCCGGTATCGTACCGTCGGCCACGACCACGGTTCAGGATCAGCCCAATCACCGCATCAACGTGCCGGGCACTGGGTCGAATAAAGAGCTGATTGCCCGTGGCAACGGCGACTGGACGCGCAATCCCGAATTGGCTAATACCCCGGACATCTCCGCGAAGAGGGTGCAGACCCCGCTGGCGCCGGCCAAGCGCGCGTTTGGCAATTCCGACCAGTTTGTTGCGACCATGTTGCCGCTGGCCAAGGAAGCTGCAGCGCGTATCGGTGTCGACCCGGTCATGCTGGTAGCCCAGGCGGCGCTGGAAACCGGTTGGGGCAAGTCGATCATGCGCCAGAGTGATGGCAGCAGCAGCCATAACCTGTTCGGTATCAAGGCGATGGGGGGCAGTTGGAAGGGCGCTGAAGCACGGGCTATTACCAGTGAGTTCCGTGACGGCAAGATGGTCAAGGAAACGGCCAACTTCCGTGCCTATGACTCCTATGCCGACAGCTTCCACGACCTGGTGAGCCTGTTGCAGAACAACAGCCGCTATAAAGAAGTGGTCAATTCGGCCGATAACCCTGAACAGTTTGTAAAAGAATTGCAGAAAGCTGGCTACGCCACCGACCCGGACTACGCCAGCAAGATTTCGCAGATCGCCAAGCAGATGAAGAGTTACCAGAATTACGCTGCGGTAACCGACGCTTCCACGACTTTATAAAGGCTTGAACCATGTCGCTGATCAATATTGGACTTTCAGGGCTCAACGCCAGTAGCGCTGCAATCGCCACCATCGGCAACAACACGGCCAACGTGGATACCGCCGGTTACTCGCGCCAGCAGGTGATGACCACAGCTTCCGCGACTGTCCGCGTCGGCATTGATGTAGGCTATATCGGTACCGGTACGACTGTGTCTGATGTGCGACGCATCTATAACGGTTATCTGGATGGCCAGTTGCAGAAAAGTACGGCGTTGGGTGCCGAAGCCACTGCCTTTTCGACCCAGGCTAACAAGATCGATACGATGCTGTCCGATAGCACTACCGGGATCGCGGCACAGCTGGCGTCGTTTTTCTCGAAGTTGCAGGCTGTTTCGGCCAACGCTACCCAGTCTGCCGAGCGTTCGGCGTTGCTTGCCCAGGCCGGTGCGCTGAGCGCGCGACTCAATTCTATCTCCGGGCAGATGATTTCGCAGAATGACAATATCAACGCCCAGCTCGATAGTCTGGCCGGAAATGTCAATGCGCTGACCAGTACTATTGCAAGCTTGAACAAGCAGATTACCTCTGCCTCAGCAGGCAATATGTCTCCCAACAGCCTCCTCGATTCCCGCAACGAGGCAGTACGCAAGCTCAATGAGCTGATCGGCGTGACGGTGGTGGAGAACAGCACTGGCCTGGACATTTACACAGGCACCGGGCAGTCTTTGGTCGTAGCCGGCAGGGCTTACGAAATGGACGCGGCGCCTAGCTCCAGCGACCCGACCCAGTACAACCTGAAAATCTACTACGATAAGGTTCCGACTGATGTGACCAATGCTGTCACCGGCGGTACCATTGGCGGGTTGCTGCGTTATCGCTCCGAAGTTCTGGTACCGGCTGCCAACGAGCTGGGTCGTGTTGGTATCGCGTTGGCCGATCAGGTCAACACTCAGCTTGGCCAGGGGATCAACCAGAAAGGTCTGTTCGGCACCGGGTTGTTCAGCAACGTCAACTCCACGGGGGCTGGCGGTGCGATCACCCAGCGCAGTGTCGGGGCGGTAGGCAACAGTTCCGGCTCAGGTAATCTTAATGTCACGATCACTGACAGCAGCAAACTGACGGCTGACGATTATGAAGTGACGGTCAACTCTTCTGACCTTACCACTACGCCGCCTACCACACTCTACACCGTGCGGCGCCTGCCCAATGGAGAAACGGTCGGTACAGGTGACCTGTACGCGACGCCTGCACCTTCTTTCGAAGGTTTCTCGTTGTCGCTCAACGGTAATGGTCTGGCTGCCGGTGATGTATTCAAGGTAACCCCGACCCGTAATGGCGCAACCGGCATTTCGGTAATCATGACCGACCCGCAGGATTTTGCAGCAGCAGCACCGCTGACGGCATCTGCCGGCGTGAGCAACAGCGGTACCGGTGGCTTCAGTCAGCCAAAGCTGAGCACTGAACCGAATATCTATGATGCGACCGGTCTCAATGACTTGCAGACTGCGTTGAAAAGCTCCACACCGATGCGTCTGGTGATGGGCAGCGCCAGCAACGGTATACAGGACTACAAACTGGTTAACGCCCAGGGCGCTGACGTACTCGATGGCAGTGGCAACCCGATTTCCGGCACCATTATTCAGGGGCAAAGCAACACCCTGAAGTTTAATGTGGGCTACACCGGCAGCACTCCGGGGACCAAGTCGTTCGAATTCGAGATGACCATTTCCGGAACGCCTAACGCTAACGATACGTTCAGCGTCAGCCTGACCGGTGCCGGCTCCTCGGACAATCGTAATGCGGCCGCGCTGGCGGGTCTGCAGACCGAACGTACTGTGGGGGTGAGCGACGGCAGCCCCGGCTTCAGCCTGTCCAGTGCATATGGCAATCTGGTGTCCAATGTGGGCACTCAGGCAGCGCAGGGCAAGGCTGACGTTACGGCCACTGAAGCGGTTCTTGCCCAGGCCAAGACTGCACGTGACTCGGTGTCCGGTGTGTCGCTGGACGAAGAAGCTGCCAACCTGATCAAGTACCAGCAGTACTACACGGCCTCGTCGCAAATCATCAAGGCGGCGCAGAGCATGTTCAGCACGCTGATCAACAGTTTTTAAGGAGTCGTAGACCATGCGCATTTCAACCGGCCAGATTTACGAGACCTCGGCAGCCAATTACCAGCGTAACTACGCCAAATACATCAAGTCTGGCGAAGAAGTCAGTAGCGAGACCAAGCTCAACACGGCCAGCGATGATCCGATCGGAGCTGCGCGGGTGCTGCAGCTCAATCAGCAGAACTCGCTGTTGACCCAGTACGCGGCCAATATCAATACGGTCAACACCAACGGTGCGAATTCCGAAACGGCCCTCAAAAGTATCGAGGATGCCTTGCAGACCGCGCGTGAGCTGGTTATCAAGGGAGGCAACGGCGCATATACCGATGCTGATCGCCTGTCCACGGCCAACGAGCTGCGCGAACTGCAGAAGACTATTTTGGGGCTGATGAATACACAGGACGCCAGTGGCCTGTACCTGTTTTCCGGTTCTGACGGATCGCAGCCTCCGTACTCTACCAACTCAGATGGCTCTTACAGCTATCACGGCAATCAGACATCTGTAGGGCTGGCGGTGGGCGAGGGCTTGTCACTGGCCAGTAACGTGACAGGCTGGGAAGCATTCGAGCAAGCAGTCAACACCACCCGCACCACTGCCAGCCTGACTTCGTCAACTACTGATAATGGCAAGGTCGGCCTGACTGCCAGTACCGTGTCGTCGACATCCACCTACAATGCCACCTTTCTGGGCGGTGAACCCTATGAGGTGTCGTTTGTCAGCGGCCCCAAGTTGCTGATCACTGACAAAAACGGTGTTGATGTCACCAGCGACTCGAGCACCGCAGGTAGCTTCCAGTTCAATAGCGGCGCAGCCCAGACCATTACCTTCCGCGGGGTGGATCTGACGCTCAATATCAATCTGTCGGCCGCCGAGTCTGCCAGCGCCGCTGCTGCCGAAACGGCGCTGCAGTGGCCTGCCACGCAAACTCGTACCTACACGCTGGAGTCGACGCCGCCGGCCATCAGTACCGCTCGTAGTCCCGGTAATACCTCGACGGCGACCATCACCAAGGCCGAAGTCGGTCAGTTACCGGCTGACAAGACGGCGTTCAATAACGTGTTCCCGGCGGCAGGTGCTCGCCTTGAATTTTCGGTGAGTGGCGGCGTAACTACCTACGAGTTGTACGCCATGCCTAAAAGGGCCGGCGATACGGCGTTTGCTTCGGGAACCGGTGCCGGACCGACCATCAAGGCGGGTGGTGTAGAATTTACCATCAGTGGCACGCCGCAAAATGGCGACACCTTTGTAGTCGAGTCCAATACCCACCAGACCCAGAACGTACTTAACACGCTTTCTGACATCATTACGGCATTCAGTACTCCGGCTGACGGTAACCTGGTCGCTACACAAAAAATGGTCTCCGCGGTCACTTCGGCACTGGGTAACCTCACCAGTGGTACCGAACAGGTTTCCACGGCTATTTCGGCGATCGGATCGCGCATGGTTGCTGCCCAGGCGCAAGGCATTACCAATGACCTGCTCAAGGGTAACAATCAGCTTGAGTCTGATTCGTTCACCAAGGCTGACCCATTTGAGTCCGCATCACGCATGACTTTGCAGAAAACCATGCTTGATGCGTCGCAACAGGTTTTCCTGCAAACCTCCAAGCTGAGCCTGTTCAGCATGCTGTAAGCGTACTGCCTGCAGCATTCTTCAGCCGTCTTTTTTCAGTGGCAAAGGGGAGGCTCGCCTGGTCGGTATCCCCTGCCGTTTGCGAGCCCTCACTGTGAACCCAGCACCTCTCGTCAGTCTCGTCATTCCTGCAGCACACCCGCGTTTCTTCCGCGCCGCTTTACAGAGTGCTCTTGATCAAACCTGGGAAGCACTGGAAATCATTGTCTGTGATGATTGCCAGACGGGCGAAGTCAAAGCCATCTTCGATGAATTGGTTGCCTCCGCAGATCCTCGTGCACGTTATGTCGCCAACTCGCAGCGTCTGGGGTTTGAGGGCAATCTGCTCAAATGCCTCGCCGAGGCCCGTGGAGAGTTCATCAAATTCCTGTGTGATGATGATCTGCTTTATGCGACCTGCGTTGATTCGCAGGCTCGGGCGTTGATTCAGAATCCGGACGCAGCTCTGGTGACCGGCTGGCGTTTGCTGATCGACAGCGATGACCGATTATTGCCTGCACGCATGGAGAACTCTACGCTGGTGCCCTACGATGCGCTTTTCATGGGTAATGACATGCTGGCGTTGTTCAAGAAAACGCTGCGCAATTACCTTGGTGGGTTTAGCTGTGCCTTGATGCGCAAAGCGGATGTTGACGAGCTTTTGCCCGCACTGGCTCAACCCGGGCAAGGTTTTTTGGGGCTGCTGGACTTCGCTTTGTTCTTGTGCCTGCTGCGCCGCGGACATCTGATTGCTTTGAGTGCTGGCTCATCGTCCGAACGTTTGCATCCGGATCGCCTGAGCAAGCGGCCTGATGTATTGAGTGGTATCAACACGCAGTGGCAGTGGCTAGAGCAGATGCTGGAAGCGCGCGAGGGTGAAGCGCCGCCAGCGCCAGGTTATGTGCGCTTCGTTTCGATGCGCAATGCATCTCAGCAGCCGCGTGATTGGGATGAGGTGTCTCTTTATAACCTGTTGGGCGCTCGCCAGGGCGTGGCAAGTCATCGGGTTGGGTGCGACGCTCAAAGCTATACCGAACTGTACACCGAGTGGCTGGCTTGCCGGACCTATACCCCGGCGCAGAAGAAGCTCTTGGCGCGACGAATTGATTCCTGGTCATGGCAGCCACGGATTGTTCCGATCATCATTGATGAGTACGGCGACGCTGAATCGGTAGAAGTGACTCTGGAGAGCCTTGCCAGCCAGGACTATCCGGCTCAGTCCGTGGTGTTGCTCAGTCATGGTGAGTACGGTGAAGTAGGCCGCGTGCTGCGTTTCGAACTTCAGAATGACTGGGTCGTGCAGGTCAGCGAAATTCTGCCACTACTGGAGCACGCAGACTGGGTTTACCTGCTGCGCGCCGGAGACCGGCTGGTCGAGCCGGCGTTGTTGGTGCTGGCTGAGCGAGTGGCGCAGACATCAGGGCTCAAGTGCATCTACAGCGACGAAGGCGCGATATGCGGTGTCGAGTCGGTCGAGCCGATCTTCAAGCCGGACTTCAATCTGGACCTGATGCGTGCCTATCCGTATGTTGGGCGAGTATTGGCCTTTGAGCGCCAGTATCTACTGGAAAGCGGTCTGGATCCTCGGCACGGTGAATTGGCGCCCCACGATGCAATCTGGCGTTTGGTAGAGGCTGTCGGTCCGCATACCGTGGGGCACATTGCCGAAATTCTGGTCGAATCAAAATTCGGTTTCTCTGAGTGGCTGTCGCTGCCTCAGGTCGTGCAAGGCAGCGAGCCGCTTGTGGCGGCTCATTTACGGCGTATTGGTGTCGAGCACGTCATTCGGCACGACCGCTTGCCGTTGCTCAATCGTATCGAGTACCGGCACGCTGAACAGCCACTGATTTCGATCATTGTGACCATTCGGGATCAGTTGGGTGCATTGGAGCGGTGTCTTGAAAGCGTGTTTACCCATACGGCGTATCCGCATTACGAAGTATTGATTGTCGATCGTAACAGTCAGACTGACGAGGCGCGTGGATGGCTCTCGGCCATGGCTGGGCTAGGCAGTGATAAGTTACGCATCATATCAGCTGGCAATGATAATGATGCTGTGGCGTTAAATCTCGCTGCGCAGCATGCGCGTGGCGACTATCTGCTGTTGCTCAGTGCGTACACGATTATCTGCGAGTCGGACTGGATTGGCGGTTTGTTAAACCATGCCTTGCGACCCGAGGTTGGAATCGTCGGTCCACGGATTGTCGATACGCAAGGGCGCAATCTGTATGCCGGACTTGTGCTGGGTATGGAGGGTATCGTCGGCAGGCCCGGGCTTTACACCGATCAGGCAGAGCCAGGTTATTTGCACCGGCTGGAACTGACACAGAACTGGAGTGCGCTCAATGGCAGTTGCCTGATGGTGCGCAAGGAGGTCTTCAATGCTGTCGGACCTCTGGATGAGCAGATGCTGACTTTGGGCTTCAATGATCTTGACCTCTGCTTGAGCGCCGGTCGTCAAGGTTATCTGGTGGTCTGGACGCCTGACAGTCGTGTCATTTTGCTTGATCATTCAGCACCTGAGCGCTCTACCGGGTTTCACGAACGGTTACGTCAGGAGCAACAGGACTTCTGTCGGAAGTGGCTGGCGCAGTTGTCTCTTGACCCGGCTTATAATCACAATCTGGCCTTGACCGAGGCAGGCTCGTTTCAGCTTGAGCCTGGGTTGAAGACCGGTTGGAATCCTTTCTGCAGTCGGCATTTGCCCTGCATTCTGGGGATGGCGATCAATACTTCGGCGGTAGGGCATTATCGGCTCAGTCAGCCGCTGCTGGAGCTTCAGGCAGCCGGACGAGTGGTCGGACGCATGACCTACGAGACACCGTCGATCGCGGAAGTTGAGCGCCTGTCGCCTGATGTAGTGGTTATTCAGGGTCGATACAGCGAAGCAAAATTGCCTGACATTGAGCGGATCAAGGCATTTTCCAATGCCATGCGCATATTCGAGCTGGATGATTACATCATTGATGTACCGCTCAAGAATGAGCATCGCCGCAGCATGCCAGATAACATGGAAAGTGTCTTGCGTCGGGGGATGGGCATGTGTGACCGGGTAGTGGTGTCGACCCAGCCGCTGGCCGATGCGCTATCGAGCATGCACAGTGATATTCGCGTGGTGCCGAATATGCTGGCGCCAAACATGTGGGATGGCCTCAGGAGCTCACGGCGCACCTCCGACAAGCCGCGAATCGGCTGGGGTGGGGGCACCAGCCATAGGGGGGACCTGGAGTTGATTGCCGAAGTCATTCGTGAACTGGCCGATGAGGTCGAGTGGGTGTTCTTCGGCATGTGTCCGGACCTTCTGCGTCCATACATCCATGAATACCACAAAGCGGTACACCTCCCTGCGTATCCGGCCAAACTCGCCAGCCTCAATCTGGATCTGGCTGTGGCGCCTCTCGAAACGCATATCTTCAACGACTGTAAAAGCAACTTGCGTTTGCTTGAATATGGCGCATGCGGCTACCCAGTAGTGTGTAGCGACACCCTGGCTTATCGGGGGCATTTACCGGCGACCCGGGTCAAGAGCAACAATACGCAGGAGTGGCTGGAAGCAATTCGCATGCATTTGTCCGATCCGGATGCCAGCTACCGGATGGGCGATGAGCTGCGTGAAACGGTGCTGCGCGACTTCATGTTGCGTGATGAGAACCTGCAATACTGGGCCAATGGCTGGTTGCCGGACTGAAATGATGACAGGAAAGACTATGCACAACATGAGTTCCGACGAAGCAGTATCATCGATCCCGCGTTTGACTCTGGTCCTGGTGGCGGACAACCAGGCAGATTTCCTGCGTCGTGCCCTGACCTGGTATCGAGACCTGCCTGTGAGCATCAAGGTGCTTGATGCCTCTTTGCAGCGGGATAATGATGCTGCAGCCTGGCCCGGGGTCGAATACCTGCATCGTCCTGCTTTGGCTGGTACCGGCTTGCTCAGTCGGGTCGTAGAGGGCGTTGCTCAAGTAGATACGCCCTACGTGGTGTGGGCTGATGCGCAGAGTTTCCTGCTGCCTGCCGGATTGCAGCAGGCTGTTGCATTTCTTGATGCTCATCCTGAATATGGGGCTTGTCAGGGTTACAGCCTGACCTACGAAGCCCATGTTGATCGGGTTGATTATTTTCTGCGTGATCGCAAGGTGCTGGACGAACACGATCTGGGTACCCGGGTTGAGCGCGTCGAGCGTTTCATGGCGCAGAGTGTGCCGTTGCAGCATGCGGTGAGCCGAACCGGGTTGCTACAAGGCTGGTTCGCTGCGTTGCCGGCAGATGTGCAAAGCCATTGGCAGGAAATCGGCCTGGGGTTTTACCTCAATTGTGTCGCCCCGGTGCGGGTCCTGGCGGTGCCTTATGCCCTGCATTTGGAGGCTGGCAAGTCTCAGGTTGCGCATGTTGAGGCTGCGCAGGGCGCTCTCGTACATATCGACCCCAAGGCGCGGGCGGGGCGTGAAGCCTGTGCTGCGATCGTGCTCAACGCGCTTGGTGCGGACACGGCGCAGGCAGCCGAGGCAATTCGCGCAGGGTTTGAGGCTATGGCCGTCAGCCTGAAAAAGCGTCCCTATCAAGCCAATGAGAAGCTTGTCAGTTCAGTCTGGAGCGTTGTACTTGATGCTGGGGAGCCGAATTTCGAACCGCGCCAGTATCTGGAGATGCCGTTTTATTCCCAGTCGTTTTACGACGATCTGGCGCATGCCGAGTTTCTGATTCATGCCTTGCCAGCCGGTAAAGTGCAACTACGCGAAGTTGAGGCTGCATTGCTGCGCCAGGCCGAGCTGTGCGGGCCCCGTAGCGACTCCGATGCCGAGTCCTTGCTGGGGCGTCTGTTTCAGGCCTATGCCCTCTATGCCTTCAACGACAGTGTTGTTCGGCGTCTGGAGCAGCAGTTACCGCACGACAAGTCAATCAAGGACAAGGACAGGCCTGAGCTGATCGAGCAACTATCGGCCTGGGGGCAACGGCTACGGGCGGTTGGTGCGCAGGACAATGACCTGTTGCTCTCGGATATGCCTTCGGGGCGTGTGCTCTCCTGGTTGGACTCACGCGCTCCAGACACAGCATTGCTTGCCAGTTTGCAGGCGCGTCAGGCCAGTCAGCCCAAAGGCTCGCAGATCGGTATCCTGCTGCTTGATCTAGAAGCTGACATCTTCAAGCTGCAGTCAACTTTCGACAGCTTGCTCAGTGGTCATTACCGAAATTTCAAGGTGGTGGTATTCACCACTGGAGAACTGCCAGCGGTGACCACGCTGCAGCACACCCTGCACTTTGTGAAAGTCACTACCGGCAACTATATCGACCGGATCAACCAGATAATCAAGCAGTCCACCAGCGACTGGCTGATGCTCGCACAATCCGGGGAGCAATTTACGCCGGCCGGTCTGCTGCTTGCCAGTGATGAGCTTGTCGAAGCCTACCATTGTCGCGCTGTCGCAGTGGACAGTATCCATCGTCAGCCTGACGGTACCCTTGAAGCTGCCTTGTTGCCCGACTTCAATCTTGATTTGCTGCAGAGTGTTCCTGGCTATGCAGCACGTCATTGGCTGATACGTCGCGAGGCGCTGCTCGAGGCGGGTGGTTATTCACGTGAATATCCTCTGGCGCTCGAGTTTGACCTGTTGCTTCGTCTGATCGAACTGGGCGGTCTGGAAGGCCTGGCGCACCTCAGTGAACCGGTATTGATCTGCAATGCGCCGGAACTGGCAGTCAATGACGATGAGCGCAAGACCCTCCTCCGTCATCTGGCAACCCGCGGCTATCAGGCAGAAGTCAACTCTCTACTACCTGGTGCCTGGAAGATCGACTACCGTCATGAGCATCGCCCGTTGGTATCGATCCTTATTCAGAGCCAGGATAACCTCGCAGAGCTGCAACGCTGCCTGAACAGTCTGTTGCAGCGTACACGCTATCAGCGGTTTGAGGTGCTGATCGGCGATAACAACAGCTGTTCCCCGGAGCTTTTCGCCTGGTTGGAGCAGCAGGAGAAAATTTCCAGCAGAATTCGTGTATTCCGCGCCGACCAGCCGATGAGTGCAGTGGCGATGCTCAATCAGCTCAGCGTGCAGGCGCAGGGGGAATATCTGGTGCTTCTCGATGCGCAGAGCCAGATCGTTAACGTCGGCTGGATCGAGTCGATGCTCAATCAGGCCCAGCGTCCTGAAATCGGGGTGGTGGGAGCCAAACTGATCGATCCGGACGGCAATGTGACCCAGGCGGGTCTGATTCTCGGGTTCAATGGCGGTGTTGGCTCGGCTTTCATCGGTGAGCCTAAAGATTCCAGAGGTTACATGCAGCGTCTGGTTATCGAGCAGAATTATTCGGCGGTTTCGATGGCTTGTATGATGATCGACAAAGCGTTGTTCAATGCTGTAGGCGGTCTGGATGAAAATGAATTCGCGCAAGCGTTCGCTGATGTCGATTTGTGTCTCAAGATCGGACAGGTCGGCGGCATGACGGTCTGGACGCCGCAAGTGCAAGTGATTCATCCTGGGACCGTGGTGCAGTCGGCCAGTGCGCTGGACAGTCTGCGTAGCAAGTGGGCAGGTGTTTTTGAGTGCGATACCGCCTATAACAGACACTTTGCGCAACAGGGCGCAGGGTTTACGTTGCACAGCGTTGTCTGAGAGTCGTCGATAAGTGGCAAGAGTGACTTGGGTGGCATGAAATGCCCTCAAGTCGCTCGTTCCAGCTCATTCAGGCACTGTGCACATCTACGGCATGTTGTGTTGCTGTGTTTCACTGGGTTCATGGCCCTGCCTCACAAGGCGCATTCCAATCCCGCCACCAATCGCAAAGCACGCTTTGCGCAGTGACCTGCAGGCGCAAACGTGCATCTGTTGACTAGCGCGGTACAGGGAGCGAAGTCAGCCTGACTTGCTTATTCGTGGCCTCCCCCCTGAAAATATCCGTCACAAAACTTTTCCGTGAGCGCCTGAGTGCTTCAGGACGCCTGTTCCGCCGTTTATTTATTTGGGAAGCCACGATGATTGGCATAAAAAGCATAGCGAGTTATGTGCCCGCTGCGGGGGTCGACAACTACGCGCAAGGCGCCAAATTTGGCAAGGATGAGGAATTCATCCTGGGCAAGATCGGCTCCACCTTTTTGCCGCGCAAGGACGATGCGCAGGAAACCTCGGACCTGTGTGTCGAGGCTGTCAACAAGCTGTTGGCCAGCAATCCTCAACTGGCTCGCGACGCCATCGATGTACTGATCGTCGTTACCCAGAATGGCGACGAAGAGGGCTTGCCGCATACAGCTGCCATCGTACAGGACAAACTGGGCCTTTCGACTCGCGTGGCGGCTTTCGATATCTCGCTGGGCTGCTCGGGTTATGTTTACGGTATCTATGCCATCAAGGGTTTCATGGAGGCGGCCGGTCTGAAGAATGGTGTGTTGGTCACCGCTGATCCCTATTCGAAGATTGTCGACCCGCAAGATCGCAATACCACCATGCTGTTCGGTGATGCGGCCACGGCGACCTGGCTGGGAGAGGATGCAGCCTGGCAGTTGGGCAAGGCACGGTTTGGTACTGACGGATCGGGTGCGCCGCATCTGAAGGTCAGTAATGGTGTGTTTTATATGAACGGCCGTCAGGTGTTCAACTTTGCTTTGCTCAAGGTGCCGGCGCACCTGCATGAGTTGCTCGACGAGTCAGGTCTGAAGCCTGAGGATATCGATGCCTTTTGTATTCATCAGGGCAGTGCGGCAATTGTCGATGCGGTAGCGCGGCGATTTGAAGAGCAGCCTGAGAAATTCGTCAAGGATATGGTCGAGACGGGCAATACCGTGTCGTCGAGTATCCCGCTACTGATTGAAAAACACGTTTTGGGCTCTGGCTGGAAGCGGGTCGCTTTGAGTGGCTTCGGCGTTGGGCTGTCCTGGGGTTCGGCAATTATCTATCGGAGCTGATCGTTTTGCGTCGTTCGCGCCCGGCAGTCGATGGCCGGGCGCTGCTGTTTTTGCCGCAGGATTTTTCTTCTGGCTTTGCCAAACGGGTCTCGTTTTAGTTGGGCTCAAAGGTTTTTAAGTGGCTATTGTGAAGCCGTGGGGATGAGCTAACTGCTTGTTTTGGCTGGCCGCTCGACTGATAGCTAAAAAAAATCAAAAAAACCCTCAAGCAACTTGCCATGACGACGATAACTATTACGAAGGTTCTCTAGGCACACCCGGCGCTCGCAGGGGCCGGAAGCCACGCAGCAATCAAACCAACGAGGAATTCATCATGGCTTTAACAGTAAACACCAACGTTGCCTCCTTGAACGTACAGAAGAACCTGGGCCGGGCTTCCGACGCACTGTCGACTTCCATGACCCGTCTGTCTTCCGGCCTGAAAATCAACAGCGCCAAAGACGACGCCGCCGGCCTGCAGATCGCTACCCGTATCACCTCGCAGATTCGTGGTCAGACCATGGCGATGAAAAACGCCAACGACGGTATCTCGATTGCTCAGACTGCTGAAGGCGCCCTGCAAGAGTCGACCAACATCCTGCAGCGTATGCGTGAACTGGCCGTCCAGTCGCGAAACGACAGCAACAGCTCGACTGACCGTGACGCTCTGAACAAAGAGTTCAAGCAGATGAGCGACGAGCTGACCCGTATCGCCAACAGTACCAACCTGAACGGCAAGAACCTGATCGACGGTACTGCCAGCACCATGACCTTCCAGGTCGGTTCCAACACTGGCAGCTCGAACCAGATCACTCTGACCCTGAGCTCCAGCTTCGACGCTTCTACTCTGGGTGTGGGTTCGACCATCACCATCGCCGGTTCGACCAGTGCTGCCGCCGAGACCAACTTCTCCGCAGCCATCGCTGCAATTGACTCGGCTCTGTCGACCATCAACTCGACTCGTGCCGACCTCGGTGCTGCACAAAACCGTCTGACCAGCACCATCTCCAACCTGCAGAACATCAACGAAAACGCCAGTGCTGCACTGGGCCGTGTACAAGACACCGACTTCGCTTCTGAAACTGCCCAGCTGACCAAGCAGCAGACTCTGCAGCAAGCTTCGACTTCGGTTCTGGCTCAGGCCAACCAGCTGCCTTCCGCTGTACTGAAACTGCTCCAGTAATTCTGGGGTGAGCACAAGCGAGGGGGTGCGATTGCGTACTCCCTCGCTTTTTTACTTTCTGAGGTAGCAGACAATGGATATGAGCGTCAGATTGAATTTGTCTTATCCGGCCGCTAAACCAGCGAGCGAAGCTGTCGTGTTGGATAAGGTGGCTGCGAAACCTCCGGTTGTCGAAGCTCAGGCTGCGTCAGCAGAGAGTAAAAGCTCGCAGCAGGACGACGATGAGAAGGTCAAGGCGGCAGCCGCCGAAATCCAGAAGTTTCTTCATACGATTCAGAGAAATCTGGAGTTTTCAGTCGATGAGGATTCAGGCAGGGTGGTGGTCAAGGTCATTGCCAGCGACACCGGTCTGGTGATTCGACAGATTCCCAATGAGGAAGTCTTGAAGCTGGCCGAAAGCCTGAATGAGGCTAACAGTACTCTGTTCAGTGCTGAAGCCTGATCACTGGCACGAAACTTGTTGCGGATTTTTTGTGCTCCTTACGGGGCCAGAAAATCGGCAGTCTATGAAGGGAGACGTACATGGCAAGTCCAATTACTTCGACGGGCATTGGTTCGGGTCTGAAGATCGGTGAAATGGTGACTGCGCTGGTGGATGCCGAAAAGGCTGCCAAGCAGAAGCAGATCACTACCCAGACCAATATTCAAAAGTCTTCATTGACTGCTGTCGGTCAGCTCAAGTCGGCTTTGGCGGCATTTCAGAGTTCCATAAAAAGCTTGGGTGACAGTTCTTCTACTGCATTCCAGGCATTTGCGGCAAAATCGTCAAATGATTTGATAGTCAAGGCCACCGCTGGTAACGATGCGGTTGCGGGCACTTACAGTATCAAGATTGATAACCTGGCAACTTCTTCAAAGGTGGGCAGTGCTTCGCTCAACGCCGCTCAGGTGAGTGCTATTCCGAGTGGTCAGTTGACGATCACTCAAAATGGCATTGACTCGGTGGTCAAGCTCGATAACACCATGACCTTGCAGCAGGTGCGTGATCAGATCAATACGCAAATGCAAGGCAAAGGCATCAGTGCCAACATCATCAATGATGCCAATGGTTCCCGTCTGGTGCTGGGTTCTACTACTACCGGTCTGGGTAGCGATATCAGTGTGAAGGGCAGTGGTGATATCGGCTCATTGCTGGATGTCGACGGTACCCAGATAATGAGCGGTACGGGGGCTGGTACGATTGGTGAGTTGGCCAAGGATGCAAAGTTCAGCATCGATGGTCTTGCACTGACCAGTTCGAAAAATACCGTCGAGAATGCCATCTCCGGTCTCAAGCTGGAACTGAATGCTGCAACGCCGACTGGTGGTGTGGCTACGACAGTTACGGTGGCCACCAATACCGATGGTCTCAGAACTTCGCTGCAGGGTTTCATCGACTCCTACAATACCGTGGTCAGGTTGGTTGATACCTTGACCAAGGGCACCATGACAGACGGCAAGTTTACAGCGGCTGCATTGACTGGTGATTCAACGCCGCGCAATATTCTTGCGGCTATGCGCAAGGAAATTGCGGCCTCCTCAGCGACAACGGGTCTGACGGCGCTCTCGCAGCTCGGCATCATGACTGACCAAAAGTCTGGTACCTTGTCGCTGGACACTACCAAGTTCAATAAAGCTATCGGCGACAAGGAGTTCGGTAGCAAAATCCAGGACTTTTTCGCTGGTGATAGCGGTCTTATCAAGCGTCTCGACAAGGCCGTCGAGCCCTTCACGCAGGCCGGTGGTGTGTTGGCGCTCAGGGAGAGCAGTCTGGGCAGGATCGGCAAGCGTCTGGAAGCTGACCAGGAAGCGCTCGACTTCCGGATCGAAAACCTGACCAAAAGCCTGACCAAGAAATACAACGCCATGGACCTTGTCGTGGCGCAGCTCAAGGCGACCGGAAATAACATCACTTCGATCTTCGAAGCCATGAACGCGCAGAAGAATGCTTCATGATGACGGTGTGACGACAAAAACTCGACCTCGTGTCGAGTTTTTGTTTGGGCGCTAAAGTTTTTTTATGGTGCGTCGATAGTATTGATATACAGAGTTTGTCAGCCCACGAGGTCTCCCATGAATCCCATGATGGCGTTGCGTCAATACCAGAAAGTCGGTTCCCATGCACAGACGTCCGAGGCCAGTCCTCATCGTCTGGTTCAGATGTTGATGGAGGGCGGTCTTGATCGTATTGCTCAGGCCAAAGGCGCCATGTCGCGTAAGGAAGTGGCCAACAAAGGGGTATTGATCGGTAAGGCTATTGCGATTATTGGTGGGCTGCGTGAGGGTCTTGATCTGGATAACTATGCCAGTGACGCGTTGCGTAATCAGGACAACCTGTACCACTACATGATGAAGCGTCTTAGCGAAGCCAACATCAAGAACGATCAAAATATGCTTGATGAAGTGGCTGGCCTGCTGATCACCGTCAAAGAGGGGTGGGATGCCATTGGCCCTAGCCCGGTATCAGCTCCGACGTTGTGATCTGTGCTGAGGAGTGAATGCAATGAGTGCTGCGCTGCAACGTATCGAAGAAACCCAGGAAGCGCTGCTTGAGGCTCTGGCTGTGCGTAACTGGGAGGCGATTACCCAACTCGATCTGGCTTGTCGTGAGTGTGTCGAGACGGTGGTAGAGCACGCAGCGCCCGATGATGAGAAGTTGCGCGGCAAACTTGAGGAGTTGCTCGGGGTCTACCGGCAGTTGATTGACGTCGCGGTCGGCGAGCGTCAGGCAATCGTCGATGAGATGTCAGAGATTCAGCGAGCCAAAAACGCTACGAAGGTATACCATTTGTTTGGCTGAGTTGGATTGTCGGACACAAAACACGCCATAAATTTGACTGTGTCCGTTTTTTTGACTTAACTAGTGATGTTTTTCGTTTTCTGGCGTCAGATCAGTATTAAGAAGTGGCTGAGATGCCAAGCGGCTTGCCTGCGGGCAGGTTAAAGAGTTGACTAGGGAAGTTGCTATTGCATGTGGCGTGAAATCAAAATCCTGCTGATCGATGACGATAGCCAGCGCCGCCGTGATCTGGCGGTCATTCTCAATTTTCTCGGCGAAGAGAACATTTCCTGTTCCAGTCAGGACTGGCAGCAGGTGGTTGGCTCTCTTGGCTCTACCCGGGAAGTACTTTGCGTACTTATTGGCAGTGTCAGCGCTGCTGGGAGCTTGCAGGGACTTCTTAAGACCATCGCTGCATGGGATGAGTTCCTTCCCGTGTTGCTTTTTGGTGAGCACGGCCCTGTAGAGCTGCCAGAAGACCTGCGCCGCCGGGTGCTGTCGACTCTGGAAATGCCGCCTAGCTACAGCAAGCTGCTGGACGCCTTGCACCGTGCGCAGGTCTATCGCGAGATGTACGACCAGGCCCGTGAGCGTGGCCGTCATCGTGAGCCGAACCTGTTTCGCAGCCTGGTGGGCACCAGCCGCGCGATTCAGCATGTCCGGCAGATGATGCAGCAGGTCGCCGATACCGACGCCAGTGTGTTGATCCTGGGTGAGTCCGGCACCGGCAAGGAAGTGGTCGCACGCAACCTGCATTACCATTCCAAGCGCCGTGACGCGCCTTTCGTGCCGGTCAATTGCGGGGCGATTCCTGCCGAACTGCTTGAGAGCGAGTTGTTCGGTCATGAGAAGGGGGCGTTCACCGGGGCGATCACCAGCCGGGCCGGGCGTTTCGAACTGGCCAATGGCGGTACGCTGTTCCTTGACGAAATTGGCGATATGCCGTTGCCGATGCAGGTCAAGTTGCTGCGCGTGCTTCAGGAGCGCACCTTCGAGCGGGTCGGCAGCAACAAGACTCAAAGTATCGACGTGCGCATTATTGCGGCGACGCACAAGAATCTTGAGAGCATGATCGAGACCGGCGCGTTCCGCGAGGATCTGTACTACCGCCTGAACGTGTTCCCGATCGAGATGGCGCCACTGCGCGAGCGTGTCGAAGATATTCCGCTGCTGATGAATGAGCTGATTTCGCGGATGGAGCACGAGAAGCGCGGCTCGATCCGCTTCAACTCGGCGGCGATCATGTCGCTGTGTCGCCATGGCTGGCCGGGTAACGTTCGTGAGCTGGCCAACCTGGTCGAGCGCATGGCGATCATGCATCCCTATGGTGTGATCGGGGTGTCGGAGTTGCCGAAGAAATTCCGCTATGTCGATGATGAAGACGAGCAGATGGTCGACAGCCTGCGCAGCGATCTGGAAGAGCGGGTGGCGATCAATTCCACCACGCCGAACTTCACTTCCACTGCCATGTTGCCGCCCGAAGGGCTGGATCTGAAAGACTACCTGGGTGGTCTGGAGCAGGGCTTGATCCAGCAGGCGCTGGATGATGCCAACGGTATCGTGGCGCGAGCGGCTGAGCGGCTGCGGATTCGGCGTACCACGCTGGTCGAGAAAATGCGCAAATATGGCATGAGCCGCCGCGACGGTGACGAACAGGCAGATGATTGACGCCTGGCTGCCCAGGCGCTGACCAAAACCTCCGCCAGTGCGGAGGTTTTGTTTTTTATGCGCCTGAAAAGCCTGGGGCTTTCGCCGCTGCGTCGGTCTTGTCAGGGTTTTCCAGCGGGTTAGGCACGGTGATTGCTAAGTCTCTTTTCAACAAGCCGTTTAATGACGGTTCGCCCTGCGAGAGAGAATTCGATGCCTCAGGCCTTGCACGTTTCTACCGATCTTTCTGTTCAGTCGGCGTTGTCGCCGGAGCTGGAGAGCCGTCAGGGGCTGGAACAGGCTTTTGCGCTGTTCAATCAAATGTCCTCACAGTTGACTGACTCCTACGGGCTGCTCGAATCGCGGGTCAACGAGCTCAAGGGCGAGTTGGCCGAAGCCGGTGTGCAGCGGATGCAGGAGCTGGCGGAAAAAGAGCGTCTGGCCAACCGCTTGCAGAATTTGCTGGATCTGCTGCCAGGTGGGGTGATCGTCATTGACGGCAGTGGGGTGGTATGTGAAGCCAACCCGGCGGCTGTCGAGCTCTTGGGCCAGCCGCTGGAAGGGGAGTTGTGGCGTCAGGTGATCAGCCGCTGCTTTGCGCCGCGCAGTGACGACGGGCATGAGGTCTCGCTGAAGGACGGCCGACGCTTGTCGATTGCCACCCGTTCGCTGGACGCTGAACCTGGCCAGCTGGTGTTGCTTACCGACCTGACAGAGACCCGGCGCTTGCAGGACCAGTTGGCGCGTCATGAGCGTTTGTCGTCGCTGGGGCGCATGGTCGCTTCGCTGGCGCATCAGATTCGTACGCCGTTGTCGGCGGCCATGATCTATGCCAGCCACCTGAGTGAACAGGCGTTGCCGGTCGAGACTCAGCAGCGTTTCGCCGGGCGTCTCAAGGAGCGGTTGCATGAGCTGGAGCACCAGGTGCGGGACATGTTGGTGTTCGCTCGCGGTGAGTTGCCGCTGAATGATCGCCTGCCGCCTGCCGCGCTGTTCCAGGCCTTGCAGGCGGCGGCGCAGACCCATGTGAGTGAGGTTGCGGTGCGCTGGCAGTGCGACCCGGTGCCGGGTGAGTTGCTGTGCAATCGCGACACGCTGGTCGGTGCCTTGCTTAATCTGATCGAGAACGCGGTGCAGGCCAGTGGCAGCACCGCGCAGTTGAAGATCCACCTCTACCGTAGGGGTGACATGCTGCGCTTGTGCATCAGTGATTGTGGTGCGGGTATGGATGCGGCGGCGCTGGCGCGGATTGGCGAGCCGTTCTACACCACCAAGACCACCGGCACCGGACTGGGCCTGGCGGTGGTTTTTGCTGTGGCACGGGCTCATCAGGGCCGCGTTGATTATCGCTCCAGAGTCGGGCGCGGTACGTGCGCCATTGTTAGTCTGCCGCTGATTCCCGGCGGCGCTCAGGGAGAAGTTTGATGGCGGGCAAGGTATTGCTGGTCGAGGATGATCGTGCGCTGCGCGAGGCGCTGGCCGACACGCTGGAACTGGCAGGTCATCAATACCGTGCGGTAGCCAGTGCTGAAGATGCGCTCAGAGCGGTTGCGCAGGATGCATTTAGCCTGGTGGTCAGTGATGTGAACATGCCGGGTATGGATGGCCACCAGTTGCTCGCCGCGTTGCGCGAGCGGCATCCGCACCTGCCGGTGCTGTTGATGACCGCCCATGGCGCTGTGGAGCGTGCTGTGGACGCCATGCGTCAGGGCGCAGTGGATTATCTGGTCAAACCCTTTGAGCCGGGGGCGTTGCTGGCACTGGTGGCAAAGCATGCGCTGGGCAGTATTGGTCCTGCCGAGCATGACGGTCCGGTGGCCATCGAGCCTGCCAGTCAGCAACTGCTGGAACTGGCTGCCAGGGTGGCGAGAAGTGACTCTACGGTGCTGATCTCGGGCGAGTCAGGCACCGGTAAAGAGGTGCTGGCGCGCTTCATTCATTTGCAGTCACCGCGCGCTGCGAAACCCTTCATTGCCATCAACTGTGCGGCCATTCCGGACAATATGCTCGAAGCCACACTGTTCGGGCACGAAAAGGGTTCGTTCACTGGGGCCATAGCGGCCCAGGCGGGCAAGTTCGAGCTGGCCGAAGGCGGCACCATTTTGCTCGATGAAATTTCCGAAATGCCTATGGGGCTGCAAGCCAAGCTGCTACGGGTATTGCAGGAGCGCGAAGTTGAACGGGTCGGGGCGCGTAAGCCGATCAGCCTGGATATTCGGGTGTTGGCGACGACCAACCGTGATCTGGCCGGTGAAGTGGCGGCCGGGCGGTTTCGCGAAGACCTGTTCTATCGGCTGTCGGTGTTCCCGCTGGCCTGGCAACCGTTGCGTCAGCGAACTGCCGATATTCTGCCGTTGGCCGAGCGCTTGCTGAGCAAGCATGTCAAAAAAATGAAGCACGCGCCGGTGCGGCTCTCTGAGGAGGCGCGCGCTTGCCTGGTGGCATACGCCTGGCCAGGCAATGTGCGTGAACTGGACAACGCACTGCAGCGCGCACTGATTCTGCAGCAGGGCGGGCTGATTCAGGCGCGCGATTTCTGCCTGGCCGGGCCGGTGACCTTCGCTGCCGAGCCGCCTGCGCCTGCTGGCGCCGTGCCGGTGGTGGGCGCTGATTTGTCAGCGGGCGCCGAGGCGGTCGGTGCGCTGGGCGAAGACCTGCGCCGTCGTGAGTTCCAGTTGATCATCGACACGTTGCGCAGTGAGCGTGGGCGGCGCAAAGAGGCTGCCGAGCGGCTGGGTATCAGCCCGCGTACCTTGCGTTACAAGCTGGCGCAGATGCGTGACGCCGGGATGGATGTCGAGGCTTATCTGTACGCTTCATGAGAATGGTTTTTTATCGGTTTTGTTTGATGTTTATGTGATCCAGGTCAAATTGTCGATACAGTGCAATATCGCCGTGGCACTATGCACGGCATTGGGCGTTGTCGCTCATTCCTAACACTGTTTTGATGCAATAAAGCTTCTAGGTGGCTATTTGCCTGCATGTTAGCTGGCACTCTTGTTGCTACGACTTGAGTATCGCTGTTGCAGTGTCAAAAAAATGCGGGCCTCACGAGAGATAATGTCCATGAGCCAAGGTGTTGAATTTAATCGCTTGATGTTGGATATGCGGGCCATGCAGATGGATGCCATGGCGGCGTCCAAGCCGGTCGGCAATGTGCCTGAGGTCGCTGGCAGTAACTTTGCCGACCTGCTGGGGCAGGCGATCAACAAGGTGGCCGATACCCAGGCAGCCTCCAGCCAATTGTCCAATGCGTTCGAAATGGGCAAAAGCGGCGTGGACCTGACGGATGTGATGATTTCCTCGCAGAAGGCCAGCGTGTCCTTCCAGGCCTTGACCCAGGTGCGCAACAAGCTGGTGCAGGCCTACCAAGACATCATGCAGATGCCGGTTTAAGGGACGTACTGAGTCATGGCCGAAGCAGCATCTGATTCTGTCCCAGCGCGGGCGGGTAACCCGGACAAGAAGCCGCTGTTCGGCTTTGCTTTTCTGGAAAATCTTTCCGAAATGACCATGCTTCGTCAGGTCGGCCTTATGGTCGGTCTGGCAGCCAGCGTGGCCATCGGTTTTGCCGTGGTGCTCTGGTCTCAGCAACCCGACTACCGGCCGCTGTATGGCAGCCTGGCGGGTCTGGACAGCAAGCAGGTGATGGACACCCTGGGGGCGGCCAATATCCCTTACACCGTCGAGCCCAATTCCGGTGCTTTGCTGGTCAAGGCCGATGATCTGCAACGTGCGCGTATTCAGCTGGCCCAGGCCGGCGTCAGCCAGACCGATGCCAATATCGGCTTTGAGATTCTTGATAAGGATCAGGGGCTGGGTACCAGCCAGTTCATGGAAGCGACCCGCTATCGGCGTGGTCTCGAGGGTGAGCTGGCGCGAACCATTTCCTCGCTGAACAACGTCAAGGCGGCCCGTGTTCACCTGGCAATTCCGAAAAGCTCGGTGTTTGTCCGTGACGATCGCAAGCCGACCGCTTCGGTATTGGTCGAACTGTATCCGGGCCGTGCGCTGGAAGCCGGTCAGGTCGCTGCGATCGTCAATCTGGTCGCCACCAGCGTCCCTGAGCTGTCCAAATCACAGGTGACGGTGGTCGACCAGAAGGGCAACCTGTTGTCCGATCAGGCCGAGAACTCTGAGCTGACCATGGCCGGCAAGCAGTTCGACTACACCCGGCGCATGGAGAGCATGCTGACTCAGCGGGTGCAGAATATCCTGCAGCCGGTGCTGGGCAGTGATCGCTACAAGGCCGAGGTCTCGGCCATGGTTGATTTCAGTGCGGTGGAGTCCACCTCGGAAAGCTTCAATCCGGACCAGCCGGCCCTGCGCAGCGAGCAGTCGGTCAATGAGCAGCGCTCCAGCAGCTCTGGCCCGCAAGGTGTGCCTGGTGCGCTGAGCAACCAGCCGCCAGGTCCTGCCACGGCACCGCAAAATGCGGCAGCCGGTGCCGGCGGTGCCGCGCCTGCGATTGCGGCGGGTCAGCCGCTGCTTGACGCCAATGGTCAGCAGGTCATGGACCCCGCCACCGGTCAGCCGGCGCTGGCGCCGTTCCCGACCGACAAGCGTTCGCAGTCGACCAAGAACTTCGAGCTCGACCGCTCCATCAGCCACACCAAGCAGCAGGCCGGTCGGGTTACCCGGTTGTCGGTCGCGGTGGTGGTCGATGACATGGTCAAGACCAACCCGGCCAACGGTGAAGTCACCCGGGCGCCCTGGAGCGCTGCCGATCTGGCCCGCTTTACCCGTCTGGTGCAGGACGCAGTGGGCTACGACGCCAGCCGCGGCGACAGCGTCAGTGTGATCAACGTACCGTTCTCCAGTGAGCGCGGCGAAGTACTGCCGGATATTCCGTTCTACACCCAGCCGTGGTTCTGGGACATTATCAAGCAGGCTGCCGGGGTGATTTTCATCCTGATCCTGGTGTTTGGTGTGTTGCGCCCGGTACTGAGCAACATCACCAACCCCAAGAGCAAAGAGTTGGGCGGCTTTGGTGGCGACGCCGAACTCGGTGGCATGGGCGGTCTGGATGGCGAACTGTCGAACGACCGGGTCAGCCTGGGTGGTCCGCAGAGCATCCTGCTGCCTAGCCCGACCGAGGGCTATGACGCGCAGTTGAATGCAATCAAGGGCTTGGTGGCCGAAGACCCGGGTCGTGTGGCTCAGGTCGTAAAAGAGTGGATTAACGCTGATGAATGACCGCGCCGTGGCTGTCAAGTTGACCCAGGTCGAAAAGGCCGCAGTTCTGTTGCTGTCGCTGGGCGAAACCGATGCCGCCCAGGTGTTGCGGCATATGGGCCCCAAAGAAGTGCAGAAAGTCGGCGTGGCCATGGCGCAAATGCGCAATGTGCACCGCGAGCAGGTCGAAGAGGTGATGAGCGAGTTCGTCGACACGGTCGGCGATCAGACCAGTCTCGGCGTCGGCTCCGATGGCTACATCCGCAAGATGCTGACCCAGGCCCTGGGCGAAGACAAGGCCAACGGCCTGATCGACCGCATCCTGCTCGGTGGCAACACCAGCGGTCTGGACAGCCTCAAGTGGATGGAGCCGCGTGCGGTGGCCGACGTCATTCGTTACGAGCACCCGCAGATTCAGGCCATCGTGGTGGCGTATCTGGACGCGGACCAGGCGGGTGAGGTGCTTGGCCACTTCGATCATAAAGTGCGTCTGGATATCATCCTGCGGGTGTCGTCGCTCAACACGGTACAGCCGGCGGCACTCAAAGAGCTCAACCAGATTCTCGAGAAGCAGTTCTCCGGCAATGCCAATACCTCGCGGACCACGCTGGGCGGCATCAAGCGTGCTGCGGACATCATGAACTTCCTCGACAGCTCCATCGAAGGCGCGCTCATGGATTCGATCCGCGAGGTCGACGAAGACCTGTCGACGCAGATCGAAGACCTTATGTTTGTCTTCAACAACCTGGCCGACGTCGACGACCGCGGCATCCAGGCGCTGCTTCGCGAAGTGTCTTCCGATGTGCTGGTGCTGGCGCTCAAAGGCGCCGACGAGGCAATCAAGGAGAAGGTCTTCAAGAACATGTCCAAGCGTGCTGCCGAGCTGCTGCGCGACGATCTGGAGGCCAAAGGGCCGGTGCGGGTCAGCGATGTGGAGACCGCGCAGAAGGAAATCCTCACCATCGCCCGCCGAATGGCCGAAGCTGGCGAGATTGTGCTGGGTGGCAAGGGTGGCGAGGAAATGATCTAAGCCATGTCCAGCTCTGTAAAAGATTCGTTACCCAGTGATCTGATTCGCGCCAAGGATGTTCGTGACGCAGATATCTGGGCCTTGCCCAGCTTTGACCCCTATGTGGAGCCCGAGCCGGAACCGGAGCCTGAGCCTGAACCGCTGGAGATGGAAGAGGTGCCGCTGGAGGAAGTCCAGCCACTGACGCTTGAAGAGCTGGAAAGCATTCGCCAGGAGGCCTGGAACGAGGGCTTCGCTACCGGCGAAAAAGAAGGCTTTCACAGTACCCGGATCAAGGTTCGCCAAGAGGCCGAAGTGGCCCTGGCGGCCAAGCTCGACAGTCTTGAGCTGTTAATGAGCCAGTTGCTCGACCCTATCGCCGAGCAAGACACCCAGATTGAAAAGTCGCTGGTCCATTTGGTCGAGCATATCGCCCGCCAGGTCATTCAGCGCGAACTGCAAACCGACTCGCAGCAGATCGCCCATGTGTTGCGCGATGCGTTGAAGCTGCTGCCGATGGGCGCCAATAATCTGCGCATTTTTGTCAATCCGCAGGACTTTTCCGTGGTCAAGCTGCTGCGCGAGCGTCATGAAGAGAATTGGAAGATTCTTGAAGATGACGCGCTGATGCCCGGTGGCTGCCGCATTGAAACCGAACATAGCCGGATCGATGCCAGTGTCGAGACCCGGATCAGTCAGGCGATTGCCCGCCTGTACGATCAGATGCATGAACAGGTCGCGCATCCGGCCGCGCCTGATCTGAGCATCGAACTGCCTGACGTTGAAGTGCCGCGCAGCAGTGATACCCCCGAGCAGCCGGTCGGCGCTGACTCGCTGGCGGCGGACGAAGAGCCGGGCCATGCGCCTTGAACGCCTGAGTTTCGCCAAGCGCCTGGACGGTTACGCCAGCGCCATCGACCTGCCGGCTCAGCCCGTGGTTGAAGGCCGTCTGCTGCGCATGGTCGGCCTGACCCTGGAAGCTGAAGGTTTGCGCGCAGCGATGGGCAGCCGCTGTGTGGTCATCAACGACGACAGTCACCATCCCGTCCAGGTGGATGCCGAAGTCATGGGTTTTGCCGGTGGCAAGGTGTTCCTGATGCCGGTGGGCAGTGTGGTCGGTATTGCGCCAGGTGCGCGGGTCGTGCCGCTGGCTGACACTGGTCGGCTGCCCATGGGCATGAGCATGCTGGGTCGGGTGCTTGACGGTGCCGGTCGCCCGCTCGACGGTCGCCCGCCGGTCAAGGCTGAAGACTGGGTGCCGATGGATGGCCCGACCATCAACCCGCTCAAGCGTGACCCGATCAGTCGGCCGCTGGATGTGGGCATTCGCTGCATCAACGGTTTGTTGACGGTGGGGCGTGGTCAGCGGCTGGGGCTGTTCGCCGGTACCGGGGTGGGCAAGAGTGTGTTGCTCGGCATGATGACCCGCTTTACTGAGGCCGACATCATTGTGGTCGGGCTGATCGGTGAACGGGGTCGGGAGGTGAAGGAATTCATCGAGCACATCCTTGGCGAAGAGGGGCTCAAGCGTTCTGTGGTGGTGGCCTCACCCGCCGATGATGCACCGTTGATGCGTTTGCGGGCGGCGATGTATTGCACCCGTATCGCGGAATACTTCCGCGATCGGGGCAAGAACGTGCTGCTGCTGATGGATTCATTGACCCGTTTTGCCCAGGCCCAGCGTGAAATCGCTCTCGCCATTGGCGAGCCGCCTGCGACCAAGGGCTACCCGCCATCGGTGTTTGCCCGTTTGCCCAAACTGGTGGAGCGTGCCGGTAATGCCGAGGCCGGTGGTGGTTCGATTACCGCGTTCTATACCGTGCTGTCTGAGGGTGACGATCAGCAGGACCCGATTGCCGACTCGGCCCGTGGCGTGCTGGACGGGCATATTGTGCTGTCACGGCGCCTGGCCGAAGAGGGGCACTATCCGGCTATCGATATCGAGGCATCCATCAGCCGGGTCATGCCGGCGGTGGTCAGCCCTGACCACATGATGCGCGCGCAATACTTCAAGCAACTATGGTCCCGTTATCAGCAGACCCGTGACCTGATCAGCGTCGGTGCTTATGTGGCCGGCGGTGACCGGGAAACCGACCTGGCGATTCAGTTGCAGCCGGCACTGGTGCGCTTTCAGCGCCAGGGCCTGACCGAAAGCTTCAGCATGCAGGACAGTGAGGGTGCTTTGGCGGCGGTGTTCGGTCCGGCACCGGGCGGTTGATGAGCCATGGCACAGAGTCGTGCGGCGCGCCTGGCGCCGGTTGTGGAAATGGCCGAGTCGGCAGAGCGAACCGCGGCGCAGCGCCTGGGGCACGCCCAGGGGCAGGTCAATCTGGCGCACAGCAAGCTTGAAGAGCTGGAGCAGTTTCGCCTCAACTATCAGCAGCAATGGATCGACAAGGGCAACCATGGCGTTTCAGGTCAGTGGCTGATGAACTACCAGCGCTTTCTCAATCAGCTCGAAACTGCGATCGGCCAGCAGCGCAAGAGCCTGGCCTGGCATCAAGCCAACCTGGATCGGGCGCGTGGCGTCTGGCAGCAGGCCTATGCGCGGGTCGAAGGGTTGCGCAAGCTGGTGCAGCGCTACATTGATGAGGCGCGGGCGCTGGAAGACAAGCGTGAGCAGAAACTGCTCGATGAGCTGTCTCAGCGCTTGCCGCGTCACGAGATGTAGCGCCGATCATGGTCTAGTCTGTGTCTTATCATTGATGCAGCGCAGGAGTGGGTTATGACAGTCACTTGCGGTCTCTCGCCAGACGGTCGGCAAGTCACGCTGTTTATCGAGGGGCGATTCGACTTCTCCTGCCATCAGGATTTTCGTGCCGCTTATGAAGCTTTTTCCGGCGAGCTGGATTATGTCGTGGACCTGCGCGGCACTCACTATCTCGACAGCTCGGCGCTGGGCATGCTGCTGTTGTTGCGCGACCATGCCGGTGGCGACCATGCGCAGGTACGGCTGATCAACTGCAGCAGCGACGTGGTCAAGATCCTGACCATCTCCAATTTCTCCAAACTGTTTACGCTAGGTTAAGTCTTGCAGCCTGTGGGGCAAGAGCTGCGGGTGCTGATTGCTGATGACAGTGCCAGTGACAGGTTGCTGTTATCGACCCTGATCAGTCGGCAGGGGCACCAGCCGCTGGTCGCTGCCAATGGGCAGGAGGCTGTGCAGCTGTATCGCGATCACCAGCCGCAGTTGGTACTGATGGATGCCCTGATGCCGGTCATGGACGGCTTCGAGGCCGCCCGTCAGATCAAGCAGATGGCCGGTCAGGCGCTGGTGCCAATCATCTTTCTGACCTCTCTGACCGAGGGGGAGGCGCTGGCCCGATGCCTGGATGCCGGCGGTGACGACTTTCTGGCGAAGCCCTTCAATCCTCTGGTGCTGGCCGCCAAGATCAATGCCATGAATCGACTGCGGCAACTGCAGGATACTGTGCTGCGCCAGCGCGACCTGATTGCCAGTCATCGTGAACATTTACTCAACGAGCAGCGGGTGGCCAAGGCGGTATTCGACCAGGTGGCGCATTCCGGCTGTCTTGACGCATCGAGTATCCGTTATCTGCAATCGCCTTATGCGCTGTTCAATGGCGACCTGATGCTGGCGGCCTATACACCGGCCGGGCACATGCATGTGTTTCTCGGTGACTTCACCGGGCATGGTTTGCCGGCAGCAGTGGGCGCCATGCCGCTGGCCGAGGTGTTCTACGGGATGACCGCCAAAGGCTACGAGCTGGCGGAAATCCTGCGGGAGATGAACGGCAAGCTCAAACGTATCCTGCCGGTAGACATGTTTTGCTGCGCCACGCTGTTGTGCATCGATGCCGGTCAGCAGCAAGTCGAGCTGTGGAATGGCGGGTTGCCTGACGGCTATCTGCTGCGCGCCGACAATGCCGGGTTTGTCCAGTTGCAGTCCCGGCACCTGCCGCTGGGCGTGTTGTCACCCAAGGCGTTCGAGGCGCATACCGAGGTTCACCCGTTGGGGGCTGGTGACCGGATCTTTCTGTTGTCTGATGGGGTGATCGACACCCGGGATGCTCAGGATCAGCTATTCGGCTCGCAGCGTCTGTGCGAAGTGCTGGCCGCCAATCGCGAGCCCGAAATGCTGATTCAGGAGATTCTCCAGGCGCTCAACGATTTTGGTGGTCGTGCCCGTGACGATGTGAGCATGCTGGAGATCAGTGCCGGGCATGGTGCGCTGCCGGCCACTGCGTTGACCCAGGGTTGGTCCGACAGTGGTCTGGCGGAGCCGGTGGACTGGTCGGTGGCCTTCGAGTTTCGCGCAGCGACCCTCAAAGCGAGTAATCCGCTGCCTGGCGTGCTGCAACTGCTGCTGGAGCAGCGCGGCTTGCGTGAGCAGGCGGCCACGATTTACAGCGTGCTCACCGAGCTTTACAGCAATGCGTTGGAGCATGGCGTTCTCGGGCTGGATTCCACCCTCAAACAGGATGCGGCCGGTTTTGCCCGGTATTACGAGGCGCGCGCCAAGCGTCTGGCTGAGCTGCAAAGCGGGTTCATCCGCCTGGAGTTGGTGCTTTGTTCTGCTGCGCAAGGCGGCAGGTTGCAGATTTGCATGCAGGACAGTGGCCAAGGGTTCGACGTCCAGGCAGTGCTGGCCAGGCTGCCGGATGATGCGGGCCTGCACGGTCGCGGGCTGCGCCTGATTCGCTCGTTGTGCCGGGATGCGCGATGGTCCGCCGATGGTTGTACGGTGCATGTGGAATTTGTCTGGGGGGCGATGGCATACTTGCCTTCGGGGTCTTGATCAAGGAGTGAGCAAGTGTCGTTCGTACAGATTGACTACGCGGTATTGAATACCTTGCAAGAGGTCATGGAAGACGAGTATCTGACGCTCATCGACGTCTTCCTGAGCGACTCCGAGCAGCGCCTGGCATTGCTTCGTCAGGCGGCGCGCAACCTGGCCGGCGGTACATCGCCTGATCTGACGGAACTGGGCCTGGCGGCGCACAGCTTCAAGGGCAGCAGCAGCAATATGGGCGCCCTGCGCTTGTCTGAATTGTGCCGTCAGCTCGAAGAGCAGGCCCGGCGTCAGGTGCTCGATGGCCTTGAAGAGCTTGTCAGCCTGATCGACAGCGAGTATCAGGCCATTCGCCAAGTGTTCAATGCCGAGCGACAAGTGCTGGTTGCTCAGACCTGAGTATTGCTCTGCTTGCTATCTCCCTTGTTAGTTTGGCCTGCATTTTGCTAATGCAATAGCATTGTGCTGCTTTATGTGGAGATCCCGATGCCGCTTGCTCCAGATGTGTTCCTCCAGGCGAATGTAGCGGCTCCGGCCAAGACCGGTGCCGTCAGTAATTCGTTCAAGCCTGCCGAAACCAGCAAGGCTGACGCCTCCAGCTTCTCTGATGTCTATGCGCAGCAGTCTCGCGACAAGCCTGCCGTCGAGCACGATATACCGGCCAGGCCTGCTCGGGACAAGCCCGCTGCCGATAAAGACAAGGCGGTCGCAACCAAAGACAAGCCTGCTGCGGTCGGCAAAGACAAGCCGGATACGGCAGACAAGGCCAAGAGTGAGCCTGATAAGGTTGCCGGAAGCGGCAATTCGTTGCCAGTCCAGGCCAAGGGTCAGACCGCTGATGCTGATGATCAGAGTGCCGATCCGTCCGAGGCTGTCGAGCAACTGGTGGGGCTGCCGACGCTGATTCAGATTCCGGTTGAGGTGCCGACTGAGGCTCCGGTGGACAATTCGTTGTCGGCAGATGCGGCCATTGATGGCCTGCAGCAGTCCCAGCTCGCAGCGTCGCCGCTGGCAGCCGTCCCTGCGGCAACGCCTGCTGCTGTAGAAGAAGCGTTCAATCCGGAGGCTGACCCGCTTGATGGTCTGCATGCCTTGCAGTTTGCGCTTGAAAGCGCAGGCGGCAAGAGTCGTGCGGCTGCGCCGGTGGCGACTCACCAGGCCGGGCAGGCTCAGGCGAATCCGGACCTCAACTCCGACGACACTCGGGCGCAGAACGTTGTCAATAATCTGGCGAGCCTTAATGGTGACCCGGCAGCTCAGGATGGTTCTACCGAGAGCAGTGATCAGTCTTTCACTGCGGTGCTCGGTGATGGGCTTAAGGATGTAAAAAGCGCTGCCGGTGATACCCGAGTCGATAACTTTGCCGAGCGTCTTGCCGCGTTGAGTCAGGCCGCCCAGCCGGCACGGCCGGTGACTGCGCCGGTGGCTTCGCCATTGGGTCAGCCGTTGGCCATGCATCAGAGTGGCTGGACCGAGGGTATTGTCGATCGGGTCATGTACCTGTCGAGTCAGAATCTCAAGTCGGCAGAGATCAAGCTTGAGCCTGCGGAGCTGGGGCGTCTGGACATTCGTGTCAATATGGCGCCGGATCAACAGACCCAAGTGACCTTTGCCAGTGCGCACCTGGGCGTGCGCGATGCATTGGAGAGCCAGGTCGCGCGCCTGCGTGAGTCGTTCAGTCAGCAGGGCTTGGGTCAGGTTGACGTCAATGTCTCTGACCAGTCACAACAACAAGCCCAGCAGCAGGCGCAGGAACAGGCCAGTCGCGCGCAGCGTGGCGGGCGTGGGTCTATGGCGCAGGATGATGTTGAGGATGAAGTGGCGCCGGCCGCTGCTGCTGCAGTGTCCCAGCCTGCCCAGCGGATTCTCGGTAGCAGCGAAATCGATTACTACGCCTGATCCGCAAAAAAAGCGCGCCTGAAATTGCTCGGTGCGTGCTTTCCTCTGCTGTGCTCGCCACTCTGGCATAACACTTGCTCAAACTCTGTTACGTATCAACGAACCCCTTGAATACTGACGGATTATTGGCATGGCGAGTGACGCAGTTAAAGAGCCCGGCTCGAAAAGTAAACTCAAGCTCATCATTATCGGCGTTGTTGCCCTGTTGCTGGCGGTAGGCTTGTCGGCAGGCGCGACCTGGTTTCTCATGCACAAATCCGAGCCCAAGCCTGATCCGGCAGCGGCGGCTGCAGCGGCGAATGTCAAGCAGCCAGCGGTATTTGAAGCCATGACGCCGGCCTTTGTGGTCAACTTCAATGTCAATGGGCGCCAGCGCTATATGCAGGCCAGTATCACCATGCTCGCGCGTAATCCTGCCGACATGGAAGCACTGAAAGTGCATATGCCGACCATTCGCAATAATCTGGTCATGCTGTTCGCCGGTATCCCGTTCGAATCGCTGTCATCGCCGATCGGCCAGGAAATGTTGCGCCAGAAAGCCACGGCCAGCATTCAGGAAGTCGCTCAAAAAGAGCTGGGCAAGACTGTGATTGAGCAGCTGCTCTTCACCAACTTCGTACTGCAGTAGGACTCCAGGACATGGCCGTGCAAGACCTGCTGTCCCAGGATGAGATCGACGCGCTGCTGCACGGCGTGGACGATGGAATGGTCCAGACCGATAACACAGTCGAGCCTGGCAGCGTCAAAAGTTATGACCTGACCAGCCAGGACCGGATCGTCCGGGGGCGCATGCCGACCCTGGAAATGATCAACGAGCGGTTCGCCCGTTACACCCGCATCAGCATGTTCAATCTGCTGCGCCGCTCGGCGGATGTTGCGGTGGGTGGCGTACAGGTAATGAAGTTCGGTGAGTACGTGCATTCGTTGTATGTGCCCACCAGCCTCAACCTGGCCAAGATCAAGCCGCTGCGCGGCACTGCCTTGTTCATTCTTGACGCCAAGCTGGTGTTCAAGCTGGTGGACAACTTCTTTGGCGGTGACGGGCGCCATGCCAAGATCGAGGGGCGTGAGTTCACGCCGACAGAACTGCGTGTGGTGCGCATGGTGCTCGATCAGGTGTTTATCGACCTCAAGGAGGCCTGGCAGGCAATCATGGAAGTCAATTTCGAGTACATCAACTCGGAAGTGAACCCGGCCATGGCCAATATCGTCGGGCCCAGTGAAGCCGTCGTGATCTCGACCTTCCACATCGAGCTCGATGGCGGTGGCGGCGATCTGCACGTGACCATGCCCTACTCGATGATCGAGCCGATCCGCGAGATGCTTGATGCCGGCTTTCAGTCTGATCTGGATGATCAGGATGAGCGCTGGATCAAGGCGCTCAAGGAGGACGTACTGGATGTATCGGTCCCGCTGACGACCACGGTTGCGCAGCGTCAGTTGCAGCTGCGCGACATCCTGCACATGCAGCCTGGCGATGTGATTCCTGTCGAGCTGCCCGAGGCGCTGGTCATGCGCGCCAACGGTGTGCCGTCATTCAAGGTCAAGCTCGGTTCGCACAAGGGCAATCTGGCCTTGCAGGTTATCGAACCGATAGAGCGGCGTTGACAGACCGTCGCGCCACAACCCAATTGCGTAATTGAATTACTGCCCGCAGAGGACAACCGATGGCTGATGAAAACGATATGACGTCTGCTGATGATCAGGCGTTGGCCGATGAGTGGGCTGCTGCGCTGAATGAAGCCGGCGAGGGAGGGCAGTCTGATATTGATGCGCTGCTGGCGGCTGATGAAGCGAACCACCCCAGCTCCAATCGTATGCCCATGGAAGAGTTTGGCAGTGTGCCCAAGAGCACTGCGCCAGTCACGCTCGATGGTCCGAACCTGGATGTGATCCTGGATATCCCGGTGTCGATTTCCATGGAGGTGGGCAGCACCGATATCAGCATTCGTAACCTGTTGCAGCTCAACCAGGGCTCGGTGATTGAGCTTGATCGCCTGGCGGGAGAGCCGCTGGACGTGCTGGTCAATGGCACCCTGATCGCCCATGGCGAGGTGGTGGTCGTCAATGAAAAGTTCGGCATTCGCCTGACTGACGTGATCAGTCCGAGTGAACGCATCAAGAAGCTGCGCTAAGTGAAACGCTGGTTGATGCTGTTGCTGACTGCGCCTGTGGCTGCGTTGGCGGCCGAGCCGGCTGTTCAGGCGGCGGCCCCTCAGGCCGGTAGTGCTCTGTCCGGTGGCTGGGGTGGGCAACTGTTGCAGTTATTACTGGGGCTGTTGCTGGTCATCGGGCTGATCTTTGTGCTGGCCTGGGTGATGCGCCGGGCGCAGAGTGTGGCGGCAGGTAATCAGCAAGTTATCGAGCTGGTCGGTTCCCGGGCGCTGGGTCCGCGTGATCGGCTGGTGCTGGTGCAGGTGGGCAAGGAGCAGATTCTATTGGGGATCACGCCTGGGCGTATCACGCCCCTGCATGTGCTCAATGAAAATGTCCAGGTGCCGGTCCGCGAGCCGGCCACTCCCGAGTTCGCCCAGCGTCTGCTGGAACTCATGGGCAAGGATAAGGACAACAAGTGATGGGTGCCTTGCGTTGGCTGGTGGTGCTGTTGTTGGGGCTGGGAGCACCTGTGGTTCTGGCGGCCGATCCGTTGTCGATTCCGGCTATTACGCTGTCCAACGGGACTGACGGTCAGCAGGAGTATTCGGTCAGTCTGCAAATTCTGTTGATCATGACGGCGCTGAGTTTCATTCCGGCCTTCGTGATCATGATGACCAGCTTTACCCGGATTATCATTGTGTTCTCGATTCTGCGTCAGGCTCTGGGCCTGCAACAGACTCCGTCGAACCAGATTCTCATCGGCATGACGCTGTTTCTGACCATGTTCATCATGGCACCGGTATTTGATCGGGTGAACAACGATGCCGTACAGCCTTATCTGGCTGAAACCCTCACGGCTCAGGAGGCGCTTGCCAAGGCTCAGGTGCCGGTCAAGGACTTCATGCTGGCCCAGACCCGGACCAGCGACCTGGAGCTGTTCATGCGTTTGTCCAAGCGCACTGATATTCCTACACCGGATGCCGCGCCCCTGACCGTCCTGGTGCCGGCATTCGTGATCTCTGAACTCAAGACGGCGTTCCAGATCGGTTTCATGATCTTCATTCCGTTTCTGATCATCGACATGGTGGTGGCCAGCGTGCTGATGGCGATGGGCATGATGATGCTCTCGCCGATGATCGTCTCATTGCCTTTCAAAATCATGCTGTTCGTGCTGGTCGATGGCTGGGCGCTGATCGTCGGCACGCTGGCTGGCAGTTTTGGTGGGGTATGAGTCGTTTGCATGAGGAGGCATTGCGATGACACCTGAGGTGGCGGTCGACATTTTCCGTGAGGCACTCTGGCTGACCACCTTGCTGGTCGGCATTCTGGTGGTTCCCAGTCTGATCTGTGGCCTGATCGTGGCGATGTTTCAGGCCGCTACCCAGATCAACGAACAGACCTTGAGTTTTCTGCCGCGCCTGATCGTTATGCTGATCACTCTGATTGTTGGCGGGCCATGGCTGTTGAATGTGTTCATGGACTACGTTCTGAACCTCTACAACAGTATTCCGACCCTGATCGGCTGATTGCTCATGGAACCCTTGGCTGTGCTCACCGATACCCAGATAGGTAGCTGGGTTGCCAGCTTTATGCTGCCGCTGTTTCGTATCGTTGCAGTGCTGACCACTATGCCGATCATTGGCACCACACTGGTTCCCCGTCGGGTGCGCTTGTATCTGGGGCTGGCCATTACCTTTGTCGTGGCGCCTGTTTTGCCGCCGATGCCGCCGGTTCAGGCGCTGGATCTGAGTGCGCTGTTGCTGATTGCCGAGCAGATCATCATCGGCGTCAGTATGGGGTTGTGCCTGCAAATGTTTTTTCAGGTTTTCGTGGTGGCCGGGCAGATTATCTCGACCCAGATGGGCATGGGCTTCGCTTCTATGGTTGACCCTGCCAACGGTGTGACCACGGCGGTGGTGGGGCAGTTCTTTACCATGTTGGTGACGCTCATGTTCCTGGCAATGAATGGTCATCTGGTGGTGCTGGAAATCCTGATTGAGAGTTTCACGACCATGCCTGTCGGCGGCGGCGTGCCGGTCAACAACTTCTGGGTCCTGGCCAACAGTCTGGGCTGGATAATGAGCGCCGGGCTGCGGCTGGTACTGCCAGCAGTCGCGGCCTTGCTGATTATCAACATTGCCTTTGGCATCATGACCCGGGCAGCGCCGCAACTGAATATCTTTTCCATTGGTTTTCCCATGACGCTGGTATTGGGGATGGTCATTTTGTGGATGAGTCTGGGTGACATATTCAACCAGTTCGTTCCCATGGCCACTGATGCCTTGCAAAGATTGCGCGATCTGGTGAGGGCGGTCTGAATGTCCGAAAGCGAGAGCGGCCAGGATAAAACGGAAAAGCCCACGCAGAAGAAGATTGATGACTCTCGTGCGGAGGGGCAGGTTGCGCGCTCCAAGGAGCTGACGACTTTTCTGGTCACCCTGATGGGGGCTGTCGGGCTGATCATGTTTGGTGGTGCAATGGCGCATATGCTGCTGGAAGTGATGCGCGATAACTTTTCTTTGAGTCGTGATGTGTTGATGGATCCCTCCTGGATGGGGCGCATGCTGCTCAAGTCCGGAAATTACGCCATCCTGGCCATGCTGCCATTCATGTTCGCGATGATGGCGGCCGCTTTGATCGGGCCGATCATGCTCGGCGGTTGGCTGTTTTCCACCAAGTCGCTGATGCCCAAGTTCAGCCGGATGAATCCGATGTCAGGCATCAAGCGCATGTTTTCCATGCAGGCGCTGACGGAGTTGCTCAAGGCTCTGGCCAAATTTCTGGTGGTGCTGATCGTCGCGCTGGTAGTGATCAACAATGATCGGGATGCATTGGTGGCGATTGCCCATGAGCCGCTTGAGCTGGCAGTTATCCACTCCTTGCAGATTGTTGCCTGGAGTACGTTATGGATCGTCTGCGGATTGTTTCTGATTGCAGCGGTCGATGTGCCCATTCAGCTTTATCAGGCCAATGAAAAGCTCAAGATGACCAAGCAGGAAGTACGTGACGAGCATAAAAACTCCGAGGGTAGTCCTGAGGTCAAGCAGCGCATCAAGCAGTTGCAGTACGAAATGTCGCACCGGCGCATGATGGCGGCGATTCCCGAAGCAGACGTGATCATCACCAACCCGACGCACTTTGCCGTAGCGCTCAAATACGACCCGGAGAAAGGTGGGGCGCCACTTTTGCTGGCCAAGGGGGCGGATCTGATTGCCTTCAAGATCCGTGAAATCGGCGCCCATCACCAGATACTGATTCTTGAGTCGGCAGCCTTGGCGCGTTCGATTTACTACAGCACCGAGCTGGAAGAAGAGATCCCGGCCGGTCTGTATCTTGCTGTGGCGCAGGTACTGGCCTATGTCTTTCAGATTCGTCAATTCCATGCCGGGCGCGCCAAGCGTCCGGATCCTTTGGGCGATCTTCCCATTCCGCCCGATCTGCAGCGCGACTCCTGATGACGATTTCTGCGTCGACGATGGATGGTTTTATCGACGCGGTTGTGGCGGCAAAGTTGGACGGTTTCTTGCAATAGGCCAGTGCATGGCGCGTGGGGCGTCAAAGTTTTGGTCTGATGCAGGAAAGAACCGGTGGATCGCTCTCAGTTAATCAGTAACGCGCGCAGCAATCTGGCCGGGTTCGGGCGCGGCCAGTTGGGCGTGCCGATATTATTGCTGTCGCTGCTGGCAATGATGATGTTGCCAATCCCGCCGTTCCTGCTCGACGTGTTTTTCACCTTCAACATTGCCTTGTCGATCGTGGTTCTGCTGGTCTGTGTGTACGCCATGCGGCCGCTGGACTTCTCGGTATTCCCGACCATCCTGCTGGTCGCCACCCTGTTGCGTCTGGCGTTGAACGTCGCCTCGACCCGGGTGGTGCTGTTGCACGGCCAGGATGGTCACGACGCTGCCGGTAAGGTCATCCAGGCCTTTGGTGAGGTGGTGATCGGTGGTAACTACGTTGTCGGTATCGTGGTCTTCACCATCCTGATGATCATCAACTTCGTGGTAATCACCAAGGGTGCCGGGCGGATTTCCGAGGTCAGTGCGCGCTTTACTCTTGACGCCATGCCGGGTAAGCAGATGGCGATCGATGCCGACCTCAATGCTGGATTGATTGACCAGAACCAGGCCAAGGCGCGTCGTTCTGAAGTGGCCGCCGAGGCCGAGTTCTATGGCTCGATGGACGGTGCCAGCAAGTTTGTGCGCGGTGACGCTATTGCCGGTCTGCTGATTCTGTTCATCAACCTGATCGGCGGCATGCTGGTGGGCATGTTGCAACACAGCATGAGTTTTGGCGACGCCGGGCGTGTTTATACCTTGCTGGCGATCGGTGACGGTCTGGTGGCGCAATTGCCATCTCTGTTGCTGTCGACCGCAGCGGCGATCATGGTGACCCGTGCTTCCGGTTCGGAAGAAATGGGCAAGCAGATCAACCGCCAGATGTTCTCGTCTTATAAGGCGCTGGCGGTGTCGGGGGCGATCATGATCGTCATGGGCCTGGTGCCTGGCATGCCGCACTTTGCCTTCATTGGTCTGGGGGCAATCGCCTCGGGTGCTGCCTACTGGCTGTGGCGCCGTGACCAGAATGCCAAGGCTGTGGCGCTGGCCGAGGTGCAGCGTCAGCAGGACCTGCTGCCTTCGCCAGTGCGTGCCCAGGACTCCAAGGAGTTGGGCTGGGACGACGTAACGCCGGTCGACATCATCGGTCTTGAGGTCGGTTACCGGCTGATTCCGCTGGTGGATCGCAATCAGGGTGGTCAGTTGCTGGCGCGGATCAAGGGTGTGCGCAAGAAGCTTTCCCAAGACCTGGGCTTTCTGATGCCCACGGTGCACATTCGCGACAACCTCGATCTGGCGCCCAGCGCCTATCGTTTGACGCTGATGGGGGTGATTCTGGCCGAGGCGGAGATTTATCCGGACCGTGAACTGGCGATCAACCCGGGTCAGGTGTTCGGTACCCTCAACGGTATCAATGCGCGCGATCCGGCGTTTGGTCTGGAAGCGGTGTGGATCGAAATCAGTCAGCGCAGCCAGGCCCAGTCGTTGGGTTACACAGTGGTGGATGCCAGCACCGTTGTGGCGACGCACCTGAACCAGATTCTCTACAAGCACTCCCATGAATTGATCGGCCACGAGGAAGTGCAGCAACTGATGCAGTTGCTGGCCAAGAGTTCGCCCAAGCTGGCTGAAGAGCTGGTGCCTGGGGTGCTGTCGTTGTCGGCGCTGCTCAATGTGCTGCAGGCGCTGCTGGCCGAGCATGTGCCGGTGCGCGATATCCGCACGATTGCCGAGGCCATCGCGAACAATGCGGCCAGGAGTCAAGATACCGCCGCGTTGGTGGCTGTGGTACGGGTCGGGTTGAGCCGGGCGATCGTGCAAAGCATTGTAGGGACTGAGACAGAGCTGCCTGTCATCACCCTTGAGCCTAGATTGGAACAGATTTTGCTAAATAGTATGCAGAAGGCGGGTCAGGGTCAGGAAGAAGGCGTTCTTCTGGAGCCAAGCATGGCCGAGAAGCTGCAACGCTCGTTGATTGAGGCGGCGCAGCGTCAAGAGATGCAAGGCTCGCCGGTGATTTTGCTGGTGGCAGGTCCGATTCGGGCCATGCTGTCACGATTTGGACGATTGGCTGTACCGAACATGCATGTTCTGGCGTACCAGGAAATTCCTGACAACAAGCAAGTCACCATCGTAGCGACTGTCGGGCCTAACGGCTGAGGTAGTGAGTCATGCAAGTTAAGCGTTTTTTCGCCGCCGATATGCGTCAAGCCATGAAACTGGTTCGCGATGAGCTGGGCGCCGAGGCGGCCATCATCGGAAATCGGCGCATTGCCGGTGGCGTTGAGCTGACTGCTGCTCTTGATTACAAGCTGTCTGCGCTGGCGCCGCGGGTGCCGAACATGGAGCTTGAAGACGAGCTGCGCAAGACTCAGTCGCGGATCGTCTCGGCGCAAGCTGAACTCGAAAGTCGCAACGAAGGCGATGACGTATCGAGCAACCGTCAGTTGTTTTCTGGCTTGCCGCTGAGCGCTGCCGACCGGCACATCGAGCCGACCCTTGAAGAACCGCCGCGTCCTGCTGTTGCCGTCGCTGCACCCGGCGTTGCCGAGCCGACGCTGAACCAGCGTGCGTTTGACTCGATGCGCTCGGAGCTCAACGGCTTGCGCGAGCTGCTGGAAGTCCAGTTGGGTTCGCTGGCCTGGACGCAATTGCAGGGCAGTCGTCCGCAGCAGGCCAACCTGTGGCGGCGTCTGCAGCGCGTTGGCCTGTCCGGCCCGCTGTCGCGGGATCTGCTGGATATGGTTCCCGATATCGACGATCCCCGTCATGCCTGGCGCATGTTGCTGGCGCATCTGGCGCGGATGATCAATGTGCCTGACAACGAGCCGCTGGAAGAGGGCGGGGTGATCGCGATGGTCGGTCCGGCAGGGATGGGCAAGACCACTACGCTGGCCAAGCTGGCGGCGCGTTACGTGCTCAAGTACGGCGCGCAGAATATCGCGCTGGTGAGCATGGACAGCTTCCGGATCGGTGCCCAGGAGCAGCTCAAGACCCTTGGGCGTATTCTCAATGTGCCGGTGACCCACGTCGATCCGGGACAGTCCCTGGCCCAGGCGCTCGAACCGCTGATCCGCAAGCGTGTGGTGCTGATCGATACCGCCGGCCTGCAAGCCAGCGATCCGGCGCTGCGCCTGCAGCTTGAAAGCCTGGCCGGGCGCGGGATTCGCTCGCGCAACTATCTGGTCCTGGCCACTACCAGCCAGAAGCAGGTGTTGACCGCCGCTTACCACAGCTACAAACGTTGCGGGCTGGCCGGCTGCATCCTGACCAAACTGGATGAAACTGCCAGCCTGGGTGAAGTGCTGAGCCTGGCGATCGGGCATGAACTCCCCGTGGCCTATCTGACCGATGGGCCGCGTATTCCTGATGATTTGCATCTGCCACGCCGCCATCAACTGGTGAGTCGGGCCGTCAGTGTGCAAATGCAGGATGAACCCAGCGAAGAGGCTATGGCGGACATGTTCGCCGACCTTTATCACAACCCCGGCAAGCGAGTGGGGTGATTGATGAACACGACTAAAAAATTACTGCATCGGTGGTCTGCCAGGCATTGTTCGTCACGGAACGTGCAGCCCGTAATGTGGCTCCAGTCTACGCATGACAAGGTAAAGAAATAACATGGGCAGCATGCATCCCGTACAGGTTATCGCCGTGACCGGCGGCAAAGGTGGCGTTGGCAAGACCAACGTTTCAGTGAATCTGTCGCTGGCGCTGGCCGAGCTCGGCCGTCGCGTCATGCTGCTTGATGCTGATCTTGGTCTGGCCAACGTTGATGTTTTGCTGGGCCTTACGCCCAAACGCACCCTGGCCGATGTCATCGAGGGCCGCTGTGAGCTGCGTGACGTCCTGCTCCAGGGGCCTGGCGGCGTGCGTATCGTGCCAGCGGCCTCCGGTACCCAGAGCATGGTGCACCTGGCGCCCGCGCAGCATGCCGGCCTGATCCAGGCGTTCAGCGAGCTTGGCGACAATCTTGATGTGCTGGTGATCGACACCGCAGCCGGTATCGGTGAATCGGTGGTCAGTTTCGTGCGTGCCGCCCAAGAGGTCTTGCTGGTGGTCTGCGATGAACCGACCTCGATCACCGACGCTTACGCGCTGATCAAACTGCTCAATCGCGACTACGGCATGAACCGCTTCAGGGTCCTGGCCAACATGGCGCAGACGCCGCAAGAGGGTCGTAACCTGTTTGCCAAGCTGACCAAGGTGACCGATCGTTTTCTGGACGTGGCCTTGCAGTATGTCGGCGCAGTGCCCTATGACGAATGTGTGCGCAAGGCGGTGCAAAAGCAACGTGCGGTCTACGAAGCCTTTCCACGCTCCAAATGCGCGCTGGCATTCCGAGCCATTGCCCAGAAGGTCGATACCTGGCCGTTGCCGGCCAATCCGCGTGGGCACCTTGAGTTTTTTGTCGAGCGACTTGTTCACCAGACCAGTGCAGCGGGACCGGTTCAATGACAGCCAGCGGTTATCAGATGTACAGCAAGGCATCAAGGAATTCGCAATACGAGTTGATTGAGCGCTATGCGCCACTGGTCAAGCGTATTGCCTACCACCTGCTGGCCCGTCTGCCTGCCAGCGTCCAGGTCGAAGACCTGATCCAGGCGGGCATGATCGGCCTGCTTGAAGTATCGACCAAATACGACTCCACCAAGGGTGCCAGTTTCGAAACCTACGCCGGCATTCGGATCCGTGGCGCGATGCTTGACGAGGTGCGTAAAGGTGACTGGGCGCCGCGTTCAGTGCATCGAAATACCCGGATGGTCAGTGATGCGATTCGCGCTATTGAAGCAAGAACAGGGCGCGACGCTAAAGATCATGAAGTTGCTGCCGAACTCCAGTTAAGTCTTGATGATTATTACGCTATCTTGAACGACACTTTGGGCAGTCGGCTGTTCAGCTTTGACGACCTGTTGCAGGACGGCGAGCATGATGGGCTGCACGAAGATGGCGCCAGCGGTTCGCTGGAGCCGTCGCGCGATCTTGAGGACGAGCGCTTCCAGAAAGCATTGGCCGATGCCATTGCCAATCTTCCGGAGCGTGAGCGTTTGGTGCTGGCGTTGTACTATGACGAGGAGTTGAACCTCAAAGAGATCGGTGAGGTCCTTGGGGTCAGCGAATCTCGGGTCAGCCAGTTACACAGTCAGTGCGCAGCCCGCTTGCGAGGTCGTTTGGGGGAATGGCGGGCGCGCTGACAGATCCATTGGTTTCAGGCCGGCTATGCAGGGCTTGAGGTGTCGACTACCCGGACAAGGCAGGAGCCTGTCAATCAACTCTACAGGGTTGTTTGCAGGCGATTTGGCCGTGTTCTGGTGTCTGGTGCGTCGAGCGCTGGTTGCACCGGGGGGTTGCTGTACCTGTATTGAGTGAACGGCGGGTCCGGGGAGCGGGCTCGTTAAAGACTGCTTGGAGGTCGAATTGGACAAGAACATGAAAATCCTCATCGTTGATGACTTTTCAACGATGCGGCGGATCATAAAAAATCTGTTGCGTGACCTGGGGTTTACCAATACATCGGAAGCAGATGACGGTCTTACCGCGCTGCCGATGCTGCAAAGCGGTGCCTTTGATTTTCTGGTAACCGACTGGAACATGCCTGGCATGTCGGGTATCGACCTGCTGCGCCAAGTGCGTCAGGACGAGCGCCTGAAGAACATTCCGGTGCTGATGGTGACTGCTGAAGCCAAGCGTGAGCAGATCATTGAAGCGGCCCAGGCCGGTGTGAACGGCTATGTGGTCAAGCCTTTCACCGCCCAGGTATTGCAAGAGAAGATTGAAAAGATCTTCGAGCGCGTCAATAGCTGAGTGCATGCCGCGAGGGCGCTATGGATAACAATGATTCATTGGGTGACTTCGAGTCGACCCTGAAAAAACACGCGCACGAGCTGGTCGCCAGCCTTGAAAAAGGCAAATTCGGCGACGCCGTGCAACTGATCCATGAGCTCAACCAGGCGCGCGACCGCGGCCTGTATCAGGAAGTGGGCAAATTGACGCGTGAGCTGCACAGCGCGATCGTCAATTTCCATATCGATCCGCAGATGCCGCAAGCCGAAGAGGTGTCCCAGATCACTGATGCCGCCGAGCGCTTGTCGTATGTTGTAAGGCTGACCGAGGGTGCGGCCAACCGCACCATGGATCTGGTGGAGCAAAGCACACCGTTGATGAACAGCCTCAGTGACGACGCCAAGACGCTGAGTGCCGACTGGGGGCGCTTCATGCGCCGCGAAATCGGTGCTGAGGAGTTTCGTGATCTGGCCAAGCGGGTGGACGGTTTCCTGTCGCGTACCGAGAAAGAGAGCCATGCCGTTGCCAGCCATCTCAACGACATTCTGCTGGCCCAGGATTATCAGGACCTTACCGGTCAGGTGATCAAGCGCGTGACGCAACTGGTCACCGAAGTTGAGAGCAACCTGCTCAAGCTGGTACTGATGGCCAGCCATGTTGATCGCTTTGCCGGGATCGAGCATGACCGTGAAGCGATGCAAGCAGAAAAAGATCCGAAAAAACATCTTGCTCAGGGTGAAGGTCCGCAGATTCATGCCGATAAACGGGAAGATGTCGTTTCCGGTCAGGATGATGTGGACGACTTGCTATCCAGCCTTGGCTTCTAAGGTCAGTTGACGGTTAATTTTAGGGAGCACCCCAATGAGCTTCGGCGCCGATGAAGAGATCCTCCAGGATTTTCTGGTAGAGGCCGGCGAAATTCTCGAGCAATTGTCTGAACAACTGGTCGAGCTTGAAAGTCGCCCGGATGACGCGGACTTGCTCAACGCAATTTTTCGCGGTTTTCACACTGTAAAAGGAGGCGCCGGCTTCCTTCAGTTGCATGAGCTTGTCGAGTGCTGCCACATTGCCGAGAACGTGTTCGACATCCTGCGCAAGGGTGAGCGTCGCGTTAACGCCGAATTGATGGACGTGGTCCTCGAAGCACTGGATACCGTCAACAGCATGTTCGGCCAGGTGCGTGAGCGCAGTGACATCACGCCTGCTACCCCTGAGCTGCTGCAGGCACTGTCACGGCTGGCCGAGCCTGAGTCAGCTGACGAAGTGGCTGCGGTGGCAGCGGCTCCTGAGCCGGCTCCGGAGCCCGCGCCGGAACCGGTGGTCGAGGCGGCTGCACCGGCTGCCGGGGAGGCCGGCTCCGACCTGATCACCGACGATGAGTTCGAGCGGCTGCTCGACTCCCTGCACGGCCCGGCCGGCAGCCCGGTCGCCGCTACGCCGTCTGCGCCAGCCGCGCCTGCGGCTGCAGCGAGTGATGAAATCACCGATCACGAATTCGAAGCGCTGCTCGATCAGTTGCATGGCAAGGGTTCGTTCGATGCCAGCGTCGCCACTGTCAGTGCTGCAGCACCTGCTGTCGCAGCGCCCGCTGGCGCTGCCTCGGATGAAATCACCGACGACGAATTCGAGTCGCTGCTTGATCAGTTGCACGGCAAAGGCTCGTTCAGCGGCGCTGTAGAAGCGGTGGCCGTTGCCCCTGCGGCACCTGCCAGCAGCCCTGCATCGGATGAAATCACCGATCACGAATTTGAAAACCTGCTCGACGAGTTGCACGGCAAGGGCAAGTTCGAACCGGCGGCAGTAAGCGGCGCGGTTGCCGCCGCAGCGCCGGCGGCCAAGCCGCCAGCCCCTGTCGCCAAGGTCGAGCCTGCGGTGGCCAAGCCTGCTGCTGCGCCTGCGCCCGCGGCGGCCAAGCCTGCCGCTGCCACACCGGCCAGAGCTGCTGCCGCGCCAGCCGAGAAGCCGACCGCGACAGAAGCCGAAACCACGGTGCGCGTCGATACCGCGCGGCTTGACGAGATCATGAACATGGTCGGCGAGTTGGTGCTGGTGCGTAACCGTCTGGTACGCCTTGGCCTCAACAGCGGCAATGAAGCGATGTCCAAGGCGGTTTCCAACCTGGATGTGGTCACCGCCGACCTGCAAACCGCGGTCATGAAGACCCGCATGCAGCCGATCAAGAAAGTCTTCGGCCGCTTTCCGCGTCTGGTTCGTGACCTGGCACGCCAGCTCAAGAAAGAGATCAACCTGGAACTGGTGGGTGAAGAGACCGACCTGGACAAGAACCTGGTCGAGGCGCTCGCTGACCCGTTGGTGCACTTGGTGCGTAACGCGGTCGACCACGGTGTGGAAACTCCTGAGGAGCGTGAGGCCAGCGGCAAGTCACGCAGTGGCCGGGTGGTGCTGTCGGCCGAGCAGGAAGGCGATCACATCCTGTTGTCGATTTCCGATGACGGCAAGGGCATGGACCCGGCCGTGCTGCGCGCCATTGCGGTCAAGCGCGGCGTCATGGACAAGGACGCGGCCGATCGTCTCAGCGACAGCGACTGCTACAACCTGATCTTCGCCCCCGGCTTCTCGACCAAGACCGAGATTTCCGATGTGTCCGGTCGTGGGGTTGGCATGGACGTGGTGAAAACCAAGATTTCCCAGCTCAACGGTACGATCAACATCTATTCGACCAAGGGCCAGGGTTCGAAGATCGTCATCAAGGTGCCGCTGACCCTGGCGATCATGCCGACCCTGATGGTGATGCTCGCCGACCAGGCGTTTGCATTCCCGCTGGTCAACGTCAACGAAATCTTCCACCTCGACCTGTCGACCACCAATGTGGTTGACGGCCAGGAAGTGGTGATCGTGCGCGACAAGGCACTGCCACTGTTCTACCTCAAACGCTGGCTGATCAAGTCGGCAGCTCATGAGGAGCAGCGCGAAGGGCACGTGGTGATTCTGTCGGTCGGCACGCAGCGCATTGGTTTCGTGGTCGATCAACTGGTCGGCCAGGAAGAGGTGGTCATCAAACCGCTGGGCAAGATGCTGCAAGGCACCCCTGGCATGTCGGGCGCCACCATTACCGGTGACGGTCGGATTGCCTTGATCCTTGATGTTCCGAGCATGCTCAAGCGTTACGCCGCACGGCGTATTTGATTCTGGCCCCGGGGCAGTATTGTCCCGGGGTCTATTGGAGTGTTTATGGCAGTCAAGGTCCTGGTGGTGGATGATTCGGGTTTTTTCCGCCGCCGCGTTACGGAAATCCTCTCTTCGGACCCGCTCATTCAGGTGGTCGGTACCGCAACCAACGGCAAGGAAGCCATTGAACAGGCCCTGGCGCTCAAGCCTGATGTGATCACCATGGACTACGAGATGCCGATGATGGACGGCATCACTTCGGTCCGCCACATCATGCAGCGTATCCCCACGCCGGTATTGATGTTCTCCTCCCTGACCCACGAGGGCGCGCGGGTCACGCTCGACGCGCTGGATGCCGGTGCGGTCGACTTCCTGCCCAAGAATTTCGAAGACATCTCGCGCAACCCTGACAAGGTCAAACAGTTGCTGTGCGAGAAGATCAACAGCATCGCGCGCAGTAATCGTCGTTTCAGCTCGTTTGGCAGCAGTTCGCAGTCGACGCCTGCGGCGACGGCAACCACCCCGGCGCCTGCGGTCAGCCCGAGTGTGCGGCGTACGCCGCCACCTGTGGCGCCGACACCTGCTCCGGCGGCTACCCGGCCGTTGACCAGTCGCGCCGCGCCGGTCACAGCATCCGCCAGCCCGGCTGCTGCACCGGCCCATGCTCATCATTCACCGACCCCACGGCGCAAGGCCTACAAGCTGGTAGCGATTGGCACCTCCACCGGTGGGCCGGTTGCGTTGCAGCGCGTGTTGACCCAATTGCCTGCCAACTTTCCGGCGCCGATTGTGCTGATCCAGCATATGCCGGCCGCGTTTACCAAGGCGTTTGCCGAGCGCCTCGACAAGCTGTGCAAAATCAGCGTCAAGGAAGCCGAAGACGGTGATCTGCTGCGTCCGGGTCTGGCGTTGCTGGCTCCGGGTGGCAAGCAGATGATGGTCGATGGCCGTGGCGCGGTGAAAATCCTGCCCGGTGATGAGCGCCTGAACTACAAGCCGTGCGTGGATATCACCTTTGGCTCGGCGGCCAAGGCCTACGGTGACAAGGTGCTGTCGGTGGTCCTCACCGGAATGGGCGCCGACGGCCGTGAAGGTGCGCGCATGCTCAAGCAGGGCGGCAGCACCGTATGGGCCCAGGATGAGGCCAGTTGCGTGATTTATGGTATGCCGATGGCCATCGTCAAGGCTGATCTGGCGGATGCGGTGTACAGCCTGGACGATATCGGCCGGCACATCGTGGAGGCGTGCCTGTAATGGATGTACTGAGCCTTATCGGCCTGATTCTGGCGTTTGTCGCGATTCTGGGTGGCAATCTGCTTGAGGGCGGGCATGTCAGCTCGCTGGTCAACGGCCCGGCCGCGCTGATCGTGCTGGGCGGCACCCTGGCGGCTGCGTTGTTGCAGGCACCGATGAGTGCGTTCAAACGTGCCGTGCAGATCCTGCGCTGGATTCTGTTTCCGCCACGCATCGATCTGCCTGGCGGCATCGACCGGATCATTGGCTGGAGCATGACGGCGCGCAAGGAAGGCCTGCTGGGGCTGGAGAGCGTGGCTGACTCCGAGCCTGACCCTTATGCGCGCAAGGGCCTGCAACTGCTGGTTGACGGCGCGGAGCCGGCGTCGATTCGCAGTATCCTGGAAGTCGATTTCATTACCCAGGAAAACCGCGATATCCAGGCCGCCAAGGTTTACGAAAGCATGGGCGGTTACGCGCCGACCATTGGCATCATCGGTGCGGTCATGGGCCTGATCCACGTGATGGGCAATCTGGCCGACCCGAGTCAGTTGGGTGGCGGCATCGCGGTCGCGTTCGTCGCCACGATCTATGGCGTGGCCAGTGCCAACCTGTTCCTGCTGCCGGTGGCCAACAAACTCAAGGCGATTGCCCTGCGCCAGTCGCGCTACCGCGAGATGCTGCTCGAGGGCCTGCTGTCCATTGCCGAGGGTGAAAACCCGCGCTCCATTGAGCTCAAGCTGCAAGGTTTCATGGAGTAACCGCATGTCCCGTCGTCGCCGCCACGAAGAGCATGAAAATCACGAACGCTGGCTGGTGTCCTACGCGGATTTCATCACCTTGCTGTTCGCCTTTTTTGTGGTGATGTACTCGATCTCGTCACTCAACGAGGGCAAGTACAAGATTCTGTCCCAGGCGCTGGTCGGGGTGTTCAATGACGCTGAGCGGACCATGCAGCCGATTCCGATCGGTGAGCAGCGGCCACAGACCACCCGGCCTGCCGAGCCTCTTCTGAAAGACAGTGAGCAGACCGACGCCGGTATCGGTGCCAAGACGGTCGATCCGTTGCAGGCCATCGCCGATGATGTGCGCGCCGGATTCGGCGACCTGTTGCGCTCCGACCAGATGACCGTGCGCGGCAACGAGTTGTGGGTTGAGATCGAGCTTAATTCCAGCCTGTTGTTCGGCAGCGGCGACGCCATGCCCAGCAATCAGGCCTTCAGCATCATTGAAAGGGTGGCCAATATCGTCAAACGCTTCGATAACCCGGTGCATGTCGAAGGTTTCACAGACGATCAACCGATCAACACCGCGCAGTTCCCGACCAACTGGGAACTGTCCGCTTCACGGGCAGCGAGCATCGTGCGTCTGCTGGCCATGTACGGCGTCAATCCGGCGCGCATGGCTTCAGTGGGTTATGCCGAGTTTCAGCCAATCGCCAGTAATGCCACCGCGCAGGGGCGGGCGCAGAACCGCCGCGTGGTGCTGGTCATTTCCCGTAATCTGGATGTGCGCCGCAGCCTGACCGCGGGTGGTTCAGCCAATGCCACCCCTGATGCAGCATTACGGCGTGCTGGCACACAAACTGCACCGGCTCCGGCAAGTCCACCGTCAGGCACCAATGCCGTCAATTCTCCGTCACCCGCTCGCTAGAACGGTCAGGGACATTGCCGTGCACAAGGAATACAGCTAAATGAGAGTCTGGGCAGTCGCCAATCAGAAAGGTGGGGTCGGCAAGACCACCACGACCATTGCCCTGGCCGGCCTGCTGGCTGACTCGGGCAAGCGTGTGGTCGTGGTCGATCTGGACCCGCATGGCTCGATGACCAGTTACTTCGGCCATAACCCTGACGAGCTCGAGCACAGCGCTTTCGACCTGTTTCTGCATAAAGGTGCAGTGCCTCAAGGGCTGCCCGGCCAGTTGCTGCTGCCGACCAGCGATCAGCGGATTTCGCTGTTGCCGTCCAGTACCGCACTGGCCACTCTGGAGCGCCAGTCGCCAGGCCAGAGCGGCCTGGGTTTGGTGATTGCCAAAAGCCTTGCGCAACTGTGGCAGGATTTTGACTATGCACTGATCGACAGCCCGCCGTTGCTGGGCGTGTTGATGGTCAATGCGCTGGCGGCCAGTCAGCAACTGGCGATTCCGGTGCAAACCGAGTTTCTCGCGGTCAAGGGCCTGGAACGCATGGTCAACACCCTGGCGATGATCAACCGCTCGCGCAAGGTGCCGTTGCCGTACACCATCGTGCCGACCCTGTTCGATCGACGCACCCAGGCTTCGATGGGCACCCTCAAGCTGCTGCGTGACAGCTTCCCGGAACATGTCTGGAAAGCCTACGTGCCGGTCGACACCCGCCTGCGCGATGCCAGCCGGGCCGGAGTGACCCCTTCGCAGAATGACCCCAAGAGTCGTGGGGTACTGGCCTATCGGGCGTTGCTCAAGCACCTGCTGGCTGAACAACTGACAGCGCAGGTGGCCTGAGGTGACGTTTAAATCCTTGTTCGTGCGCTCAAGCCTGTGCACCCGGCAGCCGATAACCCGGTCAATGAGGCATGGCACTTTTTCTGGTTGGGTTCTGACATGATTCGCCCCGTAGATTTGGCAACCCGGCCACAGGTGGCTTTGCAGTCGTATCTGGATGCGCTGCTGCAGGACGTCACCGACGAGCTGTTGGTGGTGCCGGCGCCGGTTGATCATTTCGATGAATTCAAGGCGGCTGTGCTTGAAGAGCAGGCGCATGACGCCCGTATGCTGGCACCCAAACCGCTGGCAGTGGCTGTCGCGGCGCCGGCACCGGTGGCGGTACCGGTTGCTGTTGCGGTCGAGGCCAAGGTTCAGGCCAGGGTCGAGCTGCCGGTTCCGGTGGTGGTGCCTGAAGTGGTGGTGCCCAAGCTCGAGGTTCCGGTTGTCGAGGTGCTGGAGCCGGCCATTGCGCGGGCCGAGCCGGTGGCTGAGCTCAACACCCGGCTCGATCAGAGTCCGCCACCACCACCGGCCACCGATGGGCGGCCGGACTGGGCTGCCGAGCCGTTCGAATGCCTGTTGTTCGATGTGGCGGGGTTGACCCTGGCGGTGCCGTTGGTGTGCCTGGGGGCGATCTATTCTCTGGAAGGGCAGGAACTGACGCCGCTGTTTGGTCAGCCTGACTGGTTCCTGGGCATCCTGCCGTGCCAGGCCGGCAACCTGAAGGTGCTCGACACCGCCCGCTGGGTCATGCCGGACCGCTATCGGGAAGATTTCCGCCAGGGACTGCAATATGTGATTTCGGTACAAGGTTACGAGTGGGGGTTGGCGGTGCATCAGGTCAGCCGTTCGCTGCGCCTGGACCCGCAGGAAATCAAGTGGCGCGCCCAGCGCGGTCATCGGCCATGGCTGGCCGGTACAGTGATTGAGCATATGTGCGCCTTGCTCGATGTTGCACAGTTGGCCGAGTTGATCGCCAGTGGCGCGGTCAAGCAAATGAACACGCTCAGATAATCGATAATCATTGGCTGGCGCTTGTTGCGCTGCCTGCACAGCACTAGGTGAGGGGTTGGAAACATGAATAAGTCGTCTGCACAAGGTTCCGAAGATCCCATCCTGCAGTGGGTGACCTTCCGTCTGGACAACGAGTCGTACGGCATCAATGTGATGCAGGTCCAGGAAGTGCTGCGCTACACCGAAATCGCGCCGGTGCCGGGTGCCCCCAGCTATGTGCTGGGTATCATCAACCTGCGCGGTAACGTGGTCACGGTGATCGACACCCGCCAGCGCTTTGGTCTGGCCCCGGTCGAGGTCAGTGACAACACCCGGATCGTGATCATCGAAGCCGACAAGCAGGTGGTCGGTATCCTGGTCGACAGCGTGGCGGAAGTGGTCTATCTGCGTCAGTCCGAAGTCGAAACCGCACCGAACGTGGGTAACGATGAGTCGGCCAAGTTCATTCAGGGCGTGTGCAACAAGAACGGCGAACTGCTGATTCTGGTTGAGCTGGACAAGATGATGACCGAGGAAGAATGGTCCGAGCTGGAGAACATCTGACCGATGCTGTGGATCGCTGTCGGTGTTCTGGGCATGCTCTGGGTCGCGACCCTGGTTGTGCTGCTGAACCATATCAAGCGCCAGCGTCAGCTCGATGAGCAGCGTAGCAAGGCTGATGAAGCCCGTGAGCAGCGTCTGCGCGAGCTGGCCCGGCGAGTGGAAAACTTCCAGAAGGGCACGGTCGGCATGGGCGAGGATCTGCACGAACTGCGTGCCATCGTCGCCGTGTTGCCGGACAAGATCACGGCCCTGGAGCAACGTGATCCTTCGACCCTGACCTTTGCCCAGGCGGCGCGGCTGGTGGGGATGGGGGCCAGCGTCGAAGAGCTCACCCAGTCTTGCGGCCTGACCCAGGCCGAAGCGCAACTGATGAGCAAGCTGCACAAGAACAGTTGAAGGCGGCAAGCCACGAGCGGCATGAGAGATGCCGCTTGTGGCTTGAAGTTCGCGCCTAGCGCCCTCTGAGCGGGGTGATGTCTTTTTCCCGCGGTGGGTCATTCGGCCCCTGGCCCGCCGGAAACTTGCCCTTCAAATGCCAGGCAAAAGCGATGATTTCGGCGATGGTGCGATACAGCTCCTGAGGAATACTGTCGCCCAGCTCCAGGCGTGCCAGCAGCTTGACCAGTTCGGCATTCTCATAGATCGGCACTTCGTGCTCGCGGGCAATGCTGAGGATTTCTTCCGCGAGGCGGTCGTCACCTTTGGCGCTGAGGGTGGGTGCCTGCTGGCCGTCGTAGGTAAGGGCAATGGCCTGGCGAGGGTTGGCAAGGTCAGAATGGCTCATCAGGCGTTCTCGTCGATCCAGCGTTGTTCAAGGTGGGTACGTGGGCCTTGTGGTGCGCTGCCATGGGAGCAGGCCAGCTCGCCCACCGCCAGGCCGCAGGCAACCAGGCGCTCGCGCAGGTAGCCAAGTTCGCGCTCGATCAACTGCGCACTGTCCTCGCGCTGGGCCCAGAGCTGGCTGGACAAAGTGCCGCGCACCAATTGCGCGTGAACCTGTAAAGGCCCCAGCGGCTCCAGATCAAAACTCAGGTCGATGCGCCAGAGCTGCTCGCGCTGCTGTGCTCCTGATTCCTCTTCGCGGCCCTGTTGTTCTTGCCGCTCTGGCGAGTCTTCGCGTTGTACCTTGACCTGCAGCGGCACGATTTCATGCGCATGGCGCATCGGCACTTCAGTCTGCCAGGTGGTCAGCTGGGTTCCATCGGGCTGGGTGCGGGTCTGTTCCAGCGCGCCGAGTTGATGGCTCTGCACCCGTGATACCGCTGCGGCCGCCAGTTTGAGCAACAGCTCCAGGTCATCTTTTTCTGCGCCTGCACCGGCATCGCGTGCCGGCAGCGGAAAGCTGCTCGGCATCACCGGCGGCGCGAGCTGGCCCAGAGTGCCCAAGGCGGCGCGGATGGCGCTGGGCATCACCCGGACCAGCGTGTTGGACGCGGCGGCGGCGCTGTAGGCGGTGTTGGCCGGCACTCCGGGCGGCAGGATCTGGGCGATCAGGCGCATCAGATTGGCTTTCATGTCCGGCAACTGCGTCAGGTTCTGGCCGGCCAACAGTTTTGACTCCATGAACAGGCCGCTGGCGTTAAGCGCTTGTGCCACATTGCGCGGGCTGGCCATTTGCTCAATGTCGGGAATATCGGCCAATAACTGGTCAACCCTGGCTTGCAGTGCAGGGGCGATCGGGGCCTGGCTGCGTGGCAGGTTCTGCAGGGCGTTGAACAAATTCTCCAGCGACCCTTGGCGGCTCTGTTGAGTGCTCAGTTGCTGAGCGACCGCCAATTGATCGAGGCCGCCGGGCAGGGGGACAAAGTTCAGCGCTTGGCTGCCCAGCACCCGGGCGCTGAGCAGGCTGCCCAGCTTCAGTGGCTCTGGGCTGTCGATGCTCAAACTGGTGCCCGCCAGCGCGGTGTTGAGCAGCAGCACGATCGAGCGATACTGGGCGGTGAGCCCTTGGCCCGAGGCCGGGCCAGCGGGTTGGCCGGGGCCCGAAGGCGCTGTGGTCAGTGAGTTGATGACCTGACTGGTCAGCACCTTGCCCTGCAACAGCGTACCGATCGGTATCTGCCGGGTATCGAGTTCGGTCTTGAGGTTATTCAATGCACTGTTGATCTGCTGCAACGACAGCGTCAGTTCATTGGGTGATGCTTGCGCCACCAGCAATTGGGTGCCGGGTGTCAGCGGCAGGTTGCTCTTCACCTGCAGGCTGGTCTGGTTACCGTTACCCAGCATCACCCGCAGCAGCAACTGAAATTGCAGGTCGATCTGCTTGAGGGTGACCACTTCAGCTTCGGCGGTCTGACCTTGGGGGATCAGATTGGCCGCAGCGTTGAACAGGGTCAGAACCTGATTGGCCGTGATGCTGGCACGCAGTTGGGCCAGGTTGGGATTGGCCGGCGGGACGCTGGCAATATCACCTGTCATTAAGCTGTGACCTGCTGAATTAGACGCTTTGGGGAGCGGGCTGCCATGTATAATCCCAGCTTTTTTTGCCGGGCTTGCAAGAACCTTGCATCAGTGTAACGGCCGTTACGAGGCCGACTTGAACCTCCATTTAACCCGCTCGCAGCGCCGTGTCTGTTCCGGCTGTGCGCAGTGTACTGGCGGATGTGTGCGATGAGTGTGACTCTACAGGCTGAGGGCCTGTGTTGCGAACGTGACGGGCGGCTGCTGTTCGAGCATCTTGACCTGCAATTGCGGTCGGGGGACATGCTGCAAGTCAGCGGCCCCAATGGCAGTGGCAAGACCAGCCTGTTACGTCTGCTCTGTGGCCTGATGCGCCCGGCCGCCGGGCAGATTAGCCTCAACGGCCTGCCATTGGCCGGGCAGCGAGGGCAACCGGACCGTCATCTGCTGTGGATCGGCCATGCCACCGGGATCAAGGATGTGCTGACGCCACTGGAGAACCTCGCCTGGCTGTGCGCACTGCATCAACCGGTGCCGCCTGCTGTGCTGTGGCAGGCGCTGGAGCGGGTGGGGTTACGCGGTTTCGAGGATGTGCCTTGCCATACCCTGTCGGCCGGTCAGCAACGCCGGGTGGCATTGGCCCGGCTGTATCTGCCCGGTCCTGATATCTGGATTCTTGACGAACCGTTCACCGCGCTTGATGTGCACGGTGTGGCGCAGCTGGAGGCACGGCTGGTCGAGCACTGTGAGCAGGGTGGCTTGCTGGTGATGACCACCCACCACCTGCTGCAGCATCGGCCGGCCGGTTACCGCAACCTTGATCTGGCGCAGGTTCAGGCATGAGGCAGGTCTTTATCCTTCTGCTGGGGCGCGAAGTCCGCCTGTTGGTCCGCCGTCCGGCGGAGTTGCTCAACCCGCTGGTTTTTTTCGCTATCGTGATTGCTCTGTTTCCCCTCGCGGTAGGGCCACAAGCGCAGTTGTTGCAGACCCTGGCGCCGGGATTGGTGTGGGTCGCAGCGCTGTTGGCGGTGCTGTTGTCGCTGGACGGCCTGTTTCGCAGCGATTTTGAAGACGGCTCGCTTGAGCAGTGGGTCCTTTCGCCGCACCCGCTGGCGCTTATGGTGTTGGCCAAGGTGCTGGCACACTGGCTGTTTTCCGGGTTGGCGCTGGTGTTGCTGGCACCTGTGCTGGCCTTGATGCTGGGGTTGCCCACGCGCTGCGTGCCGGCACTGGTGGCGTCACTGTTGCTGGGCACCATGGTATTGAGCCTGCTGGGCGCGGTCGGTGCCGCGCTGACCGTCGGCCTCAAGCGCGGCGGTCTGTTACTGGCCCTGCTGATTTTGCCGCTGTACATTCCGGTGCTGATTCTGGGCAGCGGTACGCTACAGGCGTCCCTGCAGGGCATGCCGGTTGCTGGCTACCTGCTGTGGTTGAGTTGCCTGGCGGTGCTGGCATTGACGCTCTGCCCATTGGCCATTGCTGAGGGCTTGAAAATCAGCGTAGGTGAATAATCGAGGTGCCGAGACCGCTGTAGCGGTCATCAGCGACCCCCTTGCAGGCGATGCGGGTAACCGGCCCATAGCGTTTGTGTAACCGTGAACAAAGGCAGTTTCATGAAAAGCAGCATTAGTTGGGCCTGGTTTCACCGTCTGGGCTCACCGAAAACCTTCTACGACTTCAGCGGCCGCTGGTTGCCCTGGCTGGCGGCGTTTGCCGCGCTGTCGCTGACTGTGGGAGTGGTCTGGGGTCTGGCCTTCGCGCCAGCGGACTACCAGCAGGGCAATAGCTTCCGGATCATCTATATCCATGTGCCCAGCGCCATCCTGGCTCAGTCGTGCTACATGATGCTGGCGGCCTGTGGCGTGGTGGGGCTGGTCTGGCGCATGAAACTGGCTGACGTTGCACTGCAATGCGCGGCGCCCATCGGCGCCTGGATGACCGCCCTGGCGCTGTTGACCGGGGCGATCTGGGGCAAGCCGACCTGGGGGTCGTGGTGGGTCTGGGATGCGCGGCTGACGTCCATGCTGATTCTGTTGTTTCTGTATCTGGGGCTGATCGCGCTGGGCAACGCCATCAGCAACCGCGACAGCGCCGCCAAGGCCTGCGCGGTGCTGGCGATTGTCGGGGTAGTGAATATCCCGATCATCAAGTACTCGGTGGAGTGGTGGAACACCCTGCACCAAGGCGCGACCTTCACCCTCACCGAAAAACCGGCGATGCCCGCTGAAATGTGGCTGCCGCTGCTGTTCACCACATTGGGTTTTTACGCGTTCTTCGCCAGCGTGCTGCTGCTGCGCATGCGTCTTGAAGTGCTCAAGCGCGAGGCCCGGACCCGCTGGGTCCAGGATGAAGTGCTCAAAACCCTGGGGCGTCCGGTCACGCAGGTGCAACCATGAGTTTCGAATCCTTTGCCGACTTTCTGGCCATGGGCCGCCACGGGCTGTTCGTCTGGTCGGCCTATGGCCTGTTCGTGCTGGTGGTGTTGATCAATATCGCGTTGCCGCTGCTGTCCCGGCGCCGCTATTTGCAGGAGCAGGCCCGTCGCCTGCGCCGGGAGGGGAAGTGATGAACCCGCAGCGTAAAAAGCGTCTGCTATTGATCCTTGCGTTGCTGACGGGCATCGGCGTGGCGCTGGGGCTGGCCCTCAGCGCCCTGCAAGAGAACATCAACCTGTTCTATACCCCGACCCAGATCGCCAATGGCGAAGCGCCGCTGGACACCCGTATCCGCGCCGGTGGCATGGTGCAAAAGGGCTCATTGCAACGCTCGCCGGATTCGCTTGAGGTACGCTTTGTGGTCACCGACTACAACCGTTCGGTAACCATCCGCTATCAGGGCATCCTTCCGGATCTGTTCCGCGAAGGGCAGGGCATCGTCGCCCTGGGCCGGCTCAATGCCGCAGGCGTGGTCGAAGCCGATGAGGTGCTGGCCAAGCACGATGAGAAATACATGCCGCCGGAGGTCACCAAGGCTTTGCAAGACAGTGGCAAGACTGACAGCCCGACGCCTGCCGCAGCCGTTCCATCAGTCTCCAGGGAGGGGTAAGCCATGCTTCCCGAACTCGGCCATCTGGCCATGATTCTCGCGCTGTGCTTTGCCCTGGTCCAGGCCAGCCTGCCGCTGATTGGCGCCTGGCGCGGTGATCGCTTGTGGATGAGCATCGCCCGTCCCGCTGCCTGGGGGCAATTCGCGTTTCTGCTGTTCGCCTTTGGCTGCCTGACCCAGGCGTTCATGAGCGATGATTTTTCCGTGGCTTATGTCGCGCAAAACTCCAACAGCGCGCTGCCCTGGTATTACAAGTTCAGCGCGGTGTGGGGCGCCCACGAGGGTTCGCTATTGCTCTGGGCATTGATTCTGGGGGGCTGGACCTTCGCGGTGTCAGTCCTTTCACGGCAATTGCCACACGAGATGCTGGCCAGAGTGCTGGCGGTGATGGGCATGATCAGCGTGGGCTTTCTGTCGTTTCTGATTCTTACCTCCAACCCGTTCTTGCGCCTGTTGCCGCAGAGCCCGGCCAACGGCCGCGACCTCAACCCGTTGTTGCAGGATATCGGCCTGATCGTCCACCCGCCGATGCTGTACATGGGCTATGTCGGCTTTTCGGTGGCCTTCGCCTTTGCCATCGCGGCGCTGCTCGGTGGCCGTCTGGATGCCGCCTGGGCGCGCTGGTCGCGGCCATGGACCATGGTCGCCTGGGCATTTCTCGGCGTTGGCATCACCCTTGGTTCCTGGTGGGCCTATTACGAACTGGGCTGGGGCGGCTGGTGGTTCTGGGACCCGGTGGAGAATGCCTCGTTCATGCCCTGGCTGGTGGGCACGGCACTGATCCACTCACTGGCAGTGACAGAAAAGCGCGGCGTATTCAAAAGCTGGACGGTGCTGCTGGCCATCGCTGCCTTTTCCCTGAGCCTGCTGGGGACCTTCCTGGTCCGTTCCGGGGTGCTGACCTCGGTCCACGCCTTTGCTACCGATCCGGAGCGCGGGGTGTTTATCCTGGCTTTCCTGCTGCTGGTGGTCGGCGGCTCGCTGACGCTGTTCGCGGTGCGTGCGCCGGTGGTCAAGAGCCAGGTCGGCTTCGCCCTCTGGTCGCGCGAAACCCTGCTGTTGGCCAACAATCTGCTGCTGGTGGTCGCGGCGTCGATGATTTTGCTGGGCACCTTGTATCCGTTGGTCATTGATGCCCTCAGCGGTGCCAAGATGTCGGTCGGCCCGCCGTACTTCAATACCCTGTTCGTGCCGCTGATGGCGTTGCTGATGGCGGTGCTGAGTGTCGGCGTGCTGGTGCGCTGGAAAGACACACCGGTCAAGTGGCTGTTGGGCATGCTGACGCCGGTGTTGATCGGCAGCGTGGTATTGGCGGTGGCGCTGGGCCTGATCCTTGGCGAAGGCCAGTGGGCGGTACTGGCCGTGGTATTGCTGGCTGGCTGGGTCGTGCTGGGCGCGTTGCGGGATATCCACGACAAGATCCGTCACAAGGGCCTGTTCAAAGGGCTGGCCGGTCTGAGCCGCAGTTACTGGGGCATGCAGCTGGCGCACCTGGGGCTGGTGCTGTGCGCGCTGGGGGTGGTGCTTTCCAGCCAGCACAGTATCGAACGCGACCTGCGCCTGGCGCCGGGGCAATCCACTGAACTGGGCGGTTACCGCTTCGTGTTCGAAGGTGCCCGGCATTACGAGGGGCCGAACTTCACGTCCGACCGGGGCACGGTGCGGGTTCTGCGTAATGAGCAGCCAATCAGCGTCCTGCACCCGGAGAAGCGTCTGTACACCGTGCAGCAGTCGATGATGACCGAGGCCGGTATTGATGCAGGCTTTACCCGCGACCTGTATGTGGCGCTCGGCGAGCCGCTGGAGCAGGGCGCCTGGGCGGTGCGTATTCATGTCAAACCGTTCGTGCGCTGGATCTGGCTGGGCGGCCTGCTGACCGGGCTGGGCGGTTTCCTGGCGGCGCTGGATCGCCGCTATCGGCTCAAGGTCAGCCAAAAGGTACGCCAGGCCCTCAGTCCTGCCGGAGCAATCTCATGAAACGCTGGATTCTGTTGATCCCCCTGGTGGTCTTTCTCGGCCTCAGCGCGCTGTTGTTTCGCGGCCTGTTTCTTGACCCTGCCGCGTTGCCGTCGGCGCTGATCGGCAAGCCGTTTCCCGAGTTCAGCCTGCGCGATGTCAGCAGCGCCAGGACCCTGACCCGTGCCGACTTGATCGGGCGCCCGGCGCTGGTCAACGTCTGGGCCACCTGGTGCGTGGCCTGCCGTGCCGAACACCCGGTGCTCAACCGGCTGGCGCAGCAGGGGGTGGTGATCCATGGCATCAACTACAAGGATGTGAACGCCGAGGCGCAGAAGTGGCTCAACGACTTTCATAACCCTTACCAGCTCAACATCCGCGACGATGACGGTACGCTGGGTCTGAACCTTGGCGTATACGGCGCTCCGGAAACCTTCTTGATCGACAGCCAGGGCATCATCCGCCACAAATTCGTCGGAGTGATCGACGATCAGGTCTGGCGCGAGCAACTGGCCGGCCGTTATCAGGCACTGGTTGACGAGGCCCGGCCATGAAGCGCTGGCTGGCCGCTGCGCTGTTGAGTCTGGGGCTGACCGGTCTGGCCCAGGCCGCCATCGAGGCGCATACCTTTCGCGATGAAGCCGAGCGGGCGCGGTTTGCCGAGCTGACCCGCGAACTGCGCTGCCCCAAGTGCCAGAACCAGGACATTGCCGACTCCAATGCGCCGATCGCTGCCGATCTGCGCAAGGAAATCTACCGGTTGCTGGAAGAGGGCCGCAGCAATCGCCAGATCGTCGATTACATGGTCGATCGCTACGGCGAGTTCGTGCGTTACAAGCCGACCCTCACGGCCCGCACCTGGCTGCTGTGGTTCGGCCCGGCCGGCCTGTTGATCGTCGGCGGCGCTGTGATTGCGCTGATCGTCCGGCGTCGGCGCCTTGCGGTGTACAGCGATGCAACGCTTTCTGACGAAGAGCGCGAGCGTCTGGCGAATCTTTTGAATAACCACCCCATGGATAAACACCGGCAATGATCGATTTCTGGATGGCCGTCGGGCTTGTGTCACTGGTGGCTGCAAGTATCCTGCTGATTCCGATCCTGCGTAGCCGCCCGCTGGCGGCTGCTGCGGATCGCACGGCAGTCAATATCGAGCTGTACGAAGAGCGGCTGGCGCAGTTGCAGGCCCAACGTGATGCGGGCGGGCTGAGTGCCGAGCAACTGGACATCGGCAAGGCCGAAGCCGCCCGCGAACTGCTGGCCGATACCGAAGGCAGCGACCGCGCCCGTGCGGCGGGCAGCCTGGGTAAAGCCTGGCCGTTGACCGCCGCCATCCTGGTGCCGCTGCTGGGGGTAGGTCTTTACCTGCATTACGGCGCCAGTGAGCGGGTCGAGCTGAGCCGGGAGTTCGCCGAACCGCCGACTTCGCTGGCAGAAATGACCCATCGCCTGGAGCGGACCGTCGAAGTCCAGCCCGAGTCGGCCGAGGGCTTTTACTTTCTGGGCCGCAGCTACATGGCCCAGCAACGCCCGGCCGATGCAGCGCGGCAGTTCGAACGCGCAGCGGCACTGACCGGCCGTCAACCGGAACTGTTGGGGCAATGGGCTCAGGCGTTGTACTTCGCCGCGAACAAGACCTTTACCCCGCAGGTGCAGGCGCTGACTGACGAAGCCCTGAAAGCCGATGCCAACGAAGTCACCAGCCTGGGCTTGCTGGGCATCGCGGCGTTCGAGAGCAAGCGTTATCAGGACGCGGTGGACTACTGGACCCGCCTGCAACAGTTGCTGCCGGCTCAGGACCCGTCCCGTGCCGCGCTGGAAGGTGGCATCGCCAGAGCCCGTGAAAACCTCGGCACCACCGCGCCGGCGCCAGCCGTCAGTGGCCCGCAGCTCAAGGTCCGGGTCGAACTGGCCGCCGCGTTAAAAGACAAGGTACAGCCCGGCGACAGTGTATTCATCTTTGCCCGTGCCGTAGGCGGCCCGCCTGCGCCGTTGGCGGTCAGGCGGGTGACTGTGGCTGACCTGCCGATCGAGGTGCAGATGAGCGATGCCGACGCCATGATGCCGCAACTGAAACTGTCGAACTTCGCGCAAGTCCAACTCAGTGCACGGGTGTCGCGTGCCGGGCAGCCAACCAAGGGTGAATGGGTGGGCAATAGCCCACCACTGGCGACCAGCACGACGGCCCGTCAAGCGTTGATCATTGACCGTTCTGAATAGGTACTTGCCATGTCTGCTGTCATCACCTGGCGCCTTGCCCGCACAACCTTGCTGGCCGCCGTCATGGGCCTGAGCGCCTGTGCGGTACACCAGCCACCCTCCGGGCCGCGCAGCCAGGAGTCAATCAAGAGCCTGCCGGGCCCGTCGCAACCTGGCACGCCACAACCCAGACCAAGCCAGCCGGTAAAGTCGGCCCCGGCCAAAACCTCGGCCAGCTTTGCGCCGCCGCCAGGGGGCAATAGTCATTGGGATCAGAAACTGGGCGTCTATGTGCTTGATGGCAAGACCAACACGTTTTATCGCCAGCGCACGTATTACCAGTGGAACAACGGCTGGAGCTGGTCAACCCAGCCTGACGGGCCTTGGCAGCCGACCGATGCCAATGGTGTGCCGGGTGGGTTGGGGCAGAAGTTCGGTAATTGATGTGCGATGGGATTTTGACGGGTTGAGCGGTGTACATTCGCCGCGGCGGCGTTGGCGTCCTGCCCAGCGCACCTAAAGCCGGCTTTCCCACCAAATCGACACCTGCGCTTGGCCTGCGCCCAAGTCGCGTTCGGCGGTGCCTGCAAGATCGCATTTCAAATGATCTGTGCTCGGCTGTAGATCGTTGCCGTTGATTTTGCTTTTGATCTTTGAGCCGAGATGGCACAGGCGCCGCAAATCGCGACTTGGGCGCTGGCCGAGGGTAGGCGTTGATTCGGGGGAGAAACCGACATGGATGTCGCTGCTCTTGATATCAGGAGCAGGTGCGTTGGGCAGGACGCCCATCGCGCCGGCCCCCGAATCGACGCCGGACGGAGGGAAGTTCGCCCGCAGTCCAGACAACCGCGGCAAAGACTCTTGCGCAGAACGGAAGGTCTTCGCGGCTAAAGCCGCTCCTACTTGCCGGTGTAAATCTGGTCGAACACGCCGCCATCGATAAAGTGAGTCTTCTGCACGGTGCGCCAGTCACCAAAGGTCTTCTCAACCGAAAGGAAGTCGACCTTCGGGAAGCGATCCTTGTACTTGGCCAGCACCGTTTCATCACGCGGGCGCAGGAAGTTATTGGCCGCGATCTCCTGACCCTCAGGCGACCACAGGTACTTCAGATAGGCTTCAGCCAACTCGCGTGAGCCCTTCTTGTCGACCACCTTGTCAACCACACTCACCGGTGGCTCGGCCTGGGCAGAAACGCTCGGGTAGATCACTTCAAACTGATCACGGCCAAATTCACGGGCGATCATTTCCGCTTCGTTCTCGAAGGTCACCAGCACGTCGCCGATCTGGTTGGTCATGAATGTGGTGGTCGCGCCACGGCCACCGCTGTCCAGAACCGGCACATGCTTGAACAGCTTGCCGACAAACTCCTTGGCCTTGGCTTCATCGCCGCCGTTTTTCAGGGTATAGCCCCACGCCGACAGATAGGTGTAACGACCATTACCCGAGGTCTTGGGGTTCGGCACGATGACCTCGACGCCATCCTTGATCAGATCCGGCCAGTCTTTCAGGGCTTTAGGGTTGCCCTTGCGCACGATGAATACCGTGGCGGAGGTGAACGGCGCGCTGTTGTTTGGCAGGCGCGTCACCCAGTCTTTGGGCACCAGCTCGCCGTTGTCGGCCAGGGCGTTGATGTCGGTGGCCATGTTCATGGTGATCACATCCGCCGGCAGACCGTCGATGACCGAACGGGCCTGCTTGCTCGAACCACCAAAGGACATCTGCACGGTGGCCTTTTCCTTGTGCTGGGCCTCCCAATGCTTCTGGAACGCGACGTTGTAGTCTTTATAGAAGTCGCGCATCACGTCGTAGGAGACGTTCAGCAGCGGCGCGGCCTGGGCGCTGCTGCCCAGAGCCAGGCCGGCGGCCAGCAGTGAGGCGGCGAATAGTTTCTTCACAGCAGATTCCTTTAGATGAGTGCGTCGTTGTTATGCGGCAGATATCCAGCTGCCGCGATCATAACGGCGGGGCACCTTGCCATTAAAGATTAAAAAAATATTTACTTATGCCCGATCGTCGAGTTTCGGGAACAGCGCGTTGCCGCACCGTGAACAGAACGCTGCGCCGTGTTCATGCTGTTTCTTGGCGCACACCGGGCAGTCGTGCTTGAGCTGTTCACCGCGCATGGCATTGGCCAGCTCGGCGGTGAAGATTCCGGTGGGGACCGCGATGATCGAGTAACCGATGATCATCACCAGCGATGAAACCATCTGGCCCACCGGGGTCTTGGGCACGATGTCGCCAAAGCCCACGGTGGTCAGGGTCACGATGGCCCAGTAAATGCCCTTCGGAATGCTGGTAAAGCCATGCTCCGGGCCTTCGATCACGTACATCAGGGTGCCGAACACCGTTACCAGGGTCGAGACGCTGGCCAGAAACACGATGATCTTCTGTTTGCTGCCGCGCAGTGCTTCGAGCAGGTAGTGGGCCTGGCGCAGGTACATGCCCATTTTCAGGACCCGGAAGATACGCAACATGCGGATGATCCGCACGATCAACAGATACTGAGCGTCGCTGTAATAGATCGCCAGGATGCCGGGGATGATCGCCAGCAGGTCGACCAGCCCATAAAAGCTGAAAGCGTACTTCAATGGCCGGGGCGAGCAGTACAGGCGCAGCAGGTACTCGACGGCGAACACCGCTGTGAAGCCCCATTCGATCCAGGCCAGCGCGGTGGCGTATTGGGCGTGGATGCTCTCGATACTGTCAATGATGGTGACCAGCAGGCTGAGCAGGATGATCACCAGCAAGGTCTGGTCGAAGCGGCGGCCGGCGGGGGTGTCGGTCTGGAAGATGACCGTGTGCAACCGCTCGCGGCGGTTTGGGGTGGTGCTCATGGGTGGTCTCTGCGTGGCAAGGATGGCTCGGTGGTCATTCGACAGCGATGGCGAGCGTATTCAAGCGCTCAGCCTGTGATTTCGCCTCCTTGAGCAATTGCTCCCAGTCGCCTGGCTGCAGGTTAAGCCTTGTTCAGGGAAACGTCTGTTTCCCTGGTGCTGAAAAAGTTGTGAGAGTCTGCTCCTGGTTTCTGACGTTTACTACCTGCTGGATGTCAGATTATTTCCGAAATTTTGTGAGAGATTTCTGCGAAACCGCCCGTTCGGGCATGCTCGGGGCTTGAGTCGGGCTACTGCTGCCAGCCACCCCCCAACGCCAGAAACAGATCGATCTGCCCCATCGCCACCTGGGTATTGGCCTGCGCCAGTTGTGCACGCATCTGGGTGTAGGTGCGGGTGGCCTGCAGGTCCGCCAGGAACGACTCCCGGCCGGCCTGGTAAAACCGATGGGTCTGTTCGGCGGCTTCTTTGGCCGATTGCTCGGCTTCTACCAAGGCATCGCGGCGGTCGAGCAGGGCGGTGTACTGGGCCATGCTGGTCTGGGTTTCGCGGATGGCATTGAGCACCACGGCGTCGAAGCGCGCCAGCGCGACCTGGCTTGCCGCCTCGGCCTGATGGATGCGCGCCCGGGTGCCATTGCTCGGCACGGTCCAACTGATCAGTGGGCCGAAGCCCCAGCGGTTGGTGGCGGGTTTGCCCAGATGATCAAGAAAACCGATGGTCGCCACCGAGGCGCCAATGCTGATGTCCGGGTACAGCTCGCCGGTGGCCACGCCGATTTCGGCAGTGGCCATGTGCAGGTGACGCTCGGCCTGGCGGACATCGGGGCGGCGCTTGAGCAGCGCGGCACCGTCGCCCACCGGAATGACCTGGGCGAGATGCGGCAGCTCGGCGCAGTTCTCGACCCCGGCCGGCAGTTGCGCCACGGGTTTGGCCAGCAGCATCGACAGCCGGAACAGCGCGCTCTGGCGTAGCGCTTCATAGCGCGGCAGTTCGGCGCGCAGCGACTTGAATTGGGTCTGCGAGCGGGTCACCTGGGTCTGATCGCCACGCCCGGCATCGCGCAGGCGCTGGTTGAGGGTCACGCTCTGCTGTTGCAGGTCCAGCGACTGGTGAGCGATGGCCAGCTCTTCGTTGGCGGCGCAGACCTGGGTGTAGGCCCGCACCACGTCGGCCACCACGGTAATGCGCGCCGTATCAGCCGCCGCCTGGGTGGCGTCGACATTGGCCTGGGCCGCTTCGATGCCGCGTTGCAGAGTGCCGAACAGGTCAAACTGATACGAGGTGGTCAGGCCCACGTCACCCACGGTCGCCACCGGGACTTTTTCAGCCAGCAGGAAGGCTTCGCCCGATTCCTGTAAACGCTGGGCGCCGGCCTTGGCGCTGCCGTGAAAACCTCCGGCGGCTTCGGCCTCGGCGCTCTGGTAGCGCGAGCGTTGCAGGTTGGCCGCCGCGATGCGCAGGTCGGTGTTGCTGGCCAGCGCCTGGCGCACCAGCTCATCGAGTTGCCGGTCCTGGTACAGCCGCCACCAATGCTCAGGCACCGGCGCTGAAACCACATTGGCCGAGTTGCCCAGCGTACCTTGCAGGTCGGCGCGATTGACTGCGGCGTCCTTGGGTGGCTGGTAGTCCGGGCCGACCACCTGACAGGCCGAGAGCAGGGCGCCGACGCTCAGCGCCAGCAGGCGTAAGGCCGGTTTCATTGCGCGGCCTCCTGGTGTGAGGCGTCGATGATCGACACGGTGGCGGTACGTCCGGCGATCATGCGGAAGTCTTCGGGCACTTGATCGAAGGCAATGCGCACCGGGATACGCTGCGCCAGGCGTACCCAACTGAACGCGGGGTTGACGTTGGGCAACAGGTTGCTGCTGCTGGTGCGGTCACGGTCTTCGATGGCGGCGACCATGCTCACGACATGGCCTGTCAGGCGCGCATTGTCGCCCACCACGCGGATATCGACCTTCGAGCCAATATGGATGCCGTCGAGCTTGGTTTCTTCGAAGTAGCCGTCGATGTGGTAGGAGGCTGCATCCACCAGTGACAGCACCGGCCGCCCGGCAGTGACGAATTCATGGGGGCGTGGGGCGCGGTCGTTGAGGTAGCCATCCACCGGGCTACGGATCACCGAGCGATCCAGGTTCAGTTGCGCGGCGTCCACTGACACTCTGGCTTCATTGAGTGCCGACAGCGCCCGGGCCTCTTTGGACTGGCTCTCTTCCAGTTGTTCGCGCGATACCAGATTGCCCAGCGACCGGTTGCGGCGATTCTCGCGTTGCGCCTGCTGCCAGGTTTCCTGACGCTCGGCTGCGGTGGCCTGGGCCTGGCGCAGCGCCAGTTTGAAGCGGTCTTGGTCAATGCTGAACAGCACCTGGCCCTTGCTGACCTGCTGGTTGTCGCGCACCTGGACCTGCTGGATCAGCCCGGATACATCCGGGGCGATTTGCACGATGTCGGCGCGAATGTGCCCGTCGCGGGTCCAGGGCGCGAACATGTAGTACATCACCATGCGCCATACCAGCACGCTGGCCAGCGCCACCACAATTAACGTCAGGACCACGCGGCCCAGGGTCAGGATCGGTTTTTTCATGTCATCAGGTACCGGCTAAAGGTGTCCAGTACGCCCAGCAGCAGGGCATACAAACCTGTGTTGAACAACGCCCGGTGCCAGACCAGACGATAAAAGCGGGTGTGCGACAGCACAGCGTGAACAGCCAGAAACAACAGGTACGCCAGGCCCATCAGCACCAGAAAGGTCGGGATGAAGATCCCGTTGATATCCAGCTCGCCAATCATGCGGGTGCTCCATCGGGGCCGTGGATCGGTTGTTCGATGCTTTGGCCATTGACGTCGATGATCTCCAGCCCCGGCAGCAGTGCCAGGCGCAGGCCGCTCAGGGCATGCAGCAGGTGCAGGCGTGCCTGAGGTTCGGCCGGGGCCTGGCTGTTCAGCGCCCGCCGGGTTCGGTCCAGCGTCATCAGCAGGCCATTGGGGGCCGGCAGGCGCTCCCCGGCCTTGAGGCAGGCGGCAAAATAACCGCCGATCTGCGCGACCACCTGACGCAGCGGTGCCTGACAGGAGGTCGGGATCCGGGGTGTCCAGGCCAGCAGGTCAAGCAGGTTCAACGCCACCCGCAGTTCACGCAGTGGCGTGCTGCTGTCCTGGGCGGTCTGGGCCAGGCGCGGCACCTGCTGCATGAGGCGGTCGATCATCTGCACGCCCAGGCGCCGATGTTCGGCCAGAGTGGCCGGTTCGCTCAGGCTGACAATGTCCTGCCAGTTGAAACGGGTCATGCGGCGCACGGCCATCTCTACACCGAACGGGCGCATGATCAGCGTCCAGATGAACGCGAACAGCAGACCGGCGGGGCCGGCCAGATTGTTGTTGATAAACACCAGAAAGTCGGCGTCATAGGCGCCCTGCACGCTGACGAACGTCGCGGTGTTTACCGCCGTCAGCACCGTAGGCAGGAAGAATTTCGGCTGGGCGCTGAGGGTCGCCACCGTGATGAATGGCGCTGCAAAGGCCAGTACCAGCATCGGGAAGTCATGCACTGTGGGCAGCGCCACGAACAGGTACAGGCTCGACAGCACCACCGAAACCAGGGTCCAGAAGAAGAACCGGTAGATCTGCGGCGCCGGGTCATCCATGGCGGCAAAGAAGCTGCACGACACTGCGGCCAGAATCACTGCACTGGCGCCGTCCTGCCAGCCCATGAAAATCCAGATCAGCGAAGCGACGACAATCGCCAGCACCGCCGAAGCCACCGAGTAGAGCATCAGGCCGCGATCCAGCGCCGGGCTGATCCGCCCCAGCCGCCAGTGCCGGTACACCGCCTGCCAGGGCCGGCCATCATCGGCTTCGATAGCCTGTTGCAAGCTTCGGCAGTCCTGCCACAGATCGATCCACTCGCCCAGGCGGTACAGAGCGTTGGAGAGCAGCAGGTGCTCGCGCTCGTCGAGCTGTTCGGCGTCCGGTTGCAGGCGTTGCAACGCCTGATGCAGAGAGTCCCACTGCTCCGGTTGCAGGCCGCTGGCAGTGGCCCGCAGCCAGTGGCGCGCCTCGATCAGCAGGGCCGAAAGGTCGGCCATGCGTTCCGGGCAGCGCCGTTCCAGCGCCCACAGCGCGTCGTTGAGCGCGTCGATCACCGGCAGCAGATGGATCATCCGCCCGCGCAGTTCCAGCGCGTGACGCACGGTCTGTTTATGCGCACCTTCATGGCGCAACTGGCCAATCATTGGCTCCAGGCTGTTGAACCCGGCGGCCATGGCGGTGCGCAGGCCCGCGACCTCGCCGGGGTCAACGTTGCGGCTGAGAAACTGCTCGCTGTACAGGGTGGCATCGCTGAACCATTTGTCGGTGCTGGCCCGGAACACCGGCGCCAGGCGCCGTGGCCAGAACATGGCGCCGACCACCGCGGCGCAGGTGATCCCGAGGAAGATTTCCTCGGTACGCGACACAGCGATTTCAAACACCGCCTGGGGGTTGTCCACGGCGGGCAAGGCAATCAGCGGCATGGTGTAGCCGGCCAGCATCAGCGCGTAGCTGTTGGCGGTACGCAGGTGCAGCGACAGGTACAGCAGGGTGCCGGTCCACAAGGCAATAACGATGGCCAGCAGGATCGGTGTCTGGACGAAAATCGGCACCAGGATCACCGAGGCGCAGGCGCCCGTCAGTGTGCCTAACGCCCGGTACAGGGCCTTGGAACTGGTCGGGCCGACAAACGGGCTGGCGACGATGTACACCGTGGCCATGGCCCAGTAAGGACGTGGCATTTCCATGACCAGCGCGATGTACAGCGCCAGCATCGAGGCGGCGAAGGTGCGTACTCCGTGCAGCCAGTCGCGGCCGGGCGGCAGGTCGCTGAGAAAGTCCTTCATGCTCAAGCCGGATCCCCCTCGGGCGGCAGCGCATCAGAAAACGCCTGCAGCACGCGCAGGGCAATCTGCAGATCTTCAGCGGTGATGCCGCTCAGCACGCCGGCACGCAGGCGGGTCAGCTCGACCTCGATTGAGGCGGCCAGCTCGCGGCCCTTGTCGGTCAGGCTCAAGGCCTTGGCGCGGCGGTCGTTGGGGTCTTCGGTACGGCAGACGATCCCGGCCTTGCATAACTGGTCGAGCAGGCGCACCAGGGTTGGACTTTCCATCCCCGCAGCGTGCGCCACCCTGACCTGATGCACCCCGTCGCCCAGGCGAGCGATGGCCAGCAGGGGACCGGCGCAGGCTTCGCTGATGCTGTAGCTGGACAGCGTGGCATGGCACAGCCGCCGCCAATGACGGGAGGCGGCGACCATGGTGCTGCTGATGGCGCGATGCAGGGTTGGGTCAGACATGGCTCAGGTCGTTAGGGAGAGTATTATTAGTGAGGATATTAATAGCTTGCTAACTATTACTATCCTGTAACAACCTGTTTCAGTCAAATGAAATTTCTTGCTTGCAGGCGCGGCTTCAGCCGCGAACACGCTCCGCCGCTGACTCAGCGAAAAACGCCTGCGCCGCTTCGACAAACCGCTGGTTGGCCAATGACAAGTACTCCTGAGGACGCCAGCACAGGCCAAAGCTCAGCAGTAACGGCGGATCGAACGGCACGCCGACCAGCCTTGGTTGCTGACGCTGGATTGAGCGCAGCAGGGTGCAGATGCCCATCCCGTCGCAGGCCAGGCGGCTGATCAGCGACACGAAATTGCTCTCCAGGGCAATCCGGTAGCGGACCTGACGGTTGGCGCAGAAGGCGTCTAGCAGGTGACGCTGCAAGAAGCTCTGGTCGAACACCAGCATGTCGATGTCCTGCAGTTGCTCGGCGCGAATTGCTGTTTCGTTGGCCAGCGGGTGGTCGTCAGTCATGCACAGGACCATTTCGTCGCTGCCCAGCGCCACGTGCTCCCAGTCAGGATCTATCCGGCGCTGCTCCAGCAGCGCAACGTCTATCTGCCGGTCCTTGAGGCGCTGGCGAATATCGTCTGCGCTGCCCTCGACCACGTGCATGGCCATACCCGGATAACGTGCCCGAAACCGCGCCAGCAACTCAGGAATATGACCAATACCGTACAACGGCGGGATGCCGATGCGGATCTCGCCGCACTCCAGCGCGGTCAGGTCCTTGAGTGCCTGCCGCGCTCCGCGTAACTGCACCAGGCCAGCTTCTACCCGTTGCACGAACAGTTGGCCCTCGGCGGTGACCGTCAGTTGCCGGCCGGCGCGGTTGAACAGTTGCACGCCGAGTTCTTCTTCCAGCCGCGCCACGGCCATGCTCAGCGCCGGTTGCGCCACATGCAGCGCCTGCGCCGCCTTGGTGAAGCTGCCCAGTTGCGCGACCGTAACGCAGTAAGTCAGTGCCTTGAGATTCATGACTCGCCATAGCTAACAAAAATTGATAGGTAGCATCACAAATAAATATTTTTTGTGATGAGCGCGATGCGGCAGGATGGTGTCACGTTTTCCAGCTCATGAGGGTTCGTTTTGAACACGCCGCGTATTTTCCTGATCCATGCCACTCCCTTGTCGATCAGCCCCATCAATGCGGCCTTTGACCGGCACTGGCCGCAAGCCGAGCTTGTCAACTTGCTGGAGGACTCGCTGCCCCGTGATTTGAAGGCTGCCGGGCAGCTGACCCCGGCCATTATCCAGCGCTTTCTCGATCTGACCCGTTACGCGGTCAGTGCCGGTGCCGATGCCATTCTGTTTACCTGCTCGGCGTTCGGTGAAGCCATCGATGCCTGCAAGCGCGAAGTGAGCATTCCGCTGCTCAAGCCCAATGAGGCGATGATCGAAGCGGCGCTGGCGCAAGGCAGCCGGATCGGGCTGTTGGCGACCTTTGAACCGACCCTGGCGTCGATGCGTGCCGAATTTATCGCGGCTGCCGAACGCCAGGGCCAGGCCTTGGACTTGCAACTGCAACTGGCCGAGGACGGCATGCAGATCCTGGCTCAGGGTGATGGCCCTGAACATGACCGGCGAGTGGCGCAAGCAGCTGATGCGTTGGGGCCGGCTGAGGTGATCTGCCTGGCGCAATTCTCCATGGCCCGTGCCAGTGAGTGGGTGCGGCAAGTCAGCGGCCTGCCGGTGTTGACCACGCCAGACAGCGCGGTTCTGAAGCTGCGCGGCCTGCTTGATCAGGCTGGTTGATGACCGTTGGTCGGAAGCCGTGCAACTTTTGTTCGGTGTTTGAGTCGCGCCATTCAAAAAACTGACACTGCGATGTCGCCGCCTATGCCGATCAATCCGGCGCCGGAGCTGAAACGGTCCTGCACAAGGGCGGTCATCGGTGATATCGCAATAATGGCCCGGCGGCTCGGGCAACGATTCATTGACGCTTTCAGGGGGTCAACAAAAAACGCTCCAGGCCGATAGCGGTGGCGAACAGGGCAGGCCGAAAGGCCCGCTCCAGAGCCATTCTGTCGGTGCGCATGCGCACCTTGCGAGCCCCCCAATGATCGACCTCGCCACCTGGAATTTGTCCGTTCCCGTCGGCATTCCCGCCACGACCATCAACACCCCGCAATTGGTGCGCGGCTACCAGGATGGTTACTTCCGCTCCGGCGAAACGCTGTTCTTCTGGGCTCCGGTAACCGGTTCGACCACTGACAACGCCAAATACCCGCGCAGTGAACTGCGCGAGACCACCGCAGATGGTCGGGCTTTCAACTGGAGTTACACCTCGGCAGACAACGTTTTGCGCGCCGCCTTGACCGTCAATCAGGTGCCATCGAACGGCAAGATTGTCATCGGCCAGATTCACGCTTATCAGAGTAATGAGCCGCTGCTCAAGGTGGAGTATCAGTACAAGGAGAAACTCCAGACCGGCAACATCGTTGCCAAGTTGCGGCGCAACCCGGATGCCGAGATTGAAGTCATCACCCTGGCGCAAGGGGTGCCACTCAATGTGCGCTTCAACTACACGATTGCGTTGACCAGCACCGGCGAGCTGAGCGTCAACGCTTATGATCACGACTGGAAAGTGCGCCTGGATCAGCAGTGGAGTACCAAACTTTTGTACTTCAAGGCCGGGGTCTATACCCAGGACAATACCGGCTATGCCAGTGAAGGGGGGGCGGCGACCTTTTATCTGCTGCGTATCAGCCACGACAAAAAGGCTTGAACCTTTGTAGGAGCAGCTTTAGCTGCGAAGGTAATTCGCGGCTAAAGCGGATCGCCGCCCGACCACTCCTACGGGGCAATGCCGATCAGTTCAGGCCCAGTTTGCCGCGCAGGGTCGAGAGGTCTTCGGCCAGGGTGTTGACCGGACCCACCAGTGCCTTGCGGTCGTTTTCCTTGACCTTGTCATAGGTCATGAAGCCGCCGTCAGCGGTCTGGTACTTGGCCAGGATCTTGTCCACCGAGGCGAAATTCTTGTCCACCTTGGCGGCAAAGGCTTTGTCCTGCTTCTCGATCTGCGGACGGAACAGGTCGACGATTTTCTTCGCGCCGTCGACGTTGCCCTGGAAGTCATACAGGTCGGTGTGGCTGTAGCGGTCTTCTTCGCCGGAGATCTTGGTGGCCGCCACTTCTTCGAGCAGCACGGCGGCGCCGCCGACCACTTTCTCCGGAGGGAAGGTCAAATCGGCAATGCGCTTTTGCAGGTCATTGACGTCAGCCATCAGCTTGTCAGCAATAGCGCCCTGATCTTGCGCGGTGTTCTTCTCGAACAGCGCATGTTCCAGGCGGTGGAAGCCGGTGAAGTCTTCGGCGTCGACGCCTTGTTCGTGGTCATCGACCCGCGAGTCGATGGAGGCGTCGAGGTCGCTGAACAGTTCGGCAATCGGCTCCACGCGCTCGTAGAACACACGGGTCGGTGCGTAGAGTTTTTTCGCGGTGGCGATGTCGCCTTTTTTAACCGCATCGGTGAACTGGCGGGTGTGGCTGACCAGTTCATCGATGTTTTCGGTCACGTAGATCTTGTAGTCAGAGATCGGGCCGACCAGATCCAGCGGTGCGGGGGCGGCAACGGCGGCGAGCGGTGCGCTCAACACACCAAGGGCGAACAGCAGGGCGAGCGGGGTCTTGTTCATATCGACTCTTCCAGTTGAGGTTCAGACAGATTTCGGTGAAGTGGCCGCCAGCAGCGAGCGACCGATGAAATCTTCATCATTGGTCACCCCCGGCAGGGTGAAGAAGTAACCGCCGCCGACCGGCTTGAGGTATTCCTCCAGCGGTTCACCGTTAAGGCGGGTCTGGACGGTAATGAAGCCCTTCTCAAGGTCAGCCTGGTAGCAGATAAACAGCAGCCCCATATCCAGCTGACCATTCTTGTTGACGCCGTTGGAGTAGTTGAACGGGCGGCGCAGAATCAGGTTCTTGCGGCTCTCAGGGGTGCGCGGGTTGGCCAGGCGAATATGCGAATCCAGGCGGGTCTTTTTGCCGTGCGGGTCGGCGGCGTAATTCGGCTCGTCACTTTCGAGCTTGCCGTCCATGGGCGCACCGCTGGCTTTGGTGCGGCCGAAGATCGACTCCTGCTCCTGCAACGGGGTACGGTCCCAGCGTTCGACGAAGTTGCGGATGATGCGTACCACCTGATAGCTGCCGTGCGCGGCCCAGGCCGGCTCGTCGCTGCCGGGCTGGACCCAGACCAGTTCGTCCATCTGTTTCTTGTCGTTGGAGTCCGGGTTGGCCGAGCCATCACGGAAACCCAGGAAGTTACGCGCGCTCTCTGCCGGCTGACCGGGCTTTTTCGGTGCCTGCGGCGGTACGGTGCCTTCTTGCTTCCAGCGTACCAGCAGCAGGTCCGGCAGGTTTTTGACGATGTCGCGCAGGGCGTGGATGTTGGTGTCCGGGGTGTTGGCGCAGAACTGAATGCTCAGGTCGCCATGGCAACTGGCGGCGTCCAGCGCGTCATTGGGAAAACCGACCATACGGCTCAGCCGCTTGGGTTTTGCCGCTTGCAGGCCGAAACGCTCGTCGAACAGCGAATCGCCCACCGACACGGTGATGGTCAGGTTGTCCGGGGTTACCAGTGGGCCGAGGATGCCGGAGTCCAGCGGTGGAAGCTTTGGATCAATGTCCTGGACCAGGCCGCCTTTCATCAAAAACGCGATGCGCTCGTTGAGGGTGCGCAGCAGTCGCTCCAGGTCTTGGCGGTCAGTGGCCAGTACATCGAAAGCGACGAACATGCCGGCCGCCGGGCGCGGGTTGACGATGCCGCTCTGGTGCACGCCATGAAAGGCGTTGCTGTCCTGGGTCTTGTCGCTGTTCGGTGCTTCGGTGACCTGCGCAGGTTTTGCGGCCATCGCTGGACCTGCCAGGCTGCTGCCGGCCAACGCCGCCCCGGCGGCGCCCAGCCCCATCAGCACGCGGCGGCGCTGGGGCGATTCGATCACAGCGGTTGCGTCTGGTTTTTTCATCTTGATTGAGTACTCCGCAGTCTTACAGGCTCGACAGGCCCAAGGCCGGATCGATTTGTTGCAGGGCATCGGCCAGCGCCGTGGACTGGCTGGCGATCAGTTGGCGGGCGGCGGCATCGACCTGATCGTAAGGTCGATAGCCGTCTGCGCTTTTCAGGCCGTTAAAGGTGCTGTCCAGGTTGGTCACGGCGCTGTCCAGGCGCTGTTGCAGGTCAGCGTGGTTCTTCGCCAGCAGTGGACGCAGCAGGTCGATGACCTTACGCGCGCCCTCAAGGTTGGCGGCAAACCCATTGAGGTCGGTGTGGCTGTAGCGTTCCTCTTCACCCTTGCTGCGGTTCTGCGCCAGGCTCAGCAGGTTGCGGATCACGATGCTGGTCAGTTGCTCCGGGGCAATGCTCTGGGCCAGCAGTTCCTGCTTGAGCCGTGCCACATCGGCACTGAGTTTTTGCGTCACAGGAGCAAGACCGTCGAGGCTGGCTTGCTTGAACAGACCGAATTCGATCCGGTGGAAGCCGCTGAAGCCTGGGTCTTGCTCACGTTGTTCGAAGTAATCGGCCCGGGCGTTGATGGTGTTGTCCAGTTCGGCCAGGCGCTGGGCGGCCGGGGCGATGCGCTGATAGGCACTGCGCGCGGGCAGGTAGGCCGCCTGGGCGGCGTTGAGATCGCCGGCTTCGATGGCTTGTTGCAAGCTGGCAACCGCTTTGATCAGCGCCGAGCCTTGCTGGCTCAGGTACACCCGGTACTCGGATAACGGGCCGATGAATGCGGTCATCGACGGGCGCGCCTTGGCCTGCGCCTCGGACTCGGCGGTCGGGGTCACGTGCAGGGTGCCGCGCGGGTTGCTCAGCAGGCCGCAAGTGATGGCGTAATCGCCGGGCATCAGATTGGCGTTGATCACCTGGCTCATGCCGGGGGTGATGTTTTCGCGCTCTTCGACCACCAGCACGCCGTCGAGGATTTCCCATTCCACAGCACGTTCGGACTGGTTAACGATGCGGAAGCTGTGCTTGCCCGCCGGCACGGTCAGGGCATTGGGCTCGCAACTGCGCGGGTGAATATTGATCACCGTTTCGTTACCTGCATTGGCGGCACGCTTGTGCGCGGCCACTTGCGAGGCGTAGTAGAACAGCCCGCCAGCGGCGAACATCAGGACCACGGAGCCGGCGACGGCCACGCGCAGGGCACGGGGAGACCAGGCTCCCGATGAGGCGTTGGACATGAGTATCCCTTGAGACTAGTGATTCGTGAGGGCCGGGCGCGGCGCCTGCGGCTGAGCTTTGTGCGGCAGGAAAAACAGCGTCAGGGCGGCGAGCAGATACAGCAGCCATGCGCCGAGCACACTGACGGTGGGGGCGTCCTGGTAACCGAACATCCCGGCCAGGATCGCGCCGGTCGGACCATCCATCGGCAGCGTGGCGCTGAAATCGAAGACCACCTCTTGCCAGTGGTTCCAGATACCGGCTTCATGCAGTGACCTGACCGAATTGGCCAGCACTCCGGCCGCCACGACGAGGATGAACAGCCCGGTCCAGCGAAAGAACAGGCTCAGGTTCAGGCGCAGACTGCCGCGGTACAGTGCCACCCCCACGGCTACCGAGACCAGCAGGCCGAGCAGGGCACCCAGCGGGGCACCGGAGCCGGTGCTCTGCTGGAATACCGCGAGCAGAAAAAACACGGTCTCCAGACCTTCGCGGGCCACGGCGAAGAACACCATGGCAATCAACGCCCAGGTTTGATTGCGCGAACCGCTCAATGCGCTGTCCAGTGACTGTTGCAAATCGTCTTTGACCGAGCGCGCCACTTTGCGCATCCAGAACACCATGGAACTGAGGATGCCCACTGCCAGCAGGCCGACGATGCCTTCGAACAGTTCCTGCTGTTTTTGCGGAAATTCGGCGCTCATCAGTTCCAGGCCGCCACCGACCAACAAGGCCAGGGCGCCTGCGAGGAACACGCCGATCCACACCGCCGGCATCCATTGGCCGCGGCCGGTCTGTTTGAGATAGGAGGCAATGATGCCTACGATGAGCGCGGCTTCAATGCCTTCGCGCAGCATGATCAGAAAGGGAACGAGCATTTTTCACCAGGAATGACTACGGGCGGGTGAAGCGTTTCAAAGTGTTGCCACCGAAACAATGCGCAACATAATGATAGTCATTCCCGTGTAAGGGCCAGTTGTTTTTCCCTTATCCAAGGATTTCTGGCTGCTGTTCAGGGGCGGTTCAGGTGTTTGTCAAGCGCCGGTTGTCATGGCCAAAGCGTCTGGCGATGCCTTGTTTATCAATTCCAATCGGCGCTTTTAAACGGTTTTCAACGCACTAGTGGCGTGTCCGCAGCGTTGAGAATGGTCTGTGCCAGGCGCACTCGCTCTGGGTTCGGGTAGTTGCGGTTGGCCAGGATCACCACGCCCCATTTGCGGTCGGCCATGAAGGCCACATAACCACCGAAACCATTGGTCGAGCCGGTCTTGTTGAGCCAACTGCCGGGTGCTGGAGGCACGGGGGGGCGCAGTGCCTGCGCCGGTTGGGTCTTGAGCGCCATGTCATTGGAATTGCCTGCCAGCAGTGCCGACAGGTCCGCCGGTGGCGGATAGCTCTCCCAGGCCAGCGCCTGAATCGCCGGGCCAAAGCTGAAATAACCCGTGTGGGTCGCTCGCAGCGCTTCTTGCAACGGACTGGTTGGCGGATGGCTGGCGATATTGGCCTCGACAAAACGGATCAGGTCGGCGCTGCTGGATTTCACCCCGTAAGCCTGATCGGCCAGTATGCCGGGATTGAGCCGTACCGGTTGGTCCTGCCGGTCATAGCCTTGGGCATACAGGCTCTGTTTGTCCGCAGGCACCTTGATCCAGGTCGCCGACAGCCCCAGGGCCGGCAGCAACCCTTGCTGCATGGCCTGGTCGAACGGCAGCCCCAGGCTTTTGGCGGCAATCACCCCGAGCAGGCCGATACTCGGGTTGGCATAGCTGCGATGCGTGCCGGGCAGGTACTGCGGCTGCCATGCCTTGAAGTACGCCATCAGTTGTTGCTCATCCTGCACTCGATCCGGCACCTGTAACGGGAAGCCGCCGGCCGTGTGGGTGGCCAGGTGCAATACGGCGACCTTGCCCAGGCGGCTGTCATGCAGGGCGGGCAGGTAGCTGTCGATCGGGGCGTCGAGCCGGAGTTTGCCTTGCGCCTGAGCCCAGGTGGCGAGGGTCGCGGTGAAGGTCTTGCTGATCGAGCCCAGCTCGAACAGCGTGTCGCTGGTCACCGGTGCGCCCGTGTCTTTGGCCGCCACGCCGAAATTATAGAAGCGCTGGACGCCATGGTCAGTGACCGCGATGGCCATGCCGGCGATGCCGTTTTGTTGCATGACTTGCCGGGCGGTTTCTTCAATTAGCTGTTCCTGCGCCGCGCGCTGTACTTCAACCTGTTCAATGGCGGTACGCTCCAGACTGACGGTCGCATGGAGGTTCTGGCTCCAGGCCAGTGCGACAGCCAGACTCAGCCAAGCAGGCAGCGCGGTTGTTGAAACTCTGCGCATTACAAGTTCCAGATATTCAATAGGGGGCAGTGATCATACACGCGTGTAACCCGAATGCTGGGTTGGTCATGCATGCGTGGGTTGCCTCCCCCGTGCTCTGGCCCATAAGCGGCATGCACATCCTTGGTCGCCTACGAGGTGATCGGTATTAAAGGACAGGGTTGCTGTAGATGATGCCCGACCATTCGAAAAACTCTCTTCGAAACTCCTCGTTTTCCGGCTCGATGATGAGTGCCTGACGCAGGAACTCAATGGCCTCATCGGTGTAGCCGAGTTGCCTGGACAGATGGCCTGCCAGGTGCAGCTTGACCGGATCAAAGAAATTGAATGAAAGCGAGATTTTCAGCATGGCTAGTGCCTCGCCCAGGCGGTCGGATTCCCATGCACTAAAGAAAGCCTGAGCAAAACTTTCGTCGTCGGGCCAGCGCGATTCTGCCAGTTTTTCGTACTTGCGAAGCACAATGGTGTGCCCGTTGCCCACCTTGCTGTCGGTTTCTTCAACGGTCTCGATGAGCCAGCTACCCAAGTGTTGTTGATTCAGGTAATTCACAGCTCGAAGCATGCTTTGCAGAGACAGAAGTTGATAATGACCACGCCAGGATTCCGGCGGCATGTCGAGCATGCCAAGCTCGTTTTCATGGGCGTCGATCATCTCTTGCAGGGTTGTCAGTCGGCGAACCCCGTCTCCGGGGGTAGCGTGACGTTTGGGGAAAATACAGAAGAAGACCCCAAAATTTTTGAGCACTCGGTCCGACTCAATAAATGCGGCAAAGAGATTGGGTTCGTGCTCAATGACATGGGAACTGACCAGATAATCCAGGCTAATATCGGCCTTGGGGATATTCTGGAAATCACCGATCAGGTCGACGGGCGCCATTTCACTGTTGGAGTAATTGATGTAACCGGCCTGGTAGTGCTGGTAGTCCAGCAGATCACGTTCATACAGGTAGGCGGTCCCGTCACTGGGCGACAGATTGGGGCAGTTTGGCAAGTGGAATGAGTTATGCAACGAGGCTCCAAGCTCCAGGCCCTCACCAAGGCAATAGTTGTAAGCAAGGGTCATTCCTTGAACATGAGACATATTGATTCCTTGAGTGGCGAAAATTTGACTTTGGAGTCAGTTAGCAGTTTTCGTGCCTTTGCATGAAGCTGCCTTTCAGGTGCTGCACGCAGCAGCAAGAAGCATGGCGCCGTAACGCTAACGGTTCTGCGCAGTCTCTGGCCGCACGCCAGCACTTTGCGTAACATGCCTGCTTTTTCGCGCCTACGGGCCATTTTGTCTGGTAACCCATGAAATTCTCCCGTCTGCGCGCCGATGTTCTCGCCGGCCTGACTACCTCTTTTGCGCTGGTGCCCGAGTGCATCGCCTTTGCCCTGGTGGCGCATCTCAACCCGCTGATGGGCCTGTACGGGGCTTTTATCATCTGCATCCTGACCGCCCTGTTGGGTGGTCGGCCGGGCATGATCTCCGGCGCAGCAGGCTCAATGGCGGTAGTGATCGTCGCGCTGGTGGTCGAACATGGCGTGCAATACCTGCTGGCCACGGTGCTGCTCGGCGGGGCGCTAATGGTGCTGTTCGGCCTGCTGCGCCTGGGCAAGCTGGTGCGGCTGGTGCCGTACCCGGTGATGCTCGGCTTCGTCAACGGTCTGGCCATTGTCATTGCCATGGCCCAGCTCGAACACTTTCAACATGACGGCGCCTGGCTCAGCGGCCAGGCGTTGTACATCATGCTCGCCCTGGTCGCGGTCACCATGGCCATCGTTTACCTGCTGCCGCGTCTGACCCGTGCGGCACCGCCCGCACTGGTAGCGATTGTCGGGGTTGGCCTGGCGGTGTACCTGCTCGACCTGCCGACCCGCACCCTGGGGGATATGGCGCACATGGCCGGTGGTTTGCCGGCCTTTGCCTGGCCGCAAGTGCCCTGGACGCTGGAAACCCTGTACATCGTCGCGCCTTATGCGCTGGTTATGGCCATGGTGGGCCTGCTGGAGACGTTGCTGACCCTTAACCTCACCGATGAAATCACCGAGACTCGTGGTTACCCGGACCGCGAGTGCGTGGCGCTGGGGGCGGCGAACATGGTGTCAGGGGTGTTCGGCGGGATGGGCGGCTGCGCCATGATTGGCCAGACCGTGATCAACCTTGGCTCCGGCGGTCGTGGGCGGCTGTCCGGGGTTGTGGCCGGTGGCATGATCCTGATGTTCATCCTGTTTCTGGCGCCGCTGATCGAGCGTATTGCATTGGCGGCACTGGTCGGTGTGATGTTGGTGGTGGCGCAGCAGACCTTCGCCTGGGCGTCGCTGCGGATCCTGCGCAAAGTGCCGGTCAGCGACATGCTGGCGATTGTCGCGGTAACCGTGGTCACGGTGCTCACCGACCTGGCCATGGCGGTGCTGTTCGGGGTTATCGTCGCCGCGCTGGACTTTGCCTGGAAGCATGCCCGTGACCTGTATGTCGACAGCCATCAGGCCGTCGATGGCAGCAAGGTCTACAACGCGCATGGCACGCTGTTCTTTGCCTCGACCACACATTTTCTCGAACAGTTCTCGCCGCAAGATGATCCTGAGCAGGTGGTACTCGACTGTCAGCACCTGAGCTTCGTCGACTACTCGGCCATTGCCGCACTCAAAACCCTGCGCGAGCGCTATGAAAAGGCCGGCAAACACCTGCGCGTGATCCATCTGTCCGAGCGTTGCCGCAGCCTGCTGCGGCGTGCCGGCATCCAGCCACAAGGAGTGTGAACAATGACTGGCCCGACGCCGCTGCAAGCCTATGAACAAGCCCTGCAACGGGGCTTTCATGCTGATGCGTCCCAGCGTGATGCCGCTGAACAGTTGCAGGCCTGCTGGCAGGCGCTGGCTGATGGCGGCGGCGCCAGGGGTATCTACTTGTGGGGGCCAGTGGGGCGCGGCAAGACCTGGCTGATGGATCGCTTCCATGAAAGCCTGCAAGTACCGTCGCGGCGTCAGCACTTTCATCACTTCATGCGCTGGGTCCACAAGCGCATGTTTGAACTGACCGGCACCGCCCAGCCGTTGGCGGTGATCGCCCGGGAACTGGCGGCAGACGTGCGAGTGCTGTGTTTCGACGAGCTGTTCGTCACCGACATTGGCGACGCGGTGATTCTCGGTGGGCTGCTACAGACCATGTTCGAAGCCGGTGTGGTGCTGGTCTGCACCTCGAACATCCCGCCGCCGCAGTTGTACAGCCACGGCCACAACCGCGAACGCTTCCTGCCGGCCATTGCCGCGATCGAGCACTACATGCAAGTGGTCGAGGTCGATGGCGGCGCAGACCACCGACTGCATCCGGGGCAACTGCTGCAACGCTACTGGGTCAGCGAACCCGGCAAGCCCGGCGCCCTGGCTGAAATCTTCAAGGGCCTGACCCACGGCCAGACCGTGCACGACACTCAGGTCATGCTGGGCTACCGTAGCGTCAATGTCCTGCAACATACCGACAACGTGATCTGGTGCCGCTACCGCGACCTGTGCGAACAACCACTGGCGGCGATGGACTTCATCGCCCTGTGCGACCGTTTTGCCGTGGTCATGCTCAGCGAAGTACCGCTGCTCAGCGCTGTACAGCGCGAGGCGAAGATTGCCCGCGGCACCGAAGACGGCGTCGAACAGGTCAAAGCCGGTGACCGCGAACTGCCGCAACTGTCACCCAAAGATGACAGCGTGCGGCGCTTCATCGCCCTGGTCGACGAATGCTACGACCGCCGCGTCCCGCTCTATGTCGAAGCCCCCGTGCCCATGGACCAGCTTTACACCCAGGGCTACCTGGAATTCGCCTTCCGCCGAACTTTGAGCCGGTTGCAGGAGATGCAGTTGCAGCGGTTTAGTGAGTGAGTGAGAGAGCCCCGGCAGATTAAAACCCGTCCTGCCAAGCGCACCTGCTCCTTATAGAAAGAGCAGCGACTTCCCTGCCGGCTTTCCCACCAAATCGACACCTGCGTTCGGCCAGCGCCCAAGTCGCGTTCGGCGGCGCCTGCAAGAACATTCCAAAACAAATCGCGCATGGCTTGAGAACTTCGTTGCCGTTGCCGTTGCCGTTGCCGTTGCCGTTGCCGTTGCCGTTGCCGTTGCCGTTGATTTTGCTTTTGATCTTCGAGCCGAGATGGCGCAGACGACGCGAGTCGCGACTTGGGTGCAGGCCGAGGGTAGGCGTCGATTCGGGGGAGAAACTGGCAGGGAAGCCAGTTTCAGGTGCGCTGGGCAGGGATGCCCATCGCGCCGGCCCCCGAATCGGCGCCGGACGGAGGGAAGTCTGCCCGCAGGGCGGACCCAAGCCAGGAGCAAGCGGTTTTCCCCGGTTTTGCCAAGCACAAAATAGGGTCGCCCGTCGGGGCGAAACCCGCAGGCCAGACAACCGCGGCAATGAACCTGCCAAGACATCAGCTGTTCGCGGCTGAAGCCGCTCCTACAGCCGTTCAGGAAACCGCGTTGCGCCGCCGCTGCGCTAACAGATGCTTCGCGCCCTCGATCACCAACACCAGCACCGCCAGCCAGATCGGCACATAGGTCAGCCACTCATCAGCGCCGATACTCTCGCCCAGCAACAACGCCACACCCACCAGCAACACCGGCTCCACATAACTGAGCAGCCCGAACAGGCTGAACGACAACAGCCGGCTCGCCAGCAGATAGCTGATCAACGCCGACGCACTGATCACCCCCAACAGCGGAATCAACACATACAACATCGGCGTCGCCTGCGCCGCCGCCGGATTACCGCTGACAATGAACCACACCCCGACCGGCAACATGAACAACATGTCAAACCACAGCCCGCCCAGATTGTCCGTCTGCAACCGTCGGCGCAGCACGAAATACACCGGATAACCGGCCGCCACCACCAGCGTCTCCCAGGAAAAACTGCCCAGTCGCCACACTTCATGCGCCACCCCAAACGCAGCAAAGGCTGCCGCCACCTTCTGCAGGTGCGACAGGTGCTCGCCATACACCAGACGCCCGGTCAGGATCATCGTCAGTGGCAACAGAAAATAACCCAGCGACACCTCCAGGCTGCGACCGTGCAACGGCGCCCACATGAACAACAGCAACTGCACACCCATCAGAAACGAAGACAGCATGATCCCGGGAATCAGCACCGGATGACGCAAAATGCGTGCGCCCAGCGCCTTGACCAGCGGCCAGTCACCGCACATGAACATGAACAGCGTCACGCACGGCACCGTCAGCAGCATGCGCCAGCCGAAAATCTCTTCACCGCTGAGCGGGGCCATCAGCGAGGTGTAGTAGTACATGACTCCGAACAGACAGGAAGCCAGTACCGAAAGCGCAATTCCTTTCTGCACGAGGGACTCTTGGGAAGGCAATGGATGAAAGAGAAGGGTTGCACCGCAGTGGTGCAATGCCTGCCTATTCTAAGGACTGTTCGCGATTCAAAACAGTCGTGTAGTTGAAAATGCTACAGAATTTGTCCGCCCGCCTGCCCAGATGCGTCCCTTGAATGCCCGAACGCGATGCCGTGCACTGAATGGGGGCGAGGTTGTAACTGGTTATTAAGTTTCGTTTAAGCCAAGTGCCATACATTTGCCTGACATCAAATATTCACATTGTTAGGGAGAGGGTGAGTCATGGCGGAGATCGATCTGAAGCGTTTCGATATTGTTTCCGGGCAGATCCAGCGGGTCTATGAGTTCGACGACGGTCGCTGGGAGCTTGAGAACATTGATCGCGACGAGACCTACAGCGTGTCTGGCACTGATGTGCTGCATGTCGAGCGCGACGATGGCTGGATCGAGACCACCGTTTACCGCGACCTGGACGGCAGTGGCATCTATCAGGAAATCTCGGTGTCGCACAGTCGTCCGGGCGAGACCGGCCAGCCGTTGGTGGCGCAAGTCAGTGATGCGTCACTGGCGCGCCTGTACATGACCACCTTCGACCGCAGCCCGGACCTTGGCGGCTTTCGTTACTGGGAACAGCAAGTGGACCGCGGCATGTCACTGACGGATGTGGCTGCAAGCTTTGTGAACAGTAGCGAGTTCAATCAGACCTACGGTGCCCTCAACAATACCGACTTCGTCAATCAGCTGTACCTCAATGCCCTGGATCGCAGCGCCGACGCCGGTGGCCGGGATTGGTGGGCCGGCCATCTGGACAACCAGACCATGAGCCGTCAGGAAGTGGTAATCGCCTTCTCCGAGTCGGCCGAGTTTGTCGCTTTGAGCAACCAGGCCGTCGACGGCTTCATTCAACTGGCCGGCCAGCCGGTCGCTACTGAAGCGTTTGTCTGACACCCTGGGCTTGCACAGTGCCTGCACGCCTACAGGCACTGCGCCTGACCCTTTTCAGCTCATCGCTGCAAAGAGCTCTTCGGTTTCAACCGGCTATTAGGGATTCTCCGATCAAGTTCCAGCACAGCGCCCGCCCGCTGTGCTGAAATAGCCCACCACTCCCGTCACGAGCAACAGCCAGTCCCATGAGTCAGATTAGCTTTTCCGATTTCGAGTACGTCGGCAAACGCAAGCAGACCCGTTGAGAGCGCTTCCTGGCCCAGATGGAGCAAGTCGTTCCCTGGTGCGAGCGGGTGGCACTGATCGAGCCTCATTACCTAAAGGCTGGCGGCGGTCGCAAGCCCTATCCGCTGGAGACCATGGTGCGCATTCACCTGCTGCAAAACTGGTTTTCTCTCAGTGATCCGGTCATGGAATAAGCGCTGTACGAAATCACCTCGATGCGCCAGTGCGCCCGGCTGACGCTCAGCGCTCCGATCCCCGGAGACACCACGATCAAGAATTACCGGTACCTGCTGGAAAAACACCAACTGACAGCGGGGATCCTGGACGTCATCAATCGCTACTTGCAGGACAAAGGTCTGTCGCTTCGCCAAGGCACCATCGTCCACGCCACGATTGTTCATGCCCCAGTTCGACCAAGAGCAACGACGGCAAACGTGACCCTGAAATGCACCAGACCAGAAAAGGAAATCAGTCCTTTTTTGGCATGAAAGCCCACATTGGTGCCTATATGGAATCGGGGCTGGTCTATCACGTCCATTGCACCGCAGCCAAGGTCGCAAATGTGACGCAAGTGGCTGAACTGCTGCACGGTGACGAGAATGCTGTCTACGCCGACGCGGGCTATACCGTTGTTGAGAAGCGCAAGGAGCATGAAAACCGTAAGGTGATCTGGCAGATTGCAGGGCGTCGCAGTACGTACACGAAGCTGAGCAAGCGCAGCCGGATCTACAAGACCAAGCGCGAAATTGAACGGGCAAAAGCACTAACCCGAGCCAAGGTCGAACATCCGTTTCGGGTGATCAAGCGTCAGTTCGGCCACGTAAAGAACCGGTTCCGTGGCTCGGTAAAAAACACGGCTCATCTGACCACGCTGTTTGTACTGTCGAACCTGTGGATGGTGCGCAAGAAACTGATGGGTATGGGTGAATTGCGCCTTGGCTAGACAAGGTGGGCTGAAAAGCCTGCCGACAGCTGCTTGAGCAATTGCTTATCAAGCCGATATGACGGAAAAACGCCGCTGGTGGTTAGCTTCTGCACGTCAGAAGCTAACTTGATCGGAGGATCCCTAAAGCGCTCTGGTGCTTCCCGAGCTTGCAAAGGGCTGATTAGGCCCATCTTCTCTATCATTCTGAAAAGAAACCGCGTGCCTGCAAGACGGCGAACTTGCAGGCACGCGGAGTTTTGGCGATGAGAGACTGCCATCGGCACATTGCGCTGGAAAGATCGCAACTAATCATCACACTCAAGTCCTTCGGACCGTCAGATGACGAATCGGGCGACCAGCGAGCGCAACTCCTGCGCCAGACGTGACAATTCATGACTGGCAGCACTGGTCTGGTTGGCTCCCGCCGCTGACTGGGAGGCCAGGTCGCGGATATTCACCAGGTTACGGTCCACCTCACGGGAAACCTGTGCCTGCTCTTCCGACGCACTGGCGATCACCAGATTGCGTTCGTTGATCAGGTTGATCGAGTGGGTGATCTGCTCCAGCGCCCCGCCTGCCGCACGTGCGCGCTCCAGAGTGTCCTGGGTACGCTGGTTGCTTTGCTGCATCGACTGCACGGCTTCACCGGTGCCGTTCTGGATGCCTGCCACCATCTGCTCGATCTCGCGGGTCGACTGCTGGGTACGGTGCGCCAGAGCTCGTACTTCATCGGCCACCACCGCAAAACCACGACCTGCTTCACCGGCACGGGCCGCCTCGATAGCTGCGTTGAGGGCCAGCAGGTTGGTCTGTTCGGCAATCGCCCGAATCACGTCCAGCACCTGCCCGATATCACGGCCTTGAGCCGCGAGGCCCTCAATCATGGCCGAAGTGCTCTGTACGTCACGGGTCATGGCCTGGATCGCTTCCACGGTTTCCAAGACACGGCAATGACCTTCGCGCGCGGCCTGGTTGGACTGCTGGGACGCCTCGGAGGTCGAAACGGCATTGCGCGCCACCTCTTCCACCGCACTGGTCATCTCATTGACGGCTGTGGCCGCCAGCTCGATCTCGTTGTTCTGCTGTTGCAGCCCACGCGAAGACTCTTCGGTCACAGCGCTCAGTTCCTCCGCAGCCGAAGCCAACTGCGTGGCTGAGCCGGAGATCTGTTCTATGGTCTTGCGCAAGTTGTCCTGCATGGTGGACAAGGTGGTCAGCAGGCGAGCCGGTTCATCCGAACCCTCGACCAGGATCTGCTTGCTCAGATCGCCACTGGCGATGACTTCGGCAGTTTCGACGGCCTTCCTCAATGGCGTGACAATGCTTCGGGTCAGCAGCCAGGCCAACAGCACCGTCAGCAGGGCAGCCACCACCGAAACAATGACAATGCCGGTACTCGCGTTGTCGTATTGCCTGCCGGATTCATCCGAAGCGACCTTGGCACCAGCCTTGTTGATTTCCACCAGTTTATTAAGCTGTACGCCCATCAGATCGGTGCCGGCCTTGATCTGGGTATTGATCAGGCTGCGCAAATCCTCCAGCTTGTTTTGCCGGGACAGTTCCACCATGCGCTCCTGATCCTTGAGGTAGGTGTCGAGGGTAGCGGTGAACTCGCGGTACTTTGCCAACTCCTCATCTACAGCAGGGAGGTCGGCATAGCTCTTCTGGTCCTTGCGCAACTTGTCCACCAGGACGCCAATACGCGCATAGGCCTCGTCCAGGGCCGCGGGCTCGCGATTGACCAAGACCCGAAATGACAGAATGCGCATCCGTAGCACACCCTCGATCAAGTTGCCCAGGTAGCCGACGCTGGGCAACTGGTTGGTCTGCACCTCAATCGTCGCCTGGCGCATCAACGTCATGCGGGTATGGGCAAAGACGCCCAGCACAATCACCAGCAATGCGATGAATGCGAAACCGAGAAAAGCGCGAGGGGCGATGTTCATACTGCGTAGTGGCATGAGAATCTCTCTGAACAATGATGCTACTGGCGAATTTTTATTACATCTATCGCAATGTATTTTTTTATAGTCTATTGCTATGCACGAAAGCTTTATGAACTTTCCAGATATATCGGCAACCCTTGAGGTTTTATTCAGGCCTGATCGTAAAAAATATTCCGTCTACACGAGAAGCCCTGCACCGCCGCCCAAAAGTTTGCAGGCACCATCACGCGATTTGCGCCGTGTGGCATTCGAGGTCGCTGCTTGTTAGTTCCAGACGGAGGGTCGTGGAAACGAAAAACTGGCCAGAAGGCCGGTTAGGGATTTTCCGAACAAGTCAGCACAGACCATCTGAGCTGTGCTGAAATAGGGCCCATCCAACTGCCCTCTACAAACCCTCCATCCCATGAGTCAGATGAGCTTTTCCGATTTCGAGTACACCGGTAAGTGCAAGCAAACCCGTCGCGAGCGTTTTCTGGCCGAGATGGAGCAGGTGGTGCCGTGGAGCGGCTTGGTGGCATTGATCGAGCCGCATTACCCAAAGGCCGGCGATGGTCGCAAGCCGTACCCACTGGAAACCATGCTTTGTGTTCATCTGCTGCAGAACTGGTTCTCGTTGAGTGAGCCAGCCATGGAAGAGGCGCTGTACGAGATCACTTCGGCGCACCAGTTTGCTCGATTGACGCTCAGCGCTCCTATCCCCGAAGACACGACAATCATGAATTTCCGGCACCTGCTGGAAAAGCATCAGCTAGCGTCGGGGATTCTGGAAGCCATCAACAATTACCTGCGAGACAAGGGCCTGTCGTTGCGCCAGGGCACCATCATCCACGCACCCAGCTCGACCAAGAACAAGGACGGCAAGCGCGATCCTGAAATGCGGCAAATGTGGCCGATGTAACGGAGGTCGCTCACCTGTTGCATGGCGATGAAAATGTTATCTGTGCCGACGCGGGTTATACCGGCGTGGAAAAGCGGCCGGAGCATGAAGGAAGGTCGGTAATCTGGCAGATTGCGGCTCGTCGTAGCACCTATACGCATTTAAGCAAACGAAGCGTGCTCTACAAGGCCAGACGCAAGATCGAAAAGTTCAAAGCGCAGGCGCGAGCGAAGGTCGAACATCCATTCCGTGTAATCAAGCGCCAATTCAGCTATGTGAAAACCCGTTTCCGTGGCTTGGCCAAGAACATGGCGCAACTGACCACGCTGTTTGCTCTGTCGAATCTGCGGATGGTGCGTCGGCAATTATTACCTGCTGCGGGAGAGGTGCGCCCGGGAGGGCAGAAACCCAAGGCTTTGCCTTGGTTATCCAATAATCAGCGGCTGAAAATCGGGCTTTTCGGCATCCTCAAGCCGTCTATTTCCGGCTGATGGACAACGTGTTCGGAGTTTCCTTAGTGGATCGAAGCTCGTGGCATCGCACGAGTAGTTGGCTTTCTTGTCGATGACTAAATATAGAGCGGCGGCCACAGTAACAGCGATGTTATCGACATGAATCAACGAGCTGCCGCCTTTTGCAAGGCTGCCTGACTGCAGCAATGTGTCGCCGAGGTTGAGTGACCAGCTTATCCCGTCTCCGCACGCGTTATGCAGATCGTTGATCCTGCCCAGTACATTGATGTTGCCGGCAATCGGACTGGTCCAGCGAACAATGCTCTGGAAGTTTGAGCCAGGATGTGCAACCACGTCGCCCTGCTTGAACAGGGAACTGGAGCCCGACCCTGAGAAGGTCCAGCTTTTCTTTACGATAGCTATGTAGCCGTTGCCAGCACCTTCCATCCAGCAGGTAGTCGCCCCGTCGCCGCATTGATCAGCATGCAAGGTTGGGAAAAGCGTGTAATTGGCTGCCGCATTGACTGCTGTCTTGTTCTGCATGAACGCCCATGGAGAGCCCGCAGGGGACTTTTCCGTCATGAGGTACATGTCTCTGGCCAGATTCCAGGATTGAGCATTGGCAGCCCAGATATTGTGGCAAAACAGCGAGAAGATCATTGCACCTGACAGTGCAACCGATTTGATCCGTTTCATTTTCTCAAGCCTGCGTGAATGTCACTAAATGATCCTTGTCCAGCGGGGCAGACATATACCCTAGGTAATTTCATTTTGATATCAGAGGTTTTGGAGAGGGTCGTTCGCCCGGGTGCAGATGAGTATTAAAGGTTCCCCTCCGAGTGAATTGGCGTTAATGGAGGTGACACGTATTCGACTTTTCCAGCGTTGTCAGGTCTGAGTCGCTACCATGGCCCTTTTTTGTCATGGATGAGGAGCCCGCATGACCGCTTGTGACACCGCTACCGCTGCCTCGCGCAGCACCCCGCGCCAGGAGCAGATGGCAACGCGCCTGGCGTTTTTCATTGCCGGTTTCGGGATGGCCGCCTGGGCACCACTGGTGCCTTACGCCAAGCTGCGTGTCGGTCTGGATGACGGCATGCTCGGCCTGCTTTTGTTGTGTCTGGGGGTGGGCTCGATCAGCGCCATGCCGGTGGCCGGAGCGCTGGCGGCACGCTGGGGGTGTCGACGTCTGTTGGTTGGCGGCACTTTGCTGATCTGCCTGTGCCTGCCACTGCTGGCCACGGTCGCCAGCCTGCCGTTGCTGATTGCCACGCTGTTTATGTTCGGGGTGGGGATGGGCGCTGTGGACTGCACGGCCAATATCCAGGCGGTGATTGTCGAGCGTGAAAGTGGCAAGACCATGATGTCGGGTTTTCACGGCTTGTTCAGCCTGGGCGGGATCGTGGGCGCTGCCGGCGTCAGCGTACTGCTGGTGCTGGGCGCCTCGCCGTTGCAGGCGATTTTGGTGGTGCTGGTCATTATTGCGCTGGCGTTGTTCAAGGCCATGGCGCATTTGCTGCCTTATGGCAGTGCTGCTGAAGGCCCGGCGTTTGCCATTCCGCGTGGGGTGGTGCTGTTCATTGGTCTGCTGTGCTTCACCGTATTTCTCGCCGAAGGCGCGATGCTCGACTGGAGCGCGGTGTTCCTGACCGCCAGCCGCGGCATGGAGACCGCCTACGCTGGCCTGGGCTATGCGGTATTTGCCGTGACCATGACCTTTGGCCGGTTGTTCGGCGATGCCATCGTGCGTCGGCTCGGGCCGAATCGCATCATTATTCTGGGTGGTCTGCTGGCGGCGCTGGGTCTGGCCATTGCCACCCTGGTGCCGGCCTGGGAAGCGGCCTTGCTGGGTTATGCGATGGTCGGCGCCGGCTGCTCGAACATCGTTCCGGTGTGTTACAGCGCCGTGGGACGCCAGCAAGACATGCCCGAAAGCGTGGCCATCCCGGCAGTGACCACGGTCGGCTATGCCGGGATTCTGATGGGGCCGGCAGCCATCGGCTTTGTCGCCCACCTCAGCAGCCTGGGCGTTGCGTTCATGGTCGTGGCGATCATGCTGCTGGGAGTGGCGGCCAGTGGCAGCCGGCTCAAGGCGTGATGCCTGATTACCAAGCTGGCGCGAAAAGCCCCTTCCTTCAGGTGGGGGATGAAAGCGCCACCGCGAAGCGGTCATAAGGGTTAAGATCCATAAAACCTCCCCTATCCTGTGTTTCATGACTGAAATGAAAGCGACCAGAACCCTCAAGATTCGAGTGCGAGATAAGCATGCAGCGCAGTTGCGTGAAGCTTCTCGTGCTGTGAATTTTGTGTGGAACTACGTAAACGAGTTGAGCAGTCGCACGATTCGTGAGCGTGGTCGTTTTCTGTCGGCGTTCGACATTCACAAGTACACCAACGGGGCCGGCAAAGACCTGGGACTGCACAGCCAATCGGTGCAGGCTGTTGCCGACGAATATGTCACACGGCGCAAGCAGTTCAAAAAGCGCCAGCTACGCTGGCGCTGCTCGGGCGGCGCTCGGCGCAGCCTGGGCTGGGTGCCCCTCAAGGCCGGCGCTGCTGTCTGGAAAAACGGCCAGGTCGTCTTCAACAGACAGCACTTCAAGGTCTGGGACAGCTACGGCCTGGCGGGCTTTAAATTCAGATCCGGTAGCTTCAACGAGGACAGCCGTGGACGCTGGTATTTCAACGTCGTGGTCGAGCTCGACCGCCAGTTATCGCCAGGCCAGGATGCAGTGGGGATCGACCTCGGACTGAAAACCACGGCCACCTGCAGCGACGGTGATCGCCTTGAAAGCGGCAGGTTCTACCGGGATCTGGAGAGCGCCCTGGGCACGGCCCAGCGCGCCGGCAAGAAGGCCCGTGTGC
>NZ_JAMYDZ010000010.1:0-191958 GCF_024129905.1 Pseudomonas sp. 21LCFQ010 | reverse complement strand
CGAGCGGCTGCCGCACGCCTCGTCAGTAGCAGACTACGAAGCTCTGCTACCGTGGAACTGCTCGCCAGAAATGCCACAGTAAACCGTTAACCCATCGTTGGGCAGGTGGGGTTTATGGATCGCATACAATCGTTTTGCCGCCGCGACGCAGAGGATGACCGCCAGGCTCACCCCGAGCATGCCCAGGCTGACGTGCTCGCCCAGCAGCCAGGCGGCCAGCGCCAGGCCGAAAAGCCTGCCGACTGCTACTTGTGCAATATGTGCCGGCCTTTATGGTTGGTAAATACTCCTGATGGCTACCTTCTGCACGCCAGAGGCTAACGTGTTCTGAGAAATCCTGGATTTTTTTGTGTATCCATATAGTGTTATGAACAGCGCAAAATTGACCCTGTTGACGACGTTTCACTGATTCAGACTTCTACCTTCTGATTACTAGAGCAAGGTATTTACTGAATAGTCCTGGGTCAGCGTGGGATCCGCCACTGAGTCAATTCTGCGTCAGCCACAACAGATTGCTATCTCTTGCTTACAGACTCATTAGTCCACATTAGCAGGTGACTTTTGAAACCGTGGCTTGCTGCCTGGTAATAGGTAATCGCCCGAGCAATCAGCGGATCTGTACTTTGAGAGACCTTTTCAAGACTTGCACCTAACGTGTCGTCGTGACGTCGTAGTCCATTACGTGGGCTTAGGATAGCGAGATTCTGTCCATCAAAGAGTCCCAAATGCTGATAGTTACCCAGTACTGCACGGGGGGGCAGTGTTGGCGCAAGTTGCAGATCCCTCCCAAAGAACGTTGATTCGTAGCTCATATTGAGTAGCCCTAGCAGGGTCGGCGCCAAATCAATTTGACTCGCCAACTGAGCATCATCTTTTGGGATCACGATTTTTGGAGCATAGATAAAAAGCGGGATCTGGTAATTCGCCACAGGCAAATCCTCCTTACCCGCACTGCCGGCGGTATGGTCTGCGACAAAGACGAAGATCGTGTTGTCGAACCACGGCTTCTCTCTAGCGGCAAGCAAGAACTGCCCGATGGCGTAATCCGTATACTTCACGGCGCCGTCACGGCCCTTACCTGATTTGATGTCGATTCTGTTGTCAGGGTAAGTGTATGGGCGATGATTTGACGTAGTCATCAACTGAAGTAGAAAGGGCTTGCCGGCGGCGAAGTTTGCGTCTGCCAGCTTGAGCGTTTGCTTGTAGAGGTCTTCATCAGCCATACCCCATGCATTTTTGAAATGGATATCCGATTCGGCAACGCTGCTCTGATCCACCACTCGATAGCCATTTCCACTAAAAAACGCATTCATATTGTCGAAGTAGCCACGGCCGCCATAGACAAATACGCTGTCATAGCCCACGGCAGAGAGTTGCTGTCCAAGGCTCGCAAACCCGGCTTCGCGACCTATGCGTTTTACGATCGAACGGCCGGGGGTCGGTGGTATGGAGAGGGTGATGGCTTCTAGGCCCCGATCTGTCCGGGTGCCAGTTGCATAAAAATTACTGAAGTACAGACTTTGTTTACGCAGCTCATCGAGATTGGGCGTCAGATTACGAGCATCCCCATTACTGCCCATGTATTTGGCGCTTAAACTTTCAATCGTCACCAGCACGATATTCAGCTTTTTTACCGGCCCTTGGCGCGTGATTTTACGACGGATGTCCATAGGGTCGGTACCCGTGAACACGACATTTGGCTCACGTAACTCGTCGCGAATACGGGGGCCAATCTGATCAGCCGGGAGGCTCGCGAAAAATTGCTCGTAATCCAGTTCATTGTTGCGAAAGGCTGCAAAAAACTGATAGGGCCCGTTACTTGCCAGTTCGTTGTTATAGGTATTTCCACCTCGGCCACGTGGCGTATCCTGATCGATCAGCATCAGGCTTGCCCCCATCAGCAGACACAACGAAGCCACTGCCACAACGCGAGTGCGCCAACCAGGCAAGGGGGCATCGAGAATCTTCCATAGTGTTTTACGTAACGCCCAACTGAGCGCCATCGCAGAAGCCCCTAGTGCTGTCAGCAAGGTGCCCATGGGGTAGGACTCCAGCAGGTTGTTCAATACCTCGTCCGAATACACGAGGTAATCCACCGCGATGAAGTTGAAGCGCACTCCAAACTCATCCCAGAATAGCCATTCCGCCACTGCTGTGAACAACATGACGAAAAAGATGATGAATACCAGCCCTTGCAGAACGCACTTGTGCCACGTTGAGCGCCATAACACGGGGGGGCACAACAGGGCGTAAAGCCCTAACGGGAACATGGCATAGGTGAGGAAGCTCAAGTCATACAGCAAGCCTTTGGCGAAGACCGAAGCATAGCCACCAACGGGTTCATCGAGATGGCCAACTATCAGCGCCAGTCGGGTAACCAGGAAAATGACCAGCCAAATGCCGCTGATCAGCGCTAACAGGCGCAGAGGAGAGTGACGCATTTTAAACATTTGCGAATCCTTTCTTTATTTTCGTCCTGCCCGTAGGGAGCAGATTTTTTCAAGACTGTGGATTGGAGGAGGCTGCTGGTGTAGATGTTGAGGCTGCGATTGCCAAAATTTCGTCAACGTTTTGTTTAAAAGCTGGCGTGGGACGAACGATAGTTTGGCTATACACACGCTTTGGTCCGGACAGCGTTGCGACGCAACAACGTGAGTATAGGAAAATCTGAGGATATGCTCGGGTGTGTTCGGCTTAGTCATCGCGCTGACAGCCGGATCACACTGAGCACGGGTCCTCAGTAATAGCCCAAACCTGACATCCGAGTCTCTGAGTCACTGTCTTCATCAAAGCCCAGGGACAAGTGCGGAATAGTTGGACCATCTCAGAATGATAAGACCAGCGTCTGGCGGTTGTCAGATGCGGCTCATTTCGCCCGAGAGCTCTGGAACTAACGGGTGCCTCTAAAACGTCGGCGAGACAGTGAGCACGAGGCAAAAACAGACGAGGAAGCGAGCGGGGGCGCGTCCGACTTTACGAGTGGTAAATGAGCAGTCCGAGCCTGTTTTTAACGCAGCGATCACAACGTAGCCAGTTTTCAGAGATGCCCTGACGGCGCAACTGATAATCCACCTCCAAGTCAACAAGTGCTCTGATAATCGGCCTTATGTGACAAGCGCAGTCATCGTTCCTTAACAAATTCATGACATTTTTCTTGCGCTATGTGTCCAGCGCCCCGTCGGGCACCAGAAAACAAACTAGGCTCATCGATTCGTGGAGCAGAGGGAGTAGCTCATGAAAGTGACAGTGTTCGGAACTGGTTATGTCGGACTGACACAAGCCGCCTGCCTCGCGAAAGTGGGTCACACCGTTTGCTGCGTGGATGTAGACGAAAAACGCATCGAAGCGCTACGTGCAAGCATATGCCCGATCTTTGAGCCTGGTCTTGAAGACCTCTTGCGAAATGGATTGGACTGTCAGCGATTGCACTTCACCACGGACGCTGCTGAAGCCAGCCGCTTTGCTGAGGTGGTATTCATTGCTGTCGGTACACCGCCGCAAGCAGACGGCAAGGCGGATCTGAGTCAGGTGTTTGCTGTGCTGCACTCTGTGCTGAAGCACGCCAACGGTGCTCGAATCATTATCAACAAATCTACTTCGCCAGTCGGGACTGTGGATCGCCTGCTCGCGGAGATCGCTGCCAGCCCGCGACGCGATGAGGGTTTCGAAGTGATCAGTAACCCGGAGTTTTTCAAGGAAGGTTCCGCGGTCAGTGATTGTCTGCGTCCGGACCGGATCATCGTCGGTGGTGCCAGCCAGTCTGCGCTGGAACTCATGCGTGAGCTGTATCAACCGTTCAGCCGTAACCGCGAGAAATTTGTGGTCATGGATGCACGGAGCGCTGAATTGACCAAGTACGCGGCCAACTGCTTGCTCGCGACCAAGATCTCCTTCATCAATGAAATGGCCAATCTGGCTGAGCAGGTTGATGCTGATATTGAGCAGGTTCGTCTGGGCATCGGGTCCGATTCGCGCATTGGCTATGACTTCATCTACCCTGGCTGCGGTTTTGGCGGTTCGTGCTTTCCCAAGGACCTCCGGGCTTTGATCGGTACAGCCGAGGAACACGGTGTCGAGACGTCCTTGCTCAACGCAGTGGAACAGGTCAACCGCCGTCAAAAGCATCGCCTGTTTGAGAAAGTGTTTACTCAGTACCAAGGTGAACTCACGGGTAAGGTATTTGCTGTCTGGGGACTGTCTTTCAAACCCGAAACCGACGATATCCGCGAAGCCTCCAGCCACGTCTTGCTTGAAGCACTATGGGCAGCGGGCGCCCAGGTACAGGCTCATGACCCGCAGGCGATGCAAGCCATAAAGCACCATTATGGCGAGCGTGATGATATGAAGCTGGTTCACTGTAAGGAACAGGCGCTTGAGGGGGCAGATGCGTTGGTGGTGGTCACGGAGTGGCAGGACTACCGCGTTCTGAATCTGGATCAACTCGGCAAGGCACTGCGTGATCGGGTGGTTTTCGATGGCCGAAACCTGTTTGATCCTGCGCAATTGCGTGAAGCGGGGTTTGAATACTACGGTATTGGGCGTGGCCAGAGGATCCAGCCATGACGGTGCTCGTGACCGGCGCAGCCGGATTCATTGGTTTTCACGTGGCCAAGCGCCTGTGTGAACTCGGGGTTGAAGTCGTCGGCATCGATAACCTCAACGATTACTACAGCGTCGAGCTGAAACAGTCACGGCTGGCCCTGCTTCAGGGCATGCCTGGTTTCAACTTCAACAGGTTAGACATTACCAACGCAGAGGGGCTGTGCGCGTTGTTCGAGCGACATGGCTTCGAACAAGTCATTCACCTCGCGGCCCAGGCCGGTGTGCGCTATTCCCTGGAGCAACCCAATGCCTATGTCCAGTCCAATCTGGTCGGTTTTACCAATGTGCTTGAGGCCTGCCGCCATCACCGCCCAGCACACCTGATTTACGCATCCAGCAGTTCGGTCTACGGGGCCAGTACGCAGATGCCGTTCCGGATAGAAGATGCCGCTGACAGGCCGCTCTCTTTGTATGCCGCTACAAAACGAGCGAATGAACTAACCGCCTACAGCTACTCGCACTTGTACGGATTACGAGCTACCGGCCTGCGTTTTTTCACGGTTTACGGGCCTTGGGGGCGGCCAGACATGGCGCTGTTCAAGTTTACCCAGGCCATGCTTTGCGAAGAGCCTGTGGATATCTACAACCACGGCGAAATGGCGCGAGACTTCACTTACATCGACGACATTGTAGAAAGCATTTTACGTCTGCGTCTGCGCCCGCCTGAATCACTGGGGGGCGAACCGCCCCACCAGCTCTTCAATATCGGTCGCGGTCAGCCCGTCAAACTGCTGGAGTTTGTCGATTGCCTTGAGAAAGCGCTGGGCATATGCGCCAAGCGTCGCTATCTCCCCCTACAAGCCGGGGATGTACTGCAAACCTGGGCTGACGTTACTGCCTTGAACCAATGGATCGATTTTCAGCCGCAGGTATCCGTCGACACCGGCGTCAGCGCATTCGTTGCCTGGTATCGGAAGCATTATCAATCCGGGCCTCGTCTGCCTTCTCTTTAACAAGGACATCCATGACCACGCCCATTTTTCTTTCCGTCGTGATTCCGGCCAAGAATGAAGCTGAAAACCTCCCCACTCTGCTAAACGAAATCAGCACAGCGCTTGTTGGAGAACACTACGAGATCCTGGTTGTTGACGACGGCAGCACCGATCACACCTTACAAGTGCTGACGGCTCTCAAGGAAAGCGGCCTCAATGAGCTGCGCATCCTGCGCCATGAGCAGTCTCTCGGTCAAAGCACATCGATTTATCACGCCGCTTTGGCGGCTGAGGGTAACTGGCTGGCAACGCTGGACGGTGATGGCCAAAACGATCCTGCCGACATTCCGGGGATGCTGTCGCTGGTGCGTGCTCATCAAGGGCGGTCGGATCCTCTCCATCTGGTCGCGGGGCATCGGGTGAATCGTCGTGACACGGCCAGCAAACGTTGGGCCTCGCGATTCGCGAACGGCCTGCGCAGCCGGCTGCTCAAAGACGCCACACCAGACACTGGCTGCGGCTTGAAGCTGATCGAACGAGCTGCCTTTTTGCGCCTGCCTTACTTCGACCATATGCACCGCTTCATTCCTGCGCTGATTCAACGACACAACGGCCGGATGGTCGTCCACCCCGTCAATCACCGTTACCGTCGGGCGGGTGTCTCCAAGTACGGCAATCTGGACCGTGCGCTGGTCGGTGTTCTTGATCTGCTCGGTGTCTGGTGGCTGATCCGCCGCACCCGCCTGAATGCCTCGGCACAGGAGCAGCGCCCATGAAACCAGATAACGAAACCCTCTGGCTGATCCTCGGTTTTGTAGGGCAGGCCGTCTTTACCGGCCGTTTCGTCCTCCAATGGCTGTACAGCGAATTCAAGAAGCGCAGCGTCATTCCAGTGGGTTTCTGGTACCTGAGCATGCTTGGCAGCTCAATCTTGTTGGTCTACGCCATTTACCGAGAAGACCCGGTGTTCATAGCAGGTCAAGCCTTTGGTCTGGTCGTGTACATGCGCAACCTTCAGTTGATCAGCCAGCAGGCCAAGACACCTAAGGAGTAATGACGTTGCGAACTCCCTTTTCGCCTCGCCTCGAAGGATGGCTGCTGGTCGCGCTGGCAGTCTTGCTGGTCGGGGCCGGTCTAGGCTTGCGTCAACCGCAGAACGTGGATGAAGAACGCTTTCTGGGCGTCGCTCTGGAGATGCTACAGAACGGGTCATGGTTTGTCCCTCACAGGGCGGCCGAGATCTATGCTGATAAACCGCCATTGTTCATGTGGGCAGTCGCATTCTTTATCTGGCTGACCGGTAGCCCGAACATTGCCCTCTACCTGCCAGGCCTGTTCTCGGCAGGTGCAACAACTGCCGTTCTCTACGACCTGGGGAGCCGTCTCTGGAACCGACGTATCGGTCGATACGCCGCCTTGCTGTTCCTGGCCACCTATCAAACCTACAGTATCCTGCGGACCGGTCAGATCGACAGTTTCCTTTGCTTATGGATCGCGCTGGGCTTCTACGGACTGACTCGCCATCTGTTGCTTGGACCGGCCTGGGGCTGGTTTTATTTCAGTTGCGCAGCGATGGGCCTCGGAATCATCAGCAAAGGCGTGGGTTTTGTACCGGCATTAATGCTGATCCCCTATGCCTACGCCGTTCGTAAAGGCTGGCACGGTGTGGTGAAAATGCCTGGTCAGGCCGCACGCTGGACACTGGGTCTACTGGTCGTATTACTTGCGTGCTGTACCTGGCTGGTGCCGATGGTGATTTCGGTCGTGCGTGACGGTGGGCCGGAAGGCTTTGCTTATATACACGAAATACTTCTGCACCAGACGGCCAATCGCTACGCCAACGCTTGGCACCACCGTGAGCCTATCTGGTATTTCTTTGTCAACGTCATCCCTCAGTACTGGCTCCCGCTGGTATTCGCACTACCTTGGCTGATCCCGGCTTGGCGAAGGCAATTGAGCAAGCAGGACGGCCGAGTACTGGTACTGCTCGGCTGGGTCTTGCTGGTCCTGCTGTTTTTCAGCCTTTCCAGTGGCAAGCGTAAGCTCTATATCTTCCCGGCCCTGCCTGGCCTGGTTCTGGTGGCTGCCCCACTGGTGCCATGGCTTGTGCGACGCTGGTTTCAAAAGCGCGCGCGGGCTGCGCGATTCTTACCGATAGTGGTTGTTGTATGGCTGGGTCTGTGGTTTGCAAGAGGTTTCATCGAGCCTGTCATTGAAGGTGATAACCCCCACAAAGACCTGATGCAACAGGCCGCTAACGTCACCCAAGGAGCCGATCTGGTATTGGTCAATTGGCGTGAGGGCCACTGGCTCTATGCCCGTCAACCCATTGTGCACTTTGGCTTTGCCCGCGAATTGGCGGCCGAGCAGGCTGCCAGCTGGCTACGAGAGCACCCTGGCACCTTTGCGCTGGTTCCTGACGGACTGTTGGCAAACTGTTTCCTGCCTGAAAAAGCCCATGCCTTGGGGCAGACGTCCAGAGCGGACTGGTTCGTGGTCAATGCCCAAGCTGACAACGGCTTATGCCGGTCTGAACACCCTCTGGAAGTTTATCGTTTCGCCTGGAAGCAAAATGTTCAATGACACACAGCCCAGTCGGAAACCAAGCAGGGAGTGCCTGAAGCCATGCTTCTGGAGAAGATGAAAACAACGCGGCTGGGTTCGTCGAGCCTTCATCGGCGACGAGTATCATTTGCGCAGATACTATTCGTCACAAGTGCAGTGGGCGTGTTGTTGATGGCATCCGCTGTGTCGACGCACTTTCAGCTTCATCAGCAGATCTATCAGTACGGGCGCATCTGGCTCAAAGGCAACGAGACACCCGAGAAAAACATCTGGCTGCCGGGCTTTCATGTGGTTGTCGACGCCAAGCCAATCGGCCCGGATGTGTCCAATATCTCCGGGATAGCTTACGACTACGACCACCATCGCCTGCTAGCCGTGACCAATAAGGGGCCTATGCAGCTGCTGGCGCTGGATATGAACGGAGATGTTCTGGAGCGCTATCCACTGATCGGTTTTGATGACACCGAAGGGTTGGCTTACCTGGGTAATGGCCGTGTGGCGCTTTGCGACGAACAGCTCCAGCAGCTCGACATCATCACATTACCAGCGCAAGCTCGCCCCATTCAGGTCGAGGAGGCTCAGTACATCGCGTTAGTGATCAATCCCAGTAGTCATAACAAGGGCTTTGAAGGCGTGACCTATGACCCTGATAACGACCGTCTGTTTGCGATCAAGGAGCGTGATCCGCGCCAGCTATTCGAAGTATCTGGCGTCTTGCGGTCAATTGATCAGGGTCGATTGCAGATAAAGGTCATCGACCGACTGGAATGGGTGACTGAGAGTGTTGCTTCACGTGATCTTTCGGATGGTTACTATGATCCGGTTACCGGACACCTGCTGCTGCTCAGCGATCAATCTCGCTCAATCACGGAGCTGGACGGTAACGGAAGGTTTATCAGCATGAAATCGTTAACAGCGGGGTTTTCTGGTCTAAAAAACAGCGCTCCACAGCCGGAAGGGCTGACCATGGACCGAGATGGCAACCTTTACGTGGTCAGCGAGCCGAATCTGTTCTACAAGTTTTCGAGAGTATCTAAACACCCTGTAGAATGAGCCAGCCCCTGATGACACTGAGTTGTGCGGGTGTCGAAAAAGCCGGATCTGATTGGGCCCCCTGAATCGTGCGATATCATCACGTCGTCAACGGTCAGTGACCCGATTATAAGCAAGCGATTTCCTCTGGTTATAAATCGTCGCAGCCAAAACCATAGCGAGCAGGATACCCAGTAGTACCGCTGAAGAACCAACAGTGCCGAAGTCTAGACCACCTTTTGAGTAGGGTTTGGTCAGCACATCTCCCAGCGTCGCACCAAACGGGCGAGTAAGTACAAAAGCGATCCAGAATAAAGCGACAGAGGATATTCGCGTTGTGTAGTGCAGGACTGCCACTACGGCGATAGCGCTGCCCACGAGCAATGCGCCACCCATGAAACCTAACCCCGAATCATCAGCGAGGAAATCGCCTAGAGCCGTACCGAGCGTGTTGGAAAACAGAATTGCAAACCAGTAAAAGCATTCCGCTTTCAATGAGCTAATACGATCCACCGATAATGACTTCTCGCTCCAGTACCAGACTGAGAAGATCGCCAACAACACGGCGATCAAAATTGCGGAACCCGTCGCGTAACCAAGGCCTAGCGTACGATCCATGAAGTCGGACATTGTGGTGCCAGCAGTACTGGTAGATAGAATGACGGTCCAATAAAGTGCTGGGTGATGTTGCCTGCTGGCAAGCTGCGTAAACAAAGTTGCCACAAACAAACTTATGAGTATAAGTGAGCTTAGGGCATAACCAACGTTCAAGGTCATTGATAATAAATCGCCAGCCGTTTCACCCAGTGTGGTGGCGCAAATTTTCATAATCCAAAACGCGAGTGTGATTTGAGGTAGCTTATTCATTTCATGGTTCTGACGTATTAGTGGATGGTGCAGGCTGAAGGTAATGGGGGCTAACAGGGGTGATGATCACAAGGAGCATGTTGAATATTTGTGTGGCGAATATGAAAAAAACGTACCAGACCTAATCACATATCTTTTTGTGTCGGCGCTGATGCTATTTTGATCACGGGCAGCTGATTTTTATTCGCTCATGTACAGAATCTGAAAACCACTCGTAAAATCATCGTTTGTGTAAAATTCAGACAGCGCAGTCAATTAAACCAGTCTAGGCAAAGATCAAATCAGCAGCATCACGATGGCTCGTCCCACCGCCAGATTACACACTCGCTGACAATGCCAAGATCTGGTCGAGAAGACCATCAACCCTAACCCACCAAGCGGTGGGTGTGGTAGTCAGCGCGGCATGGCGCCCGAGGAATGGGCGCGAGTATTGGACCGATTCTATCGCAGGGTAGGGCCACCAAGTGCCGGGTTTGGGACTGGGGCTGTTCATCTTACAGACTTTGGTGCAACGCTCAGGCGGGCAACTCGAGGTCGGCATTCACTCATGCAGCCAGCGTTAGTGGTTGGTCGGTATGCCTGTGCTAGCCCCTATGAATATGCGCCTACGCGCTGGCGGTCTGGAGCAGGGCTGCTAGAGTCACGAGCACCTATCACGACCCAGATAAGGAACGTCTGCTCATGAATGCTCCATACCCCTGCGCGTTAAATGCTGCCGGGCAGCCTCCGGCTATCCCTCAATTTGCGCAGCATGATTTCCTGACACTTTTCATCTTGGGCATTAAAGGGATGGTCACGCCTACCTGTGCGCGGAGTCCAGGTCATGCCTGACTCTATGTTCACCTATCGATTACGGCTTCTCATGTTGTTCATGGCATCGATAGTGACGTGGGTGTTCCTCTGGTTGGTGGGTTACGTCCGCAACCAGCCGCTGAGCCGCACGCATCTCGGCAACCCAGGCTCCGTTTCGTTGACGGGAGCGCTGCCAGTGATCCCCTGGGGAGCGGTGCTGATCAACAAATGCCACGCACCCATACGTCATCGCAGTTTCCATTACATAACTAGAACGTGTTTGCCAACCTGATTGTGGAGCGGTAGGTCAATGAACAAGGAAGCGGTAACTTCCCCGGCAGTTAGCGGGGAAAGGAAAGGCATCAACCCACTTGGGATCATTTTACTGGTGGCATTATGGATGACCGTGGGGGTCAACGCGGCGTTCTGGTCGAAGGTCTGGAGGGCCATCGATGGTTTCAACAACGGTAATCCGTTGTTCCTGATCAGCCTGCCGTTGTTCGTGCTGGCCTGGCACTTCGTTATTCTTTGGGTGCTTTGCTGGGGCCGTTTGCTGCGGCCGATGCTGGCGCTACTGCTGGTGGTGGCGTCGGCCGCCAGTTACTTCATCTCCCGTTATGGGATTGTCATCGACGCGTCGATGATGACGAATATGCTGCAAACCGACGTCGCCGAGGCCCGTGACCTGCTCAGTACCGGCATGCTGGTCTGGCTGCTGGCAACGGCGGTGCTGCCTATTGCGGTGCTTTACCGCTTGCCGCTGCATCGCCCACGCTGGCAGCGGCAAGCCTTGTGGCGCATAGGCAGCATGGCGGCGGTGCTGGCGATGGTAGGGGTCATCCTGGCGACCCAGTACCAGTCCTACGCTTCGCTGCTGCGCAATAACCGCGAAGTGCGTCTGATCCTTGTGCCGTCAAATGTGCTGGGCGCTGTGCACCGCTATGCCAAAGGCAGCCTGGCCAAGCCCAAGGCTTTCATCCAGGTTGGCCTTGATGCTCAGCAGCGGGGCGACACGAGCGCCGACGGACGTCGCAAGCTCCTGGTGCTTGTTGTTGGTGAGACAGCCAGGGCGATGAACTTCTCACTCAATGGCTACGAGCGCGAGACCAACCCCGAACTTGCACGCCGGCAGGTACTGAGCTTGCGTGATGTCAGTTCCTGTGGCACCTCTACGGCAGTATCAGTACCCTGCATGTTTCAGGATCTGGGCCGCAAGGACTGGAAGGACCAGTATGGCGACCACCGCGAAGGCCTGCTTGATGTACTGCAACGGGCCGGTGTCGACGTGCTGTGGCGCGACAACAACTCCGGTTGCAAGGGCGCCTGTGATCGCGTGCCCAGCCAGGACATGTCTCATGCCAATCTCGCTGCGCTTTGTGGAACCAGTGGGTGCTTCGACGAAGTTTTGCTTTCCGGCCTGCAAAACTACTTCGACCAGAGTACAGGCAACACCGTGGTAGTGCTGCACATGAAAGGTAGCCATGGCCCTTCTTACTACAAGCGCTACCCCGCCGCTTTCGAACGCTTCACCCCGGTGTGCCGTGACAACCAGCTTGACCAGTGTGAAGACGAGGCAATCCGCAACGCCTACGACAACACCTTGTTATACACCGACCACGTGCTGGGCTTGGTGATCGATATGTTGAAGAGCAACGACAGTAGGTTCGATACCGCAATGCTTTACGTTTCCGACCACGGCGAATCACTTGGCGAAAAGGGCGTATACCTGCACGGCTTACCTTATGCTATGGCACCAGCGGAGCAAACACAGGTGCCGATGGTTCTGTGGCTGTCTCGACAGTTGGCAGAGAAGCGAGGCATTTCCCAGTCTTGTATAGCGAAGCGTACAGATGTGGCGTTGTCTCATGACAATCTTTTCCATTCCGTTCTTGGCCTGATGGATGTACAAACCTCGGTCTATCGCGACAAGTTGGATCTATTTCAGCCTTGCCAGGCGGGCCGGTTGGCAAGTAATGACACCGCTTACAACCCGCAGTCGGAGCAGTAGGTAGGGGGGCCGGCTCTCCTCATAGCAGTGTTGTAGGTGCAGCACTGCTAGACTGAACTCATGGGCCAGTACACAGATGGTATGTGCAAACCTGCCGGCTGGAATTAGCCATTTTCATTCGCTTCTCTGCCCCGTTTCGTTGAACACCTGGCACCTCACTCAAGGCTTTCCAGTTCACCTGCTCGCCACGACTGGTGCCTGAAGGAATATGCCACTTCTCAAATTCCACTGTATTGAATGGGTCTTTAGCCTTTTTCTGCTAGATCTTACGGAGCTGGCACGAGGACGCCCGCGCCGACCTCATCACCGCAGCGCTCAAGCGCGAGCAGGTAGCGGTTTGCACCGCTGAGCCGTTTGCCGTATCCGGCCATGTGCCTCACGCCCTGCGCCTGGCGTTGGGCTCGGTGGACCTGACGACCCTGCGTCAGGCGCTGGAGAAGGTGAAGTGGGTGGTGCAGGCTCATACCTGAAAAAACATGGCGGCATCAGATCCAGCCCGACAAGCCAATTACCACCACTGGCAACGCCACTGCGGCAATCACCGTCTGCATCGCAATGATCCCGGCCATCAACGGAGCATCGCCACCCAGTTGCCGGGCCATGATGTAAGACGACGAAGCGGTCGGCAGGCTCTGGAACATAATCGCTGCGATTGCCGCCTCACCGCGCAAGCCCAGTGCATGGCAGGCCAGCAGCGTCACCCCTGGCATCACCAGGAATTTTGACAGTGACGACATGCCCACTGGCTTCAGCCAACTGCCCGCCGTCGAGAAATTCAACGCCGCCCCCACACACAACAGTCCCAGCGGCAATGAAGCCTGGCCCAGCGCCTTGAGTGCTGGCTCCAGGCCTGGGACCAAGGGGATTTCAGCCCACTGCAGGAAAATACCGAGAAAGCACGCCAGCACCAACGGATTGAGCGCCAGTTGCTTGAGTGTGGCCTTGAGCGACAAGCGCCCGGCACTGCCGTAGCGGGCAAACACCAGCACGCAGAGAATATTCACCGTTGGTACGATGGTCGCGTTGGCCACCGCTGCCAGGGCGATACCGTGGCTCCCGAACAAGCCGGCCGCTGCCGACACTCCCACATAGTTATTAAAGCGGATACCGCCCTGAAACAGCGAGGTGAAGGCTGCATCATCGACCTTGAACAGCCCGCGCAACGTGACGAACGCGACGGCGACCCCGACCGTTGACAGCACCAGAACGCTGACCATCTCGCGTACCGGCACCTCATCGAGTTGTGCCGTCGCCAGGCTGTGCAGGAACAGCGACGGCAGCAGCAGGTAATAGCCCAGGCGTTCAGCCTGCGGCCAGAAGGCCTCGCTGAGAAACTGCCGATGGCGCAGCCAGGCGCCCAGAGCAATCAGTAAGGCGATGGGCAACAGGGCCAGAATCAGGGCGGTGGTCATGGCGTGCCTCAACACAGAGAGTCGAGTCACGATAACGGCAGCCAAAGGCAAGAAAAATCGATATTAACTTGAGGCTTTCTCAAGTAATTCTCATGGGTTGGGCTGCCCTGCGAATGACCGATCGATGGCCTGTGCCCGCACCGCCTCTGCCAGCGCCACCGCCAGACGCCCGGCGGGGCGGTCTTCGCGCTCCAGCAGCACCACACGACGCATCCGTTGCGGCTCGCCGAACGGCAGGCACACCAGCTCAGCGAAGACTGTGAGGTTATGCGCCGAGATCGGAATCACGGCAACTCCCAAACCCTTGGCGACCATGCGGATGATCGCGTCCTGGCTGTCCAGCTCCATGCTGGTCTGGACCCGCAAACGCTGGCGACGCAGTTCGCGTTCGATGGTGCGCCCGGCCCAGGCGCGGCGGTCGAAGCGGATAAACGGATAACTCTGCAACAGGCGTTTGGCATCGCGGCTTGGCGCTGAGGGTGGGGCAATGATCCAGAAGCCCTCCTCGAACAATGTGGTGCTGACCAGGCCATGCGGGTAAGGCTTGACCGGCTCGGTGGTAATGGCGGCGTCCAGATCACCGGCGTCGATCAGCCCCGCCAGTTCGGCCGACATCCCCGATGAGACGTTGACCCGCAAGTGCGGATGACTGGCGCCCATCGCCGCCAGCGCTGCTGGCAGCACACCGGCCAGCGCGGTCTGGATCGCGCCGATGCGCAGCCGCCCGCGTAATTCGCTGCCATCACCCAGTTCGGCGGCGATGCTGTCGTAGAGGGCCAGGATTTCCCGGGCACGCTCCACCGCCAGATGGCCGGCTTCGGTCAGTACCGGCAAACGCCGCGCACGGTCGAACAGCGGCGCATTGAATTCCTCTTCCAGGCCGCGTACATGTAGGCTGACTGCCGACTGGGTCAGATGCACCGCCTCGGCGGCCCTGGCAAAGGAGCCGTGTTGGGCAATGGCGACCAGCGTGCGCAAGGCGCGTAAAGACATTGGGGGCTCCGAACGGCGGGAACTAATGCGTGGCCTGACCAGCATAATCAATCGGCTGATCAGGCGGCCAGATTCATAGCCGTAGTTCGCTGTCCAGGGTACTTGGCTTAGAGCAGGAGCGCAGGGGCGGTCAGGCGACCTGACGCAGGTTTTGCAGAATCAGGGGCCGTGCCCAGCCATTGTCGAAGTCCAGTGCACGCTGCTGACTGACCAGGGTTGCTTGGTCGTAAGGCTCGGCCGGCTTCTCGGCCAGATCCCATTCCAGCTCGGCGATCGGCAAATGCAGCGGGCGAGGTCGTGGGGCGGCGCTTGGCGACTTGCCACTGTCATCGTACGCATGGAACACCGTCGGGCGAACCCACTCGGTATCGAACTCCAGGTTACGCTGCTGCTCGATCAGTTCCATGGCACTGAATGGTTCGGCAGCCGGTGGCAGCAGATCCAGTTCAAATTCGGCAATCGGCAGAAACAGCGGCTCAGGCGGACGCACTTGAGTGTCAGTCACCGGGCAGGCGCGCTGTTCAACGATTTTGCTCAGGGTTTGGGCGCCAGCAATCGGCTCACCCGTGCTTTGATCCAGAATTTCAGGGAAAGCGGTTGTAGTGACCGCCTTGTCATCGCCAGACTGTTCGGCCATTGCTCGGGCAAACGCATCTGACCAGAGCTGGGTTACATCCCCCAGGACCCGGTTGTTGCGCAGGCTGAAGTCGCCACTGTGCGACAAGTACCCGATTGATTGAACATTATCTGACATGGCGATCAGTACTGACTCTGGCTCTGGCAAAATGCCTGATACCGAAGTTATCGGCCGCTTTGGCCGATCATTAATTTATTTTTCGAGTGTGTAAAGCCATGAGCGAGCAGTCAGGTGGCAGCGTGATCCGGGTCGAAGCCCTGGACCCGGCCGGGCAGGAACAAGCCCATTACTGGGCGCAGCGTCTCGGTTTGGCGTTGCAGGCCGAACAGGCCGACTTTGCCTTGCAGGTCAGCGCCGACGGCCTGCAGTTGCAGCAACTGGGCAAGGATGCGCCCGGTGCGGTGCGGGTGGATTTCGTCGACGGTGCGGCAGCGCACCGACGCTTGTTCGGCGGTGGCAGCGGGCAGATGATTGCCAAGGCGGTGGGCCTGCAACCCGGTGTGCGGCCACGGGTGCTGGATGCCACGGCGGGGCTGGGCAAGGACGCTTTCGTACTTGCTACTCTGGGCTGTGAAATGCAGTTGATCGAGCGTCAGCCGATCATCGCCGCACTGCTCGAAGACGGTCTGGCCCGTGGCCGGCAAGACGCCGAGGTGGGCGAAATCCTGCGTCGCATGCAATTGCTGAGCGGTAATTCCATCGAGCTGATTCGCAACTGGCAGGGCGAGCCGCCGCAGGTTATCTACCTGGACCCGATGTTTCCGCACCGCGACAAGAGCGCGCTGGTGAAAAAGGAAATGCGCCTGTTCCGCCCGCTGGTCGGTGACGACCTCGATGCCCCGGCGCTGCTGCATGCCGCTCTGGCGCTGGCCAGCCATCGGGTGGTGGTCAAACGCCCGCGCAAGGCCCCGCCTATCGAAGGTGCCAAGCCGGGCTATACCCTGGAGGGCAAGTCCAGCCGGTACGACATCTATCCGAAGAAAGCGCTAAAACCCTGAGGCTTGCATTTGTAGGAGATGCTTGTAGGAGCTGCTTTAGCAGCGAAACACGGTAAGGCTTTCGCGGCTAAAGCGTAGCGCCGCCCGGTCGCTACGGTTTTGCATAAGCCCTGACGAACAGCTTCACCACCTCCTGCACGTGGGCCTCGACACTGGCCGGGTCGCGCTCGGCGCAACAGCCCACCAGCAGGCGAAAGTGGTCGATGCCCTTGATCAGACTGAGAAAGTGCCCCGCCGCGCTGTGCGGCGACGGGATCTGCAACTGCCCGCTCTGATCGGCACGGATCATGAAACGCTGCATGCCGTCGAGCACCCGTTGCGGGCCCGCCTTGAAAAAGGTCTGCGACAGGACCGGGTCCTGAATCCCCAATGTGGCCATCAAGCGGTGCAATTGCAGGGATTCGGGGCTATTGATCAAGTGCTCGAAGGCCCGGGCAATCGTCAGCAGCATGTCTGCCACGGGCAAGTTGTCGTTGAATTCGAAATACGGATCAGGCAACAGCTCTTCGCAGCAAGCGGTCACCGCCTCGATGAACAAGGTTTCTTTGTCAGTGAAATGGCTATAGACGGTGAGCTTGGACACCCCGGCATCGCTGGCGATGCTGTCCATGCTGGTGCCGGTGTAGCCATGCCGGATGAACAGGTTTTTCGCGGCCTCAAGGATGGCACGGCGCTTTTCCAGATCCTTGGGACGGCCAGGGCCAGGTGTGGACGGTAAATCAGGCATTTTTGGGTCTAATAATGTACTGGTGAGTTTTGTATTTTTTAATATACTCGCCGGTACAAATATTCCAAGCCCACACTCACGGAAGAATCTGCCTACATCATGCCGCGTCATATCCTGTCTCCGATCCTCGCTATCGGCTTGGTAACGCTACTGACCGCTTGTGGTCAGGAAGCAGCTGCGCCAGTTACCGTCCGTCCGGCTCTGGTGGTGCAACCCCTCCCTGCGTCACGTTCCATGGACAGCTACCCCGGTGAGGTCCGTGCCAGGTTCGAGCCGGAGCTGGCCTTCAGAATCGGCGGCAAGGTCAGTCGCCGCCTGGTCGAGGAGGGGCAGCGGGTCAAGGCCAACCAGCCGCTGGCTGAGCTCGATGCTCAGGATGTACGCCTGCAACGCGAGGCGATGCGTGCTCAAGTGGCAGCGGCCGAGGCCAACCTGCAACTGGTGCGCGCCGAGCGCGACCGCTACAAAACCCTGCTGGGCAAGCAGATGGTCAGCCAGTCGCAATACGACAATGCCGAAAACCTCTATCGCTCTGGTGAGGCGCGCCTCAAGCAGCAACGCGCGGAACTTACCGTGGCCGATAACCAGGCCGACTACACCGTATTGAGGGCGCCGCAAGAGGGCGTGATTGCCAGGCGTAGCGTGGAAGTTGGCCAGGTGGTCGCTGCCGGGCAGACAGTCTTCACCCTGGCCGCCGATGGTGAGCGGGAGGTGAGTATCAGCCTGCCGGAGCAGAATTTTGCCCGTTTCAAGATCGGTCAGCCGGTTACGGTTGAACTGTGGACCCAACGTGACCGGCGTCTGCCGGGGCGGGTTCGCGAGCTCTCGCCAGCCGCCGATCCGCGTTCGCGCACCTTCGCTGCCCGCATTGCTTTCGAGGCCGGTCAGGTGCCGGTCGAGCTGGGCCAGAGCGCGCGGGTCTATGTCGCCAACGAGCATGCAGTCGCGTTGGCGGTGCCGTTGTCAGCGGTCAGTGCCGAGCAGGGCGCCAGCTATGTCTGGCGGGTTGAGGCCGACAGCACCCTCAAACGTGTTGCCGTGCAGCTTGGGCCATGGGGCCAGGAAACCGTGCCGGTGCTCGAAGGGCTGCGCGCCACCGATTGGGTGGTGGCCGCTGGCGTACATGTGCTGCGCGAAGGTGAGCGAATCCGCCCGGTGGATCGCAGTAACCGGGTGGTCGACCTGGCTGGCAAGGAGTAACCCGCGATGCACTTCAACCTTTCCGAATGGGCGCTGCGGCATCGCCAGGTGGTGCTGTACCTGATGATCGTGCTGGCCGTGGTCGGTGCGTTGTCTTATAGCAAGCTGGGGCAGAGCGAAGACCCGCCGTTCACCTTCAAGGTCATGGTGGTTCGTACCCTGTGGCCGGGTGCCAGCGCCGAGGAAGTGGCGCGTCAGGTCACCGACCGGGTCGAGAAAAAGCTGATGGAAACCGGCGAGTACGAACGCATGACCTCGTTCTCCCGGCCCGGTGAGTCCACGGTGATCTTCATGGCCCGCGATTCGCTTTTTTCGGCGTTCCTGCCCGAGCTGTGGTACCAGGTGCGCAAGAAGGTCGGCGATATTCGGCACACCCTGCCGGCCGGGGTGCAGGGGCCATTCTTCGATGACGAGTTCGGCACCACGTTCGGCAATATCTACGCGCTGACCGGCCAGGGCTTTGACTACGCGGTGCTCAAGGATTATGCCGAGCGCATCCAGATTCGCCTGCAGCGGGTCAAGGATGTCGGCAAGGTCGAACTGATCGGCGTGCAGGACGAGAAAATCTGGATCGAGCTGTCCAACGTCAAACTGGCGACCCTGGGGGTTCCATTGCAGGCTGTCCAGCAGGCGCTGGAAGCGCAGAACGTAGTGGCCTCGTCGAGCTTCTTCGAAACCTCACAGGAGCGTATTCACCTGCGGGTCAGCGGGCGCTTTGTATCGGTCGATGAGATTCGTGACTTCCCGATCCGCGTCGAGGGTCGAACCTTGCGTATCAGTGACCTGGCCGAGGTGACGCGTGGTTTCAACGATCCTCCGGCGCCAGGCATGCGCTTCATGGATCAGGACGCGATTGGCGTGGCCGTGGCAATGAAAGGTGGCGGCGATATCCTGGTGCTGGGCAAAGCGCTGCAAGCCGAGTTTGCCCGCTTGCAAGCCAACCTGCCGGCCGGCATGGAACTGCGCAAGGTGTCTGATCAACCGGCGGCGGTGCGCACCGGCGTGGGCGAGTTCGTTCAGGTGCTGGCCGAGGCGTTGATCATCGTCCTGCTGGTGAGCTTTTTCTCATTGGGCGTACGCACTGGCATGGTGGTGGCGCTGGCCATCCCGTTGGTGCTGGCAATGACCTTTGCCTGCATGTTCTATCTGGGCATCGGCCTGCACAAGATTTCGCTGGGCGCGCTGGTACTGGCGCTGGGGTTGCTGGTGGACGACGCGATCATTGCCGTGGAAATGATGGCGATCAAGATGGAGCAAGGCTACGACCGGCTCAAGGCGGCCAGCTTTGCCTGGACCAGCACCGCGTTCCCGATGCTCACCGGCACCTTGATTACGGCAGCAGGCTTTCTGCCCATCGCCACTGCACAATCGAGCACCGGTGAGTACACCCGCTCGATCTTCCAGGTCGTGACCATCGCCTTGCTGGCCTCGTGGGTGGCGGCGGTGATGTTCGTCCCATGGCTGGGTGAAAAACTGCTGCCGGACCTGGCGAAAAAGCACGCGCTGCGGCATGGCAGCGGGGTTGAGCCTGACCCCTACGCGACGCCGATGTACCAGCGGGTACGGGTGGTGATCGAATGGTGCGTGCGGCGCCGCAAGACGGTGATTGTTGCCACCGTGGCGCTGTTTGTACTGTCGCTGGTGATGTTCCGCTTCGTGCCGCAGCAGTTCTTCCCGGCGTCCGGACGTCTTGAGTTGATGGTTGACCTGAAGCTGGCCGAAGGCGCGTCGCTGAGCAATACCACCGAACAGGTCAAACGCCTGGAGGCACTGCTCAAGGATCATCCCGGTATCGAAAATTATGTGGCCTATGTCGGCACCGGTTCACCGCGTTTCTACCTGCCGTTGGACCAGCAACTGCCCGCAGCGAGCTTTGCCCAGTTTGTGGTACTGGCCAAGACCATCGAAGACCGTGAGCAATTGCGCAGTTGGCTGATCAGCGCCCTTAATGAGCAGTTCCCGACCTTGCGCTCACGAGTGACCCGGCTGGAGAACGGCCCGCCGGTCGGCTACCCGGTGCAGTTCCGGATTACCGGCGAACACATCGACGAGGTTCGGGCGCTGGCGCGTAAGGTCCAGGCCAAAGTGCGCGAGAATCCGCACGTGGCCAACGTCCACCTGGACTGGGAAGAGCCCAGCAAGGTGGTGCATTTGAACATCGACCAGGACCGCGCCCGGGCACTGGGAGTGAGCAGCGGCGACGTGGCGAAATTCCTCCAGTCGTCGCTGACCGGCTCCAGCGTCAGCCAGTTTCGTGAAGACGATCAGTTGATCGATATCGTCATGCGCGGCACCCGCAGTGAGCGTGAGCGGTTGCAGGACCTGTCGAGCCTGGCCGTGCCGACCAGCAACGGCACAAGCATCGCTCTGGCGCAGATCGCGACCCTCGAATACGGCTTCGAAGAAGGCGTCATCTGGCATCGCAACCGCCTGCCGAACGTCACGGTGCGCGCTGACATCTACGGTCCACAGCAGCCGGCTAGCCTGGTCAAGGAGATTCTGCCGAGCCTTGCCCAGGTGCGTGCCGAACTGCCCGATGGCTATCTGCTGGAGGTCGGCGGTACGGTGGAGGATTCCGAGCGTGGCCAGAGTTCGGTCAATGCCGGGATGCCGCTGTTCCTCATCGTGGTGCTGACCCTGTTGATGATCCAGCTGCGCAGCTTTTCGCGGATGTTCATGGTGTTCATCACCGCGCCACTGGGGCTGATAGGCGTGACCCTGTTTCTGTTGGTGTTCAACCAGCCGTTCGGCTTTGTGGCCATGCTCGGCACCATCGCCCTGTCGGGAATGATCATGCGCAACTCGGTGATATTGGTCGATCAGATCGAACAGGACATCGGCTCCGGGCAAGACAGCTGGCACGCGATCATCGACGCCACGGTGAGGCGCTTCCGCCCCATCGTACTCACCGCGCTGGCCGCAGTGCTGGCGATGATCCCGCTGTCACGCAGCCTGTTCTTCGGCCCGATGGCGGTGGCAATCATGGGTGGCCTGATCGTCGCCACGGCCCTGACCCTGCTGTTCTTGCCGGCCTTGTATGCGGCGTGGTTCAGGGTGAAAAAGCCGGAGTAGGACCGGCCGGGCGACGATCCGCTTTGGTCGGGGAAAGAGTCGATGCTTTCCCGGCTAAAGCCGGTCCTACGGGAGCCGCGAGATCACAACGCGCCAAATACCTTCTTCGCCAGGCTGGTCGCGGCAGCGGCCGGGTTGGCGCGGATGCTCTGCTCCTGCTTGGCAATCATCTCGAACAAACCATTGAGCGCCTGCTCGGCCACATAGTTTTCGACGTTGGCGTTCTTCGCGTCCAGCACGCCCAGCGCGGCAGCCTGGCCAGCGAAAGCGTTGTATTTCTGCGCCACGCCAACCTTGTCGGTGGCCTGCTTGACGATCGGCAGGAACTTGGCGCGAATCGCTTCACGACTGGTTTTGTCCAGGTATTGGGTAGCCGAATCCTGGCCGCCGCTGAGAATCGCCTTGGCATCAGCCACGGTCATCTTCTTCACCGCATCGACCAGCAACGCCTGAGCCTGTGGCACCGCGGCCTCGGCGGCCTGGTTCATGCTGGTTTCGAGTTGATCGACCTCAGCGCCCATACCGAATTGGCGCATCTTCTTGGCGACCTTGCCCAGATTGCCCGGCAGTTCAATGCGCACGTCCTGGTTATTGCTGAAACCGCCCGGTGTGCCCAGTTGCTTGACCGCGATCTGCGCACCCTGGGTCAGGGCATCCTTGAGTCCGCCGCTGGCGTCCGATTGCGACAGATCGCTCAGCGACAGGGCGAAAACATTAGCCGAGAGCAACAGGCCTGCACACAGGCCAGCGAAAGTGAACGAGGGGCGAAACATGGCAGGATCCTTTTCCGGTTGAAACATCTTGAATGGAGCAAGTGCTGCAAGAGTATCAGGGAAGTGCCGGATTGACCCGGATGCGCAGCGGCTGCCGGTCACTGCCATCCAGGTTCACGCTGTGCCGTTCAGTGCTGATGAACAACAGGCGCCCGTCGGCCTCTATGCGCGCGCTGACGGCGTAGCTGTGGCCGGGCGTCACCTGTGCAGGATCGTATTGCAGATGAAAAGGCAGTGGTACCTGAGTGTTGATGGGCGTGTTGTACTGGGCCAGCGTGGTCGCTGGTGCGTCGGCGCGTGACACGTCTTGCAGGCTGACACTCAGCGTCGCGGCAGGCGGCAGGGCACTGCGTTGCAGGTAGAACACCTCGCCTTCAAGGCTGGCGGTGCCGGGTTTGTGCATGGCCGAGCAAGCACTCAGTAGTGCTGTCAGGGCGATAAGGGGGATGGCTTTCATGCCGGGGCTCCTTGAGAAACCGCCTGCCCGGAGCAGGCGGGTTGAACATAACACTAGCCAGCTGCAGGTGCTTCGTCGTCTGCGCCCTGCAACGTGACCTGGTGAATCGACAGGCGGATTTCTGCGGTCAGTACCCGCTTGGCGGCGCCTTCGGCCATCTCGCCAAGCTGCGGGTGGTAGCTGAGTTTGCCATTGACGTCTTTGCGCAATACGCCCTGGTCGAGCAGGGTCTGGATGAAGTGGCGGAACAGGCTTTTGTCGAAGAACTCCGGCGCATTGAGGCCATGCAGGATCGACAGGCGCTGTGCCATGACTGTGCACAAGTCTTCCAGTTCTTCTGCGCTCAGCGCGTGCTGGCCGTTATCCAGCAGCAGCGCGACAGCCATATAGAAGCGCTGCAGGGTCTGGGCAATGGCGCGTGACAGCACGGTCAGTTGCACGAACTCCCGCGAGCTGGGCTCGGGGCGCAGGTACACGTCATTTTCCAGGCGCAACAGACCTTGCTCGACAAACGCTGCCAGCCACTGTTCGATGATTTCGTCCAGTTCGGCCAGCGACCAACGGATGAACAGCTCCGACTGCAGATAAGGGTACAGGGCACGGGTGTAGCGCAGGATCAACTCGCGGCTCATCCGTGACCAGCTCTGGAAGAAGCAGGCCAGCAGCGAGGGCAGGGCAAAGATATGCAGGACATTGTTGCGGTAGTAGGTCATCAACACCGCGTTCTGCTCGTCCAGATAATAGATGCGCCCCAGCGCGTCCTTTTGCTCGGCCAGCAGTTCCATGCTTTTCACATGCTCGATCAGCGCCTTGCCGTCACCGTCCGGCAGCGTGGTGTGCGCGGAGTAAGGCACCTGGCGCAGTAGCGTCAGGAACAGATCCAGGGTGCGCTCCAGCGCCTGGTCACCCAGTGCCAAGCGCGGCGTGGACAGCAAGGCCAGGGCCACCAGATTGACCGGGTTGATGGCGGCCGCCTCGTTGATCCGTTGCGCCACGCGCTCGGCCAGCTGGTTAGTGGTCGTGCTCAGCCATTGCGGGCGATCGTGCGGGCCGACCGACTGCTGACGCCAGTCTGGTTGTTGCTGGTCAAGAAATTCAGCCAGGCGGATCGGTTCGCCAAAGTTGACCGCCACCTCGCCGAAGCGTTTTTTCAGCGCGCCGAAGACCTTGAACAGATCGAACACCGATTCTTTCTTTTTGGTCTTGCCGCGCAATTCACCCAGATAGGTACGGCCTTCGAGTACCCGTTCATAACCGATATAGACCGGCACGAAGACCAGCGGCATGCGTGGATTACGCAAAAAGCTGCGCAAGGTGATGGCCAGCATGCCGGTCTTGGGTTGCAGCATGCGCCCGGTGCGCGAGCGGCCGCCTTCGACAAAGTATTCGACCGGGAAGCCTTTGCTGCACAGGGTGTTGAGGTATTCGTTGAATACCGTGCTGTAGAGCGGATTGCCTTTGAAGCTGCGGCGCATGAAAAACGCCCCGCCACGGCGCAGCAGGTTACCGACCACCGGCATGTTGAGGTTGATCCCGGCGGCGATGTGCGGCGGGGTCAGGCCATTGCGGAACAACAGGTAGGAGAGCAGCAGGTAGTCGATATGGCTGCGGTGGCACGGCACGTAGACCACCTCATGCCCTGGTGCGACCTTTTGCACGTTCTCGATGTGATTGACCTTGATACCGTCGTAGATCTTGTTCCAGAACCAGCTGAGCAGCACTTCCATGAAGCGGATGACGGTATAGGTGTAGTCCGAGGCGATCTCGTTGGCATAGCCCAGCGCCTGCTCACGGACCTTGGCTTCAGGCAGGTTGTCGCGTTCGGCGGCTTCCTTGATCGCTTGCACCACCAACGGTGCTCTGATCAGGTCCTTGACCAGATTGCGTCGGTGCGAAACGTCCGGGCCGATAACCGAACTGCGCACATTGCGAAAATGCACCCGCAGCAGCCGCTGGGTCATGCGCAGGGTCAGGGCCGGTCCCTTGTTCTGCGCCAGCAGGTCGCGCAAGTGAATGGGCGCGGAAAACTGCACACGGGTCTTGCGGCCCAGAATCAGAATGGTCACCAGCCGCCGCAACCGCCCGGTCACCGCCCAGCTGTCAGCGAACAGCAACTTCCAGGCGCTGGACTCATGGTCGGGCGACTGCCCCCAGAACACACTCACCGGAATGATCTGCGCATCCTCGCCCGGATACTCATTGAGCGTATTGAGCAACCGCTCCAGCACCGGTGGCGCCCCGCGTTTGTCATGGCGCCCCAGCCAGTCTGGCTCCGGGGTCAGATAGAAGAACCCGGCTGGCTCTAGCTGACCATTGACCGCGACTTCCAGTACCGGACGCGGCAGGCCCACCTTGGTGCACTCCCGATCCACCACTGCCAGATCACTCAGCGCTGGCGACTGCAAGGCATAAAACACCGGCTTGCTGCGATCCAGATCCAGCTTCAGCGACGACTGATTGATCGTCTCCGAACGAACCCAGAGAAACAACACACGGCGCAAGGCACCGAAGACAAGGCGGTGCAACGGAGATCGGGTCATACGGAGTCTGCTAACAAGGAAGGCATGGGCGGCCGGGGCGACAGTGTGCCGTATCCGCCAGGGAACGGCAAAAAGACCGGTGTCGTCTATTGGTGTCAAGAATCGTAGGAAAGTTCGCAGCGACAGCCCCAAGCAGGAGCTCGCTGTCCATGCTTGGCTCGTGATCTTGCTCTGCTGTAGCTTTGCTTTTGCTCTCGAACCAAGATGGCGCAGACGACGCGAATCGCGACTTTGGCGCAGGCCGAGGGTAGGCGTCGATTCGGGGGAGAAACCGACATGGATGTCGCTGCTCTTGATATCAGGAGCAGGTGCGCTGGGCAGGACGCCCATCGCGCCGGCCCCCGAGGATCAAACAACCGCGGCAATGACCCTTGCACAAAACGAAAGGCCTTCGCGGCTAAAGCCGCTCCTACGGGCGATCCCGCGCCAGGCCAGCTGATGTCAGGAGGTGCGCCAGATAATCTCTTGTTCACCTTCGGCACTGATCCTGATCCACCGGTCAGCGTCCTCCTCACCATCATCCTCCGCCCAACTGCCCGGCGCACAGCGTACCTCAACAGCCAGCGCCGCAAACGCCGCATGGGCGCAGGCAATATCGTCGTCCCAAGGCGTCTTGTCACTCTCCAGAAACAGACTGTTCCACTTGCCCACTGCCTTGGGCACCCAGGTCACCGGCACCTCGCCGGCCCGGCACTTCCAGGTCTGGCCTTTCTGCTGCCACTCACTGCACGGCCCCAGCGCGACACTCAGCCAGGCAGTAATCGCCTTGTGATCGACGTCTTCGTCCTTCAGGTAAATCTCGATATCAGGTTGACGCATGATGGCCTCGAAAAATGGCTTACTGCAGCACGAAATAATCGTAGCGCATGGAAACGGTGACCTTGAACGGGCCAGGATAATCAATGACCGCTGCCCGGCGCTCGGCGCTGGCCCGCCAGCCATGTGGCGTCATTGCCAGCAGATCGGCACGCGACTGGCTGTCGATCAGCTTGAGGGTATAGGTCAGGGTCTCACTGTGAGCCAGCTCCATCCCCTCCGGTACCAGTGCCAGATGCTTGTCATCGGCGTAGTCGCGGACTTCGTCGTACAGCTTCTGGCGCATCTCCATCAGATGGCCGCTGGTCGGCCCCACGCGCATCAGGCCGCCGCCAGGCGTCAGCAGACGCCTGGCCTCAAGCCAGTCCAGCGGGCTGAAGACGCTGGCCAGAAACTGACAACTGGCGTCCGGCAACGGAATGCGCGCCATGCTCGCGACCAGCCAGGTCAGGCTGCTGTCACGCCGGCAGGCGCGTTTGATTGCCTCGCGGGAAATATCCAGCGCATAGCCATCGGCTTTGGGCAGTGCCTCGGCAATTTGCGCGGTGTAATAGCCTTCGCCGCAGCCGATGTCCAGCCAGCGCCCCGGCGCTCGCTCGGCGGCCAGTTCCGCCAGACGGCGGGCCACCGGCGCGTAATGGCCGGCGTCGAGAAAGCGCCGCCGGGCTTCGACCATCGCCTGGTTATCGCCCGGCTCACGGCTGTTCTTGTGCTGCACCGGCAGCAGATTCAGGTAACCCTGGCGTGCACGGTCGAAACGATGATTGGCCGGGCAGGCCACGCCGTTGTCGGCGTTGGCCAGTGGCGCTGCGCAGATTGGACAGGTGAGCATCAGGCGAGCAACTTGACCAGGGTCTGATAGTAGATCTCGGTCAGCACGTCGAGGTCGCTGGCCAGGATGCGTTCGTTGACCTGGTGAATGGTGGCGTTGACCGGGCCGAGTTCGACGACCTGGGTGCCCAGCGTGGCGATAAAGCGACCGTCAGAGGTGCCGCCGCTGGTCGAGGCCTGGGTTTCGCGGCCAGTGATGTCACGGATGCTCGCCGACACGGCATCAAGCAGCGCGCCTGGCTCGGTCAGAAATGGCAGGCCCGACAGCGCCCAGTCGATGTGCCAGTCCAGGCCATGCTTGTCGAGAATTGCTGCGACGCGCTGTTGCAGGCCCTCGACAGTGGACTCGGTAGAGAAGCGGAAGTTGAACACCGCGACCAGCTCACCGGGAATCACGTTGGTCGCACCGGTGCCCGAGTTGAGGTTGGAGATCTGAAAGCTGGTCGGCGGGAAGAATGCGTTGCCTTCGTCCCAGTGCTCGGCAGCCAGTTCAGCCAGGGCCGGGGCGGCCAGATGAATCGGGTTTTTGGCCAGATGCGGGTAGGCCACGTGGCCTTGTTTGCCGCGCACCTGCAAGGTGGCGCCGAGCGAGCCACGGCGGCCGTTCTTGACCACGTCACCGACCAGCGTGGTGCTCGACGGCTCGCCGACGATGCACCAGTCCAGACGCTCGTTACGTGCTGCCAGGCGTTCGACCACTGCCTTGGTGCCGTGGTGCGCCGGGCCTTCTTCATCGCTGGTGATCAGAAAGGCCACCGAGCCTTTGTGGTCGGGGTAGTCGCGCACGAAGCGTTCGCTGGCCACCACCATCGACGCCAGGCTGCCTTTCATGTCGGCTGCACCACGGCCGCAGAGCATGCCGTGCTCGTCGATCAGCGCGTCGAACGGGTCGTTCTGCCAGGCCTGTACCGGGCCGGTGGGCACCACGTCGGTGTGGCCGGCAAAGCACAGCACCGGGCCGTCACCGTTGCCGTGGGTGGCCCAGAAGTTATCGACGTCTTCGATGCGCATTGGTTCGAGCTTGAAGCCGACCGCGCCCAGGCGTTGCATCATCACCGCCTGGCAATCGGCATCGAGCGGCGTAACCGATGGCCGACGAATCAGGTCGCAGGCCAGTTGGAGAGTGGGCGAGAGGTCGGCTGGGGCCGTCATGAACAGGACTCCGGTTGCAGGGCGCAGAATGTGCGAGGTGCGAAAAGGCCGATATCTTAAAGCAAATTTGCCCGCTCCATGCGCCTGAATCGGCGGCTTTGCGACAGTCCGTTGCTGGCGGTGGGTGTCCTGCGCGGCGCCAATGCCTATAATGCGCGCCGGTTTTCGAGGTCATGAACATGAGCACAGCAGATCCACGTTTTGCCGGTATCGCCCGGTTGTATGGCAGCCAGGGGCTGGAGCGCCTGCAAGCGGCCCATGTCGCGGTGATTGGTATTGGTGGCGTGGGTTCGTGGGCTGCTGAGGCGCTGGCGCGCAGTGGCGTGGGCGAGATATCGCTGTTCGATCTGGACGACGTCTGTGTCAGCAACACCAACCGCCAGTTGCATGCGCTGGACGGTACTGTGGGGCGGGCCAAGGTCGAGGTGATGGCCGAGCGTATTCGGGCGATCAACCCGGAGTGCGTGGTGCATGCGGTGATGGACTTCGTGACCCCAGACACACTGGCTGAGTACATCACTCAAGAGCTGGATTTTGTGATCGACTGTATCGACAGCGTCAAGGCCAAGGCCGCGCTCATTGCCTGGTGCAAACGGCGCAAGATCGGCCTGGTGACCACCGGCGGTGCAGGCGGGCAGATCGACCCGACGCAAATTCAGGTCTGTGACCTGAACCGTACCTTCAACGATCCGCTGGCGGCCAAGGTGCGTTCGACCCTGCGCCGCGACTACAACTTCTCGCGTACCCCCAGCCGCAGCTACAGCGTGCCGTGTGTATTTTCCAGCGAGCAGTTGCGTTATCCGATGCCCGACGGCAGCGTGTGCCAGAGCAAGACCTTTGTCGGCGAGGGCGTGCGTCTGGACTGTGCCGGAGGCTTTGGCGCAGTGATGATGGTTACCGCGACCTTCGGCATGGTCGCGGCGAGCAAGGCGGTGGACAAACTGGTAGCCGGGACCCGCCGGCCAGCGGAACGGGTCAAGCCAGCAAACTGTTGAAAAACTACCTGCGTTGCCATTGCTACGTTAAAAACAGGCTCACAATGCTCATTTACACCCGTAAACTCCGCTTGCTCGCCTGTTTTTGCCTTGCACTGCCTGCCTCGCCTACGTTTTTCAACGGCTTGCTCGCCGAAGCCGCTCAGGACTGAGCAGCCAGATCGCGCATGCGTTGCAGCACGGCGTTAAGGCCGTTGCTGCGCGACGGCGATAATTGGCGACCAAGCCCCAGGCTGTCGAACCATTGCGCCACATCGACCTGGCGCAACTGCTCGGCGGACAGGCCGTTGACCCGCACCAGCAGCAGTGCCAACAGGCCGCGCAACAGCCGCGCATCGCTGCTGGCGCGAAACTGCCAGCGGCCTTCAGCGGCGTCAGCGAGCAACCAGACCTGGCTTTCGCAGCCGTGTACCCGATGCTGTTCGGACTTTTCCGCTTCGCTCAGTGCGCTCAGGCGTTCACCCCACTGCATCAGCAACCGGGCGCGTTGCTCCCAGCCCTGTAACTGGCTGAAAGCTTGCTGCGCCGCGACGGCTTCTGAACCCAGCGTCATGCCAGTAGCTCCAGCGACTGGTCCAGAGCACTGAACAGGCGCAGCAGGTCGTCCGAGTCGTTGTACAGCCCCAGCGACACCCGAATCGCGCCGGGCAGGCCGAGGTGTTTGAGCAGCGGCATGGCGCAGTGATGGCCGGCGCGCACGGCGATGCCCTGTTCGGTGAGCAGGTGGGCCAGGTCGGCGTTATGCACGCCCTCGACCACAAAGCTGACCAACGCCAGTTCAGGCGCGCCCAGCACGCGGACCCGGTCGCGCTGCTGCAGGCCTTCAAGCAGACGTTTGTGCAACTGCGCTTCGTGGTCGGCCACTGCCCGCTGGTCGAGGCTGTCCAGGTAATCGAGCGTTGCCCCCAGCCCGATCACGCTGGCGATGGGCGGGGTTCCGGCTTCAAAGCCCAGCGGCGCGGCGCGAAACTCGGCATGCCGATAGTCGGCGGTCAGTACCATCTCGCCGCCGAACTGCCAGTGGGCCAGCTTGGGCAGCGCTTCGTTGCCTGCGTAGATCACGCCCAGGCCTTCGGGGCCATACAGCTTGTGGCTGGAGAAAACGTAGAAGTCGCAGCCCAGCGCCTGCACATCGTGGCGACCATGCACCACCCCTTGCGCGCCATCGACCACCGTCAGCGCCCCTTGGGCACGGGCCAGGGCCAGCAGGCGTGGCAGCGGTTGCCAGGCACCGAGCACATTGGAAAACTGGCTGACGGCCAGCAGGCGAGTATTCGGGCCGATCAGCGCGCTGGCCGCGTCGAGATCGATCAGGCCGTGCGCATCAAGTGGCAGGATCACCAGTTTCAGATTGCGCCGCTGGGCCAGTTGTTGCCAGGGCAACAGGTTGGCGTGGTGCTCCAGGGCGCTGATAGCAATCTCGTCACCGGCGCTGAACACGCCTTCCAGGCCGTAGGCCAGCAGGTTGAGTGCCGAGGTTGCGCCGTGGGTAAAGATGATCTGCCCGCTGTCAGCGGCATTGAGCCAGTGGCTGACCTTGCTGCGCGAGGCTTCGAAGGCCTGGGTCGCGTGGGCACCAGGCAGGTGCTGGGCACGGTGTACGTTGGCCGCACCGTTGCAGTAGTAATGCATCAAGGCATCGAGCAATGCCTGGGGTTTTTGCGTGGTGGCAGCGCTGTCCAGATAGGTCTGGCCTTGCCGCTGCAGGGCGTCGATGGCAGGAAAGTCGGCGCGCCAGGGAGAAATCAGGGGCATTGGTCCGTCCGGCTTGTCAGGCGGGTCCAGGCCGCGGGGTTGCCCGCGCGCCTGGACCCGTACACGGCATCAGTTGTGAGCGTGCAGTGCTTCGTTCAGCTCGATGGCCGACTTGTGGGTTTTGCATTCCACAGCGCCGGTTTGCGAGTTGCGACGGAACAGCAGGTCGGTCTGGCCAGCCAGATCGCGGGCCTTGACGGTGCTGACCAGTTCGTTGTTCTCATCGAGCAGCGCGACTTTGGTACCGGCAGTGATGTACAGGCCGGCTTCAACGGTGTTGCGGTCGCCCAGCGGGATGCCGATACCGGCGTTGGCACCGATCAGGCAGCCTTCGCCAACGCTGATGATGATATTGCCGCCACCGGACAGGGTGCCCATGGTCGAGCAGCCGCCGCCCAGGTCCGAGCCCTTGCCGACGAACACGCCAGCCGATACACGGCCTTCGATCATGCCCGGGCCTTCAGTGCCGCCGTTGAAATTGACGAAGCCTTCGTGCATCACGGTGGTGCCTTCACCAATGTAGGCACCCAGGCGCACCCGGGCGCTGTCGGCGATACGCACGCCGGCCGGCACCACGTAGTCAGTCATTTTCGGGAATTTGTCGACCGAGAAGACTTCCAGCAGCTCGCCTTTGAGGCGCGCTTCGAGTTGCCGCTCGCCCAGCTCGCCCAGATCGACTGCACCGGCGTTGGTCCAGGCGACGTTTGGCAGCAGCGGGAAAATACCGGCCAGGCTCAGGCCGTGCGGCTTGACCAGACGGTGCGACAGCAGATGCAGCTTCAGGTAGGCCTCAGGGGTCGAGGTCAGTGAGGCGTCTTCGGCCAGCAGGGTGGCGACCAGCGGCTTGTGGCTCTCGGCCAGCCGGGTCAGCAGTGCGGCTTGTGCAGCATCGACAGGCTTGACCGCTTCGGCCAGTTTCGACGCCAGGTCGGTGTTGAATGCGATGGCCTGGTTACCGCCGCTGTAGCCCAGCAGTGGCGCGACTGCCGCGACCAGCTCGGCCGATGGCTTGAGCAGCGGCTGAGCGTAGAAGACTTCCAGCCAGTTGCCTTGACGATTCTGGGTGCCGACACCGAAGGCCAGGCTGAACAGAGTAGTGGACATGCATATTCCTCTTGAGTGATCAGGGGGTTGCCAGCAGCTCGTGGGCTTACTGCAACGCCGCCGCATACAGTTCGGGTTTGAAGCCAATCAGGGTTCGCTCGCCGAGATCGAGCACCGGGCGCTTGATCATCGACGGTTGCGCCAGCATCAGCTCGATGGCCTTGTTCTGGTCGAGGTCGGCTTTTTGCGCCTCCTCGAGCTTGCGAAACGTCGTACCGGCGCGGTTGAGCACCACTTGCCAACCGTGTTCGTCACACCATTGGCTCAGGTGTTCGCGGTCGATGCCCTGGGTCTTGTAGTCGTGAAAATCATGGCTCACGGCGTGTTGTTCTAGCCATGTACGGGCTTTTTTCATCGTGTCGCAGGCTTTGATGCCGTAAAGAGTGTAAGTCATTGATTTACATAGGGCAGCAGGTCTTCCCCAAAACTCCCCCAATACCTCCCCAAAATTCAGCCCACGATTATGCCATGCCGATCCGCGGCTGTGTGCACGTCCAGCTTTCTCCCTAACGTGGATGATGGTAAAAAGCCACGGCTCATACCCTTGGATGGAACCGCCGCATGACACCGAACCCAAATGCCCTTAGTGCCGCCCTCGCTAATCTAAGCAGCAAAATTTCCCTACCTGATTTTACTGTCCAGCTGAGAACCTTAGGGCTGCCGGTTTCAAACTCTTGGACCAAGACGCTGGCCAATTTGCAGGCAATTATCGACTCTCCAAATGCACAGCCAAAAGACCTTGCTAGCTTGGCAACTCTTGTAACCTGGGTAGGGACATACCTGAAAAATGTATCAAAAGCGATAGCGGTTTTTGAAGCTGGTCAGTGCCCGATGTCGCAGTTTTTGACCTTGGCCGATGGATTTATCAAAGGGCTTACAAACGCCGGGGTTAGCTCAAATCATCCAGCGGGAGATTACCCTGCGCTGTCAAGCAAGGATCAGTGTGGCAAAATCGTAGAGCAATTCTATTTTCGCCATATCGAGAAACTTTCGAGTCAAGTACTTATAACGACGAGTACTGTTTCTGAGTACATGGTACGAGAAAAGATTAATGTCACAAAGGCTGATAGCGCAGCGGTCGGTAAGCTATCGGGATACTCGGAAATATTCGGTGTCCGAAAAGCGGCCTACGAGCATGTTGATGTGATTCGGATCTGTCATGGGGTTACGGGGAGTGATCAGGTTAGCGTTGATCTTATTTTGGACGTGTCGAGGCCAGGGGCGGCGGTGCTGAATCAAGATGAGATTTCACGAAGGCTGAAAAAGTATGATGCTCTGATTTCTGCTGCGTTAAAAAGTGCGTTGCCGAGTTTCCAGTCTTCTCCGTCCCTTAATTTTTTTAGTGCGATGGACAAGATTTACAATTCTAAAGATGGAAATGTCTGTGAGCTCGGTTTTGTCACGGCCATAGGCGGCTCTGTGAAGAAAGAGAAGATGAAGAGAAATACTGCTGATCTTCGCATTGAAACTTGGCATGCCGGTGGTCGCAATGCCATCGCAACCGCCAAAATCCCTGATACAATTGATATTTACAGATTAAGCGTTAGCTGGAAAATCGTTATGAGCGCGGATCAGCCTATCTTAAGTATTCCAGGTAGTTATAAGTCTCTCTCTACAGGGGATGTGCGTCATGCTCTGATTTTAGGGTGTACTGAAAAGGCTTCGTTCGATTTTGCATATGAACGTTTGCTCGCATATTCAATATGATTATGGCCATTCCGATAGGAAGCTCTGAAGCGGAAAGCGTGATAAGTGACGCTAGAGGACGTTTACAGGCCTATGCGGGAGCAATTCTTTCATTTGTAAGGCTGCGCAAAATTTTCGAGGTTGAAAATTTTGAAGGCGGCGATGGTCGGTTGGCCGAAATTATTGAGCTCCTATCTAATAGGAGGGTTGATGTTTTAAACTATGTTTATTTTTATGTGGATGATGAATATGGCTTGGTCAGGCTTGGTAATGATGTGGTTAATCATTATTTAAAGTTCGGTGAGCTCTATCATCCAATTAGTAACGCGGTCATAGATGATCCGGATGTAGAGAGTAGGGTGATTATAGAGTTCGAGGTGGTTCTATGACCGCTCTAACTCTGAAGGCTGCTAGGGAAAAGGACTTAAATCCGATTTTCAGAGGTGCTGTTTCGTCTGCGATAGAGAGCTACGGCGATTTTGTTGATGTCATTCGGCATGTGATTTCGCGCACCATTAAGAATATGGTAAGAGGCAGAAATCATTTCGAGGGTATGGGTGAGGATAAAATAACTTTTCATGTCATCTCGCAATTCCACTCGTTAGGTTTTAATGCTAGTCATGATAAGCAAGTGGGCGGTCATGTAGATATAACCATTGAGCATGGTGATTATCTATGGTACGGGGAGGCAAAAATTCATACTTGTTATGCGACCCTTCAAAAAGGTTGGGCGCAACTCACTACGCGATATATGACCGGGATGGCAGGTGAAGATTGTGGCGCATTTTTGATTTATAACTTTAATAAAAATGCTGCTCAAGTTACCCATGAGTGGCGTAAGGTTATGGTTGAAAACTACCCGGATGTTGAATTGGGTGAAATAGAGGATGGTTTAAATTTTGCCAGCAAGGGTATTCATGCTGGCAGTGGTAGATCATTTTTGGTTGACCATTATAATATCCCCTTATATTTCGATCCGCAGGATCGAGAGCGCTAAGCTACGTCAATCCATTCTGCTCCTCTACTATCTCGGTAAAGGTCCGTCATTTTTGCGGACCTGTGCCCCAGCAGTGCCTGCGGATCTCGGCCCTCTGCATCATGCAGCCTGGCCGCCAACGAGCGCATTTCGTGAAATGTCGGCGGGCTATTGCCAAGAACAATGCCCAGCTTTGCGGCCGCTCTATCGCGGGCTGCAGCAAACTCCCTACTCAAAGTGTCGAGCACTATCGGAGAGCCGGCCTTCGCCCTGCTGACAGTGCGTGTATGATGCACCAGATGTTGTGACAGAACTCGGTCCCGGCACTGCTTTATTACGGTGCCAAGTTCCAGGTTCAAGGACTCAAGCCTCAGTGCGGTACTTATTCGCAGTCGTGTCTTGGTCTTCGATTGCACAACATGCAAGAATCCGTCGCGCTCATCTTTGAATAGCATCGAGGCGATATCATCCCGCCGCTGGCCAGTCAGAACAGCAAGTTCCATTGCACGCTTCAACCAAGGCTGCTTGGCCTGCTCATAAGTTGCCTGCCAAAGGTCAAGCGTCAGCCGCTCTCGTTTGATGGTTACCTTGGCCGCCCTGGTCACTTCGACCGGGTTTGTTTCCGCCCACCCAGTGATGTGTCCATAGCCTGTAAGCCCTTCTCATACGTTTTGCAAAATTGGCAATCAACGTAGCCGACCGTCGAGACTAAGCCACTGACACCTGGATGGTGTAGAGGGTTGGACCTGCTGCAAGGGTGGCATGAAGGCCGAGGACCTGGCGTTTGAGCTGTTGAGCGAGCGGGAGAGGGTCGTGTGGCGGGGGAGGTTACGGCTGGTGACGGCGTCTAATTAGAGTTCTCCCTGCCAGAAACGGATATTACAAGAGCTTATGAGGTGGCGCTTGACTTGACTAAATACAACTGATGCGTCAAGCCAAGCGAGTGTGGCGGAGTATGCCTACTTATTTGGCCTTCAATCCCAAAGTTTAATTGTTTTACTGGCTGGCCGTTCAGTGGTGAACTCGTAAAGTCGTCCAAAAAGTGTCTCATGGTTCAGGGTGATACGCTGCCCGTCTTCTTTGGTGGCTACCCAGAGACCAGACACTTCCGGAGTAAAAAAGACTTGCTCATCAAAAAGATTGTCAGCCTTGAGGCTGTATTCGCCATCTCTTTCAAATGGAGTTAGATCAATGGTCTGCTCAAATAGCGTAATTGACCAAGAAGTAGATTCGGGGTCATCGGATTCAGCCTGAGTTGAGAAGGTGGTGATCTTTATCTCTGGAATGTCATCCAGCATTTTCGTAAGCGTTGTATTAAATTTCCGCGCCTGAGCGAAGAAAAAATTTTTCCGCTGAGCTTTGTCTTCGGCCGCTTTGGCGCTGAGGGCCGTTCTGGCATTGATCTTAGCAATCAGCTCAGTCTTGCTTGTCATAACCGTTTCATCCGTGTAGTGGCATTTTGAATTCTAAATGCTATCCACAAACGGGCGGGCAGTAAAGTTTGAAATTCCGTCCTGTCCCTCCCCAAAACCCAACCACAATCCCCTGATTTTGCTGGGTGCCACACGCACAAAAAAGGCCGTCTAAAAAGAGGCCTTTTTTTATTCAAGCTGTTGATTTACATAGATTTATCGTTGAGCGGTGCAGCATTCCAGGCCTTGATGCCGTAAATGCGTACGACCTTGCTGTCGTTGGCGGTATTGGCCATTGCCGAAACTTCCCATGCATCGCTGAAAACAGCCGGTGATCATGCCATGCCCACACGTGCTGCGCCCGGCCTGTCTCGATATCTGTCGGACAATCCGGGCACAGGGCTTTAGGTTTTGTACGAAAAGTGCCTGCGTTCGGTCATGCTGCGTTAAAAACAGGCTCGGAATGCTCATTTACACCCGTAAAGTCGAGCGCGACTCCGGTCGCTTCCTCGCCTATTTTTGCCTTGCCTGACCTTCGCTCGCCTACTTTTCGTACAAAAGGGGCTTCATTATGGCAAGTTGGCTATCAGAACGGAGTTTATGCTCCGGATGATTGCGTTTTGTTCGTTGAGGTGGACGCCGAGGTCGGCGTGGCGCTACTGGCGCTGTCTGAGGCGCCACCGGGCGGGGGCTCGGCTTGTTCGTCCTCGGCCTGCTCGGCGTACATTTCGGCAATGATGTCGAACAGTGTTTTTTGTACGTCGGGCTTCTTTTCTTTGGCGACGGAGGTCAAGGCTTCTTCGAGCTTGATGTGTTGCTCAAGCCAGCCTGCCGAGTTCTTCTCTTCGGGGCTGACGTTATTGAGGAAGTCCAGGCCTGCCTTGTAGGACTTCGCAGGATCGGCTCCGAAGGCTGCTGCAGCATTGCTGTCATACAGTCCCATCGCGATACCCACTTGTCGGCCCATGGCGTTAGCTGCAGCAGTCTGCTCGGCCTTGGTAAACAGGCCATCCTTGTTGCTGCTGACGGCATACAACGAGCGGCGGTCCAGGTCGCCCAGCAACGAATGGGTATCCCGACCTTCGTAGCTGTTGGCGTCATACGGCGCACCGCCGGCCTGCATCTGGGCGTATTTCGCATCCAGCCGGGCACGGGCGTCGCTGGCGACTTGAGGGAACGTCAGGTCTTTCGAGCTGCTGACCAGTCCCGGATTGCCGGTCGCCATGACCAGCGCCGAGGTGCTCATGCCGGGACGACCCGGAAACTGTCCCGAGGCAGCGTTGGTGGTCTGACTCATCTGCACGGCCGTGCTGGAGAAGGTTGCCTGATCGGTTGTTTGCGATGGCTGGCCCGCTACCTCGGCTTGCGAGGTGGTCTGCTTGCCGTTGCCGGTGCTGACCTGATTCGCCGCGCCCATGCGGCCGTAGGTGGCAATGGCCGCGTTGGGCAGGTTGTTGACGGAAGTCATCCAGAATTCATCCTTGATATGGGTTTGCCTGATGTATCGGCTTTGTAGCCAGATACTATAGCCGTCGGAGGAATTGGAGAAAGTTATACGGGTTGATGTCGCCTGCTATCTGAATGGTGCCCCACGGCACATTGCATGCCGTGGAGCAGGGCCGGGACGTCAGCGGGTTACAAACGCCCGAATCCGCTCAGCCGCTTCGATGCACTCGGCCAGTGGTGCGACCAGGGCCAGGCGCACGCGGCCGGCGCCGGGGTTGAAGCCGTCCACTTCACGCGACAGGTACGAACCTGGCACTACAGTGACGTGCTGTTCAGCGTACAGGTCGCGGCAGAATGCGGCGTCGTCCTGGCCGACGCTGGGCCACAGGTAGAAGCTGCCGTCCGGGCGTTGCACGTCCATCACCGGGCTTAGAATGTCGAGCACGGCGTCGAATTTCTCACGGTACAGGTCGCGGTTGCTGCGCACGTGGTCTTCGTCGTTCCAGGCTGCGATGCTGGCCAGTTGGGTTTGTACCGGCATGGCGCAGCCGTGGTAGGTGCGATACAGCAAGAAGGCCTTGAGGATCTCGGCGTCGCCGGCCACAAAGCCGGAGCGCAGGCCTGGCAGGTTGGAGCGCTTGGACAGGCTGTGAAACACCACGCAGCGCTTGAAATCCTGGCGGCCCAGTTCGGCGCAGGCACTCAGCAGGCCGGGTGGCGGGCTTTGCTCGTCGAAGTACAGCTCGCTGTAGCATTCGTCGGCGGCGATCACGAAGTCGTACTGGTCGGCCAGGGCGATCAGTTTTTTCAGGGTTTCGAGCGGAATCAGTGCACCGGTGGGGTTGCCCGGCGAGCACAGGAACAGGATCTGGCAGCGCTGCCAGATGTGCGGGGCCACCGCGTCGAAATCCGGGTTGAAGCCGTTGTCGTTCAGGCAGGGAAGGTAATGCGGCTGAGCGCCGGCCAGAAACGCCGCACCTTCGTAGATCTGGTAGAACGGATTGGGGCTGACCACCAGGCCGCCCGCTTCGCGGTTGACCACGGTCTGGGTGAAGGCAAACAGCGCCTCACGGGTGCCGTTGACCGGCAGTACGTGGCGGGCCGGGTCGATCCAGCCGACGGGCACGCCAAAGCGTCGTTCGCACCAGTGGCCGATGGCTTCACGCAAGGCCGGCAGGCCCAGGGTGGTCGGGTACACCGCCATCTGATCGAGATTGTCAGCCAGCGCCTTGGCCACGAACGCCGGCGATTTGTGCTTGGGCTCGCCGATCGACAGGGCGATGGGGCGCTTGTCGGGGTTGGGCGTCACGCTGCCGAGCAGGGCACGCAGCTTTTCGAACGGGTAGGGCTGAAGCTGTTGCATGGCGTTGTTCATGAGGCAAATGTCTCAAGGTGCAAGGCGCCCTGAGCCGGGCGCCGTAAATGGATAAATTCAGATACTCAGGCGAAATCCGCCGTCCGGTTCGCTGTTGACGTTCAGTTGTTCGACAATGGCTTCCTGCAGGCGGGCACACAGTTGCGGGTCGGACAACGGCTGGTTGTCGGCATCGGTGATGAAAAACACGTCTTCGACCCGCTCGCCCAGGGTGGCAATCTTGGCGTTCTGCAGCGACAGGTCGAACTCCAGGAAGATCTTGCCAATCCGTGCCAGCAGCCCGGGGCGATCCGGCGCCAGTAGCTCCAGCACCGTGACCGGGCGCTGGGCGTCGTTATGGATGGTGACCTGCGGAGCAAAGCTGAAGTGCTTGAGCTGACGCGGCACCCGGCGCTTGATGATGGTCGGGTAGTCGTCCGGGTTGCGCAGGGCCTCGGTCAGGCCCTGGCGAATTTCTTCGATGCGCTGCGGATTGTCGCCAATCGAGCCACCATCGCTGTCGAGCACGATGTAGGTGTCGAGGGTGAACTGGCTGCTGGAAGTGATGATCCGTGCGTCATGAATATTGAGGTTCAACTGGGCCATGGCGGCCACCGTCACAGCGAAGAAATCGTGCTGGTCGGCGGCGTAGATGAAGATCTGCGTCGCGCCCTCGAATTCGCGTTGGGTGGTTTCCTTGATCAGCACCAGCGGGCCGCCGTTGACTGGCTGTTGCAGGATCGCATCACTGTGCCAGGCCACGTCACCGGCGGTATGGCGCAGAAAGTAATCATCGCCCAGCCCTGACCAGAGCTGTTCCACATCGTCCGGGTCGGTGCCATTGCGCACCAGAATGTCCAGGGCGGCGGTCTGGGTGCGGCGAATCTGCTCTTCACGGTCCACCGGGTTTTCCAGGCCGCGGCGCAGTGCACGCTTGGTCTCGGTATACAGCTGGCGCAACAGGCTGGCCCGCCACGAGTTCCAGAGGGTCGGGTTGGTGGCATTGATATCGGCCACGGTCAGTACATACAGGTAATCCAGATGCACTTCATCACCGACAAACAGGGCGAAGTCGTGAATCACCTGCGGGTCGGACAGGTCCTTGCGTTGCGCGGTCGTCGACATGACCAGGTGGTTGCTCACCAGCCAGACAATCAGCCGCGTGTCCCACACCGGTAGCTGGTGGCGGTGGCCGAAGACTTCGGCGTCGACGGCGCCGAGCTCCGAGTGATCGCCACCGCGGCCTTTGCCGATATCGTGGTACAGCCCGGCCAGGTAGATCAGCTCCGGCTTGGGCAGGCGGGCCATGATCTTGCTGGCCAGCGGGAATTTCTCCGACACCTCGGTGTACTGCAACTTGCGCAGGTGTTTGATGAGGTTGAGGGTGTGGGCATCGACGGTATAAATATGAAACAGGTCGTGTTGCATTTGCCCGACGATATGCCCGAATTCCGGCAGGTACAGGCCGAGGATGCCGTAACGGTTCATGCGTCGCAGATTGCGGTGGATGCCCGTCTCGCATTTGAACAGCTCGATGAACAGGCTGGTATTGCGAATATCGTTGCGGAACTCGTCGTCGATCAGGTACCGGTGCTCACGCAGCAGGCGGATGGTATTGGCCCGCACGCCTTTGATCTCGGGGTTTTGTGCCATCAGCACGAAAATCTCGATGATCGCAAAAGGGGTGCGCTTGAAGACATTCGGACGCGTAGCTTCTATATAGCCATCATGGAGCTGGAAGCGTGAGTTCAGTGGCTGGGTGTTGCCGTCATCCTCGCAGAGGATGACTTCCTCGAAGTGCTGGATGATCAGGTCGCTCAACTGGGCGATGCTCATCACCACCCGGTAATACTTCTGCATGAAGTTTTCGACGGCACGCTTGGAGTCGGTGTCCTGGTAGCCAAGCAGCGCAGCAATGGAGCGTTGATGGTCGAACAGCAGACGGTCTTCGGCGCGCCCGGCCAGCATGTGCAGGGCGTAGCGCACCTTCCAGAGAAACTCCTGCGAGGAGGCCAGCAACTGGTTCTCGCTTTCCAGCAGAAAGCCGGCACCGGCCATGGCCTGCAGGTTCAGGGTGCCGTACTGGCGACGGGCGACCCAGAGGATGGTCTGGATATCGCGCAGGCCGCCCGGTGAACCCTTGACGTTGGGTTCGAGGTTATATTCCGTGTCGTTGTACTTGTGGTGGCGGGCGCGCTGCTCAGCCCGTTTGGCGAGGAAGAAATCCTTGCTCGGCCACAGGTGACCGGTGCTGGTGGCTTCGAGCATGTGCTCGCGCAAGCGTTCGGGGCCTGCAATGGTGCGGCTTTCCATCAGGTTGGTGATGACCGTCAGGTCGGCTTTGGCTTCGCTGGCGCACTCTTGCACCGAGCGCACGCTTTGCCCGACTTCCAGGCCAATATCCCACAGCAGGGTCAGAAACCGCTCGATGGAGTCACGAAAGACTTCGTGATCGTCCTTGTCGAGCAGGATCAGCAGGTCGATATCGGAATAGGGGTGCAGCTCGCCGCGCCCGTAGCCGCCCACCGCCAGCAGGGCGATGTCGGCCTGAGGTTGCCATTGGAACTGGCTCCAGGCCTGTTGCAGGATGTTATCGACGAACCAGGCGCGGTCCTCGATCAGGCGACGGATCTCGCGGCCTTCGCGAAAGCGTTGGTCAAGCACCTCGCGCGCCTGGCGAATGGCCTTCTTGAACGCGGCGATGGGGCTGGACTTCAGGGCCAGTTCAGCCTGGAACTGGCCGCGGTCGAACAATTCGGGATCCACCTGCGGCATGGGCGTGGCTTTCCTTCGGGTCAGTGGTTGTCAGCCAGCGTTGGTACGGGCGATGGTGTCGTCGCTGCGCAGGGTGAAGATCTCGTAACCGTCAGCGGTGACGACCAGAGTGTGTTCCCACTGTGCCGAGAGCTTGCGGTCCTTGGTGATCGCAGTCCAGCCGTCGCCGAGGATCTTGGTTTCGGCGCGGCCCTGATTGATCATCGGCTCGATGGTGAAGGTCATGCCTTCCTTGAGCTCCATGCCCGTGCCGGCCTGGCCATAATGCAGCACCTGTGGCTCCTCGTGAAAGACCTTGCCGATGCCGTGGCCGCAGAATTCACGGACCACCGAAAAGCCGTTCTTTTCAGCGTGCTTCTGGATGACTTCACCGATATCGCCCAGCCGGGCGCCAGGACGGACGACCTCGATGCCTTTATACAGGCACTCCTGAGTGACGCGTGACAGGCGTTCGGCCCACTCCGGCACCTGGCCGACATGGAACATCTTGCTGGTGTCACCGTAATAGCCATCCTTGATGACGGTGATGTCGATGTTCAGGATGTCGCCGTTCTTGAGCGGTTTGTCGGCCGGAATGCCGTGGCACACCACATGGTTGATCGAGGTGCAGATCGACTTGGGAAAGCCTTTGTAGTTCAGCGGTGCCGGAATCGCTTGCTGAACGTTGACGATGTAATCGTGGCAGATGCGGTCCAGTGCCTCGGTGGTGACGCCGGCCTTCACGTGGGGCTCGATCATTTCCAGTACTTCGGCGGCCAGGCGGCCCGCGATGCGCATCTTTTCGATGTCTTCGTGATTTTTAATGCTGACAGTCATTCGGGCGCTCTCGGTAATGCACAAAGCGCCGATTCTAACAGACCGCCGGGCCTCTGGTGGCGATCCCCGGCACCGGATACGCAGGGCGATCAATCAGCCTGTAATAACTGTGGGTTTTGTTTGTCAGCTTTATGTGATATAAAGTGCGCCGCTTTGCAGGGGCTGCCCCTGGAGCATAAACCCACACACGTGTCGACACGATGACCTGGGTGCCGTTGGCAAAGCCGCCGGTTGGTCATTGGGATGCGTGGAGGCCTAACCCGACTTATCAAGGAACTATCATGTCCCAAGTCAATATGCGCGATATGCTGAAGGCCGGTGTGCACTTCGGCCACCAGACCCGTTACTGGAACCCGAAAATGGGCAAGTACATTTTCGGCGCGCGCAACAAGATTCACATCATCAACCTGGAAAAAACCCTGCCGATGTTCAACGACGCCCTGTCGTTCGTAGAGCGTCTGGCTAACGGCAAGAACAAGATCCTGTTCGTCGGCACCAAGCGTTCCGTTGGCAAGATCGTTGCTGAAGAAGCAGCACGCTGCGGCTCGCCGTACGTCGATCACCGCTGGTTGGGCGGCATGCTGACCAACTTCAAAACCATTCGTCAGTCGATCAAGCGTCTGCGCGAACTGGAAGTCCAGGCTGAAGACGGTACCTTCGCCAAGCTGACCAAGAAAGAAGCCCTGATGCGCAGCCGTGATCTGGAAAAACTGGATCGCAGCCTGGGTGGTATCAAGGACATGGGCGGCCTGCCTGATGCCCTGTTCGTTATCGACGTTGATCACGAGCGCATTGCAATCACCGAAGCCAACAAGCTGGGCATCCCGGTCATCGGCGTTGTCGATACCAACAGCAGCCCGGAAGGCGTTGACTACGTGATCCCGGGTAACGATGACGCCATTCGCGCCATCCAGCTGTACATGGGTTCGATGGCTGATGCCGTCATCCGTGGTCGCAACAACGTTGCTGGCGGCACCGAAGTCTACGAAGAAGCTCCGGCTGCTGCTGTAGAAGGCTGAGTAACCAACGCCAGGCGTTGACTCAGTACGCAAAAAGGGGGCTTGGCCCCCTTTTTGCCACCTCGGAAAACATCGGCTGGCGCGGCCATGGCTATGTTGTCATCTGCTGCTGCCAAGATGGTTTTTCAAGAATTTGAACGCCCGTGACTTCGGGTGGTGTGGTTAAAACCTATCCAAGAGGATTTTGAAATGGCAGAGATTACTGCGGCGCTGGTCAAAGAACTGCGTGAGCGTACCGGCGAAGGCATGATGGATTGCAAAAAGGCCCTGACCAAGGCCGGCGGCGACATCGAAAAGGCAATCGACGACATGCGCGCTTCCGGTGCCATCAAGGCTGCCAAGAAAGCTGGCAACGTTGCTGCTGAAGGCGCTATCGCCATCAAGGACGACGGTAAATCCGCTGTCCTGCTGGAAGTCAACTCGCAGACCGACTTCCTGGCCCTGCAGGAAGACTTCAAGGCATTCGTTGCTGCCAGCGTCGAAAAAGCCTTCGCAGAGAAGCTGACCACTGTCGAGCCACTGATCGAAGCTCAAGAAGCTGACCGTCTGGTACTGGTCGGCAAGACTGGCGAAAACGTCAACATTCGCCGTCTGGTCCGTGTTGAAGGTGACGTGCTGGGTGCTTACCTGCACGGCAACAAGATCGGCGTGGTTGTGGTCCTCAAGGGCGGCGACAGCGAGCTGGCCAAAGACATCGCCATGCACGTTGCGGCGACCAACCCTGAGTTCCTGCTGCCTTCGGAAGTTTCGGCTGAAGCGATCGAGCGCGAGAAGGGTGTCTTCCTGCAACTGAACGAAGACAAGATCAAGGGCAAGCCTGAGAACATCGTTGAAAACATGATCAAAGGCCGTATCTCCAAGTTCCTGGCTGAAGCCAGCCTGGTCGAGCAGCCTTTCGTCAAGAACCCGGAAGTCAAGGTTGGCGAGCTGGCCAAGAAAGCCGGTGCCGAGATCGTTTCCTTCACTTACTTCAAAGTGGGTGACGGCATCGAGAAGCCGGTTGATAACTTCGCTGAAGAAGTTGCCGCTCAAGTGGCTGCCAGCAAGAAGTAAGACGGTTTTCAACTGTCGTACTGCAGGCTGAAAAAGAGGCTGCCCGCTCATGCGTGCGGCCTCTTTTTCAAAAGAAACAGAGGAATTTTTGCTTGCAGGCATGGTCTGCAAGGCAGCTTTTTCTGGCGCCCCGGTAGCGTCAGACTAAAGTTGACGCAGGTCGTCAGGCCTGTATGGATTTCATAATCAAGTAATGCCGCAGGAGAGATTCGCAATGGCTCAGCAGGGCAGTGGTCATCAGGCTCGCTATAAACGCATTCTACTCAAACTTAGCGGCGAAGCCCTGATGGGCTCCGAGGATTTCGGCATCGATCCCAAGGTGCTCGACCGCATGGCGCTGGAAGTCGGCCAACTGGTCGGCATCGGTGTTCAGGTAGGGTTGGTGATTGGTGGTGGCAACCTGTTCCGTGGTGCAGCGCTGAGCGCGGCCGGCATGGATCGGGTGACAGGCGATCACATGGGCATGCTTGCCACCGTGATGAACGCGCTGGCCATGCGTGACGCTCTGGAGCGCGCCAATATCACTGCCATCGTGATGTCCTCCATTTCCATGACCGGCGTGACCGATCACTATGATCGGCGCAAGGCCATGCGTCACTTGAACGCCAAGGAAGTGGTGATCTTCGCGGCCGGCACCGGCAATCCGTTCTTCACCACTGACTCGGCCGCGTGCCTGCGGGCCATCGAAATCGATGCCGACGTTGTGCTCAAGGCTACCAAGGTGGATGGCGTTTATACCGCTGATCCGTTCAAGGATCCTAATGCCGAGAAGTTCGATCACCTGTCTTACGATGAGGTGCTCGATCGCAAATTGGGTGTGATGGACCTGACTGCAATCTGCCTGTGCCGCGACCACAAGATGCCGTTGCGTGTCTTCAATATGAACAAGCCCGGCGCCCTGCTCAATATTGTGCAAGGTGGCGCTGAAGGAACCCTGATCGAGGAAGTTCGATAATGATCAACGACATCAAGAAAGATGCCCAGGAACGTATGGGCAAGTCGCTCGAAGCGCTGGGCCGTAACCTGGCTTCGATCCGCACCGGCCGTGCACACCCCAGCATCCTCGACAGCGTCAAGGTGACTGCCTGGGGCAGCGAGATGCCACTTAACCAGGTTGCCGCAATCAGCGTCGAAGACGCGCGTACCCTGAAGATCGTCGCTCACGACAAGAATCTCGGCGCGGCCATCGAGAAGGCCATCCTGACCTCCGACCTGGGTCTGAACCCGAGCAGTGCCGGTACCACCATTCGTGTACCGATGCCTGCCCTGACCGAAGAGACCCGCAAGGGTTACACCAAGCAGGCGCGTGGTGTGGCAGAAGACGCCAAGGTTGCAGTGCGCAACGTGCGTCGTGATGCTCTGGCTGACCTGAAGAAGCTGTCCAAAGACAAGGAAATCAGCGAAGACGAAGAGCGTCGTGCCGCCGATGAGCTGCAAAAGCTCACCGACAAATATGTCGCTGAAGTCGACAAGGCACTGGAAGCCAAAGAAAAAGACCTGATGGCCGTTTGAGGTCGGGGTTTTTTAATGGAAAAGACCAAGCAGGCGGCACTGTCTTCAGTGCCGCGCCATGTCGCGATCATCATGGATGGCAACAATCGCTGGGCGAAAAAACGCCTGCTGCCCGGTGTCGCCGGCCACAAGGCTGGTGTGGATGCGGTGCGCGCCGTGATCGAGGTGTGTGCCGAGGCCGGGGTCGAAGTGTTGACCCTGTTTGCGTTCTCCAGCGAGAACTGGCAGCGCCCGGCCGATGAGGTGGGTGCGCTGATGGAGTTGTTCCTCACAGCGCTGCGTCGTGAGACCCGGCGCTTGAACGAGAACGAAATCAGCTTGCGGATCATTGGTGATCGCAGCCGTTTTCATCCAGAGTTGCAGGCGGCCATGCGTGAGGCCGAGCAGGCTACCGCCGGCAGCAATCGCTTTGTGCTGCAGGTCGCTGCCAACTACGGCGGCCAGTGGGACATTGCCCAGGCTGCGCAGCGGCTGGCGCGCGAAGTGCAGGCAGGTCATCTGAAGCCTGAGGACGTCACGCCCGAGCTGTTGCAATCTTGCCTGTCTACCGGCGATCTGCCGTTGCCCGATCTGTGCATTCGCACCGGTGGCGAGCACCGGATCAGCAATTTTCTGCTTTGGCAGCTGGCCTATGCCGAGCTGTACTTCTCCGACCTTTTTTGGCCGGACTTCAAACACGACGCCATGCGCACTGCGCTGGCCGATTTTGCTTCGCGCCAGCGCCGCTTTGGTAAAACCAGCGAGCAGGTCGAAGCCGGAGCCCGTGCCTGATGCTCAAACAACGGATCATCACTGCGCTTATTCTGCTGCCGATTGCCCTGTGTGGGTTCTTTCTGCTCAAGGGTGCCAATTTCGCGCTGTTCATTGGTGCGGTTGTGGTGCTGGGCGGTTGGGAGTGGGCCAGGCTGGCAGGGTTTGCCAGTCAGTCGATGCGTATCGGTTATGCAGCGGCCATCGCTGTGCTGCTGTTTCTGCTTTATCTGTTGCCGGGCCTGGCGCCTTGGGTGCTCACCGCTGCGGTCATCTGGTGGCTGGTGGCAACCTGGCTGGTGCTCACCTACCCGGCGTCCAGCGAGCATTGGGCCAGTGCACTGTGCAAGCTGGCCATCGGCCTGGCGATTTTGCTGCCGGCCTGGCAAGGTCTGGTGCTGATCAAGCAGTGGCCGCTGGGCAACTGGTTGATCCTGTCGGTGATGGTGCTGGTATGGGCGGCAGACATTGGTGCCTATTTCACTGGCAAGGCGATCGGCAAACGCAAACTGGCGCCAAAAGTCAGTCCCGGCAAGAGCTGGGAGGGGGTTTATGGTGGCCTGGCGGTCAGTCTGATGCTCACCTTCGTGGTGGGTGTCATGCGTGACTGGTCGTTCGGTGAGTTTGTCGCGGGCCTGGCCGCTGCGGCGGTTATCGTGCTGATTTCCGTTGTCGGTGATCTGACCGAAAGCATGTTCAAGCGTCAGTCCGGGATCAAGGACAGCAGCAATCTGCTGCCGGGTCATGGCGGTGTGCTGGATCGTATCGATAGCCTGACAGCCGCAGTGCCGGTGTTCGCGGTGCTGTTGTGGATCGCTGATTGGGGTGTGATGTGAGCAAGGTGCAACAGGTAACGGTGCTTGGCGCGACCGGTTCGATTGGTCTGAGCACGCTGGATGTCATTGCTCGCCATCCTGAATTGTTCAAGGTTTTCGCGTTGAGCGGTTTCACCCGTCTGGATGAGCTGTTGAAGTTGTGCGTGCGTCATCAGCCGCGCTATGCAGTGGTGCCGACGTTTGAAGCTGCCGGACGCCTGCAGGCCGCGCTGATCGGTGCTGGCCTCGGAACCCGAGTGCTGTTGGGTGAGGATGGGCTCTGCGAAGTGGCTGCGCACCCTGAAGTCGATGCGGTCATGGCCGCTATCGTGGGGGCCGCCGGCTTGCGCCCGACCCTGGCGGCGGTGGAGGCTGGCAAAAAAGTGCTGCTGGCCAACAAGGAGGCGCTGGTGATGTCCGGCGCCTTGTTCATGGAGGCCGTGCGCCGCAGTGGTGCGCTGCTGCTGCCGATCGACAGTGAGCACAATGCAATTTTCCAGTGCCTGCCCGGTGACTTTTCTCGCGGGTTGGGCGCAGTGGGTGTCCGGCGGATCCTGCTGACCGCTTCCGGTGGGCCGTTCCGGCAGACCCCGCTTGAGCAATTGCAGGCAGTAACGCCTGAGCAGGCTTGCGCGCATCCTGTCTGGTCGATGGGGCGCAAGATCTCGGTCGACTCGGCCACCATGATGAACAAGGGTCTCGAACTTATCGAGGCCTGCTGGCTGTTCGATGCCCGGCCTGACCAGGTCGAAGTAGTCATTCATCCGCAAAGCGTGGTTCACTCGCTGGTCGATTACGTGGATGGTTCGGTGCTGGCTCAACTGGGCAATCCGGACATGCGTACCCCCATCGCCAATGCGCTGGCCTGGCCTGCGCGTATCGATTCGGGTGTCGAGCCGCTGGATCTGTTTCGTATCGGTCAGTTGAATTTCGAAGCGCCGGATGAACAGCGCTTTCCCTGTCTGCGCCTGGCGCGCCAGGCGGCGGAGGCGGGCGGCAGTGCGCCGGCGTTACTCAATGCGGTCAATGAAGTGGCCGTGGCCGCGTTTCTCGATCGGCGCATTGGCTATCTGGATATCGCGAGTATGATTGAGTCGGTTCTGAATCAGGAGCCGGTGGTCCCGGTCAATGAGCTGGAGACTGTTTTCGCCATGGATGCCCGGGCGCGGACTTTGGCTGCGCACTGGCTGGAACGCAATGGGCGATGAAATTTTCGGACGCTTGGGGTTTTGTGCGGCATCAGGGGCAAGCGACAGGCTTGCGATGATTGACTCACTGGCCGGCAAGCCGGTCCCCGGAGAAAGTTGATGAGCGCTTTGTACATGATCCTGGGGACTCTGATCGCCCTGGGTGTGTTGGTGACCTTCCACGAGTTCGGCCATTTCTGGGTGGCGCGTCGTTGCGGGGTCAAGGTTCTGCGGTTCTCGGTTGGCTTCGGTACGCCGCTGGTGCGGTGGCATGATCGTCATGGCACCGAGTTCGTCGTGGCCGCCATTCCGCTGGGCGGTTATGTGAAGATGCTCGACGAGCGCGAAGGGCACGTGCCGCCCGAGCTTGCCGGGCAGTCGTTCAATCGCAAGACGGTCTATCAGCGCATCGCCATTGTCATCGCCGGTCCTGCGGCCAACTTCATTCTCGCCATCGTGTTTTTCTGGGCGCTGGCCATGCTGGGCAGTCAGCAGGTTCGACCGGTCGTCGGTTCGGTCGAGCAAGGCAGTATCGCTCAGCAGGCCGGTTTGCAGGCCGGCCAGGAAATCGTGGCGGTTGACGGCAAGGCGACCAGCGGTTGGGCGGCGGTGAACCTGCAGCTGGTGCGTCGTCTGGGTGAAACCGGCACGGTCGATCTCAAGGTGCGTGACGAAGGTTCAGCTACCGAGACTTCTCGTCAGTTGGTGCTCAAGGATTGGCTCAAGGGCGCCGAGGAGCCGGATCCGATCCGCTCGCTGGGGATCCAGCCGTGGCGCCCGGTGCTGTCACCAGTGCTGGCCGAGCTCGACTCCAAAGGGCCAGCACAGGCAGCCGGTCTGAAAACCGGTGATCGCCTGGTGGCGTTGAACGAGCAGCCGGTCAGTGAGTGGCAACAGGTGGTCGACTGGGTGCGTGAGCGACCCGGTGTGCAGATTTCCGTGCGTATCGAGCGCGATGGTGTGCAACTGGATATTCCCGTCACGCTGGCGGCCCGTGGCGAGGCTGCGGCCGCGACCGGCTACCTCGGTGCCGGTGTGAAAGGCGGTGAATGGCCTGCACACATGCTGCGTGAAGTCAGCTACGGGCCGCTGGAAGCGGTGGCCGAAGGCTTCAAACGCACCTGGAACATGAGTGTGCTGACCCTCGAATCCTTGAAGAAAATGTTGTTCGGGGAGCTATCGGTAAAAAACTTGAGTGGACCGATAACCATTGCTAAAGTGGCGGGCGCTTCAGCCCAGTCGGGCGTGGGTGACTTCCTGAATTTCCTGGCGTATCTGAGCATAAGCCTGGGGGTTCTCAATTTGCTGCCCATTCCAGTGTTGGATGGGGGGCATTTGCTGTTCTACCTGATCGAGTGGGCGCGTGGTCGCCCGTTGTCGGAAAGGGTACAGGGTTGGGGCGTTCAGATCGGTATCAGTCTGGTGGTGGGCGTTATGCTGCTCGCGCTGGTCAACGATCTGGGCCGACTCTGAAGCTTCGTTCCGTTACGAATCTGCCGCATCAGCGGCAGCTTGTTTATTGCCAGTTGGAATAAAAGGACTTCATGAAACGTCTGCTGCTAACTGCGGCTCTTGCCGCACTGATGATTGCTGAAGTTCACGCCGAGTCCTTCACCATCTCCGATATTCGTGTCAATGGCCTGCAGCGGGTATCCGCCGGCAGCGTCTTTGGTGCGCTGCCATTGAACGTCGGCGAGCACGCAGACGATGGTCGTCTGGTCGAAGCCACTCGTGCGCTGTTCAAGACCGGGTTCTTCCAGGACATCCAGTTGGGCCGCGAGGGCAACGTCCTGGTCATTACTGTAGTCGAGCGTCCGTCGGTAGCCAGTATCGAGATCGAAGGCAACAAGGCCATTTCCACTGAAGACCTCACCAAAGGCCTCAAGCAGTCAGGCCTGGCTGAAGGCGAGATCTTCCAGCGCGCCACCCTTGAGGGCGTGCGTAACGAGCTGCAGCGTCAGTATGTTGCCCAGGGCCGCTACTCGGCTGAAGTGAAGGCCGAAGTCGTGCCGCAGCCGCGTAACCGCGTGGGCCTGAAGATCAACATCGACGAAGGCACCGTTGCCGCTATCCAGCACATCAACGTGGTGGGCAATACGGTGTTCCCCGATCAGGACCTGATCGACCTGTTCGAGCTCAAGACCACCAACTGGCTGTCGTTCTTCAAGAACGATGACAAGTACGCCCGTGAGAAACTCTCCGGCGACCTGGAGCGCCTGCGCTCCTACTACCTGGACCGCGGCTATATCAACATGGATATCGCCTCGACCCAGGTCTCGATCACGCCTGACAAAAAGAGCGTGTACATCACGGTCAACGTCAACGAAGGCGAAAAGTACAGCGTCAACTCGGTCAAGCTCAGTGGCGACCTCAAGGTGCCCGAGGATCAGGTCAAGTCGCTGATGCTGGTGCAGCCTGGCCAGGTGTTCTCGCGCAAGGTCATGACCACGACTTCCGAACTGATTACCCGGCGTCTGGGTAACGAAGGCTACACCTTCGCCAACGTCAACGGCGTGCCGACGCCAAATGATCAGGATCACACCGTCGATATCACTTTCGTGGTCGATCCGGGCAAGCGTGCCTACGTCAACCGCATCAACTTCCGCGGCAACACCAAGTCGGCCGACGAAGTGCTGCGCCGTGAAATGCGCCAGATGGAAGGCGGCTGGGCTTCGACTTATTTGATCGATCAGTCCAAAACCCGTCTGGATCGCCTGGGCTTCTTCAAGGAAGTCAACGTCGAGACCCCGGCGGTGCCGGGCACCGACGACCAGGTCGATGTGAACTACACCGTTGAAGAGCAGGCCTCCGGTTCGATCACCGCCAGCGTCGGTTTCGCCCAGAGCGCCGGTCTGATCCTTGGTGGTTCGATCAGCCAGAACAACTTCCTCGGTACCGGTAACAAGGTCAGCATCGGCCTGACCCGCAGCGAATACCAGAGCCGTTATAACTTCAGCTATGTCGATCCGTACTGGACGCCCGATGGTGTGAGCCTGGGCTACAACGCCTTCTATCGCAGCACCAACTACGATGACCTCGACGTCGACGTGGCAAGCTATGCGGTAGACAGCTACGGTGCCGGTATCAGCCTGGGTTACCCGATCAGCGAAACCTCGCGTCTGACCTATGGCCTGAACGTGCAGCAGGACAAGATCAAGACCGGTACCTACACCGTTGAAGAGATTTTCGACTTCATCGACCGTGAGGGCAGCAGCTTCCTGAACTTCAAGGCGTCTGTCGGCTGGTCCGAATCGACCCTCAACAAAGGCGTGTTGCCGACCCGTGGTCACTCGCAAAGCCTGGTGCTTGAGTCGACCCTGCCAGGTAGCGACCTGTCGTTCTTCAAGCTTGACTACCGCGGCCAGTACTTCTATCCGATCAGCGACACCTACACCCTGCGTCTGCACACCGAGCTGGGTTATGGCGACGGTTACGGTTCGACCAGTGGCCTGCCGTTCTACGAGAACTACTACGCCGGTGGCTTCAACTCGGTACGTGGCTTCAAGGACAGCACCCTTGGTCCGCGCAGTACACCGAGCCGCGGTGAGGCCGATGGTGGTCGCCCAGGTACCATCGCCGACCCGGATCAGGATCCGCTGCCATTTGGTGGCAACGTGCTGGTGCAGGGCGGTGTGGAGCTGATGTTCCCACTGCCGTTCATCAAGGACCAGCGCTCCTTGCGCACTTCGCTGTTCTGGGACGTAGGTAACGTCTTCGACAGCAATTGCAGCTCCAGCCGAACCATCAACAACGAGCCTGTCGAGTGCAATAACGTCGACTTCTCCGGCATGGCCAGCTCGGTTGGTGTCGGTGTGACCTGGATTACCGCGCTTGGCCCGCTGAGCTTCGCGCTAGCGATGCCGATCAAGAAACCGGACAACGATTCCGAAACCCAAGTGTTCCAATTTTCCCTGGGCCAGACCTTCTAAGGGTCTGGCTCCCGAAAACGATAACGAATTCTGTAGGAGTGTATCGTGCGTAAGTTGACTCAATTGGTACTGCTGGCCACCGTTCTTGTTGCAACCCCGGCGTTGGCAGACATGAAAATTGCCGTGCTGAACTATCAGATGGCTCTGCTGGAATCCGATGCGGCGAAGAAGTACGCCGTGGATGCCGAGAAGAAATTTGGCCCTCAGTTCACCAAACTGAAAAGCCTGGAAACCAGTGCCAAGGGTATCCAGGACCGTCTGGTCAGCGGCGGCGACAAGATGGCCCAGCCTGAGCGCGAGCGTCTTGAGCTGGAATTCAAGCAAAAGGCCCGTGACTACCAGTTCCAGTCCAAGGAACTGAGCGAAGCCAAAGCCGTTGCTGACCGCGAAATGCTCAAGCAACTGAAGCCTAAGCTGGATCAGGCTGTTGAAGAGGTTATCAAGAAGGGCGGTTTTGACCTGGTGTTCGAGCGTGGCGCCGTGATCGACGTCAAGCCTCAATACGACGTGACCCGCCAGGTCATCGAGCGTATGAACCAGCTGAAGTAACCATGAGCGCCTCCATCAAGCTCGGCCGTTTGGCCGAGTTCCTGGACGCCACCTTGCGTGGCGACGGGGACAAGGACATCGCCGGACTCGCCACTTTGCAAGAGGCGGGTCCTGAGCAGGTCAGCTTTCTGGCCAACCCGCAATATCGCAAGTTTCTCAATGAGACCCAGGCCGGTGCCGTGCTGCTCAAACCAGCTGATGCCGAAGGCTATGCCGGCGATGCGTTGCTGGTGCCGGATCCGTATCTGGCTTATGCGCGCATTTCGCACCTGTTCGACCCCAAGCCAAAAGCTGCTGCCGGGATTCACCCGACGGCGGTTGTCGCTGATGATGCGCAGGTCGATCCGAGTGCAAGTATCGGCGCTTTTGCCGTGATCGAGAGCGGCGTGCAGATCGGCGCGAATGTTACGGTCGGTGCCCAATGCTTCATCGGTGCACGCAGTGTGATTGGCGAGGGCGGCTGGCTGGCGCCACGTGTCACGCTGTATCACGATGTGCGCATTGGTCAGCGAGTGGTCATTCAGTCCGGTGCCGTGCTGGGTGGCGAAGGCTTCGGTTTTGCCAATCAGAAGGGCGTCTGGCAGAAAATTGCCCAGATCGGCGGCGTGGTCATTGGTGACGATGTGGAAATCGGCGTCAATACGGCCATTGATCGCGGTGCGCTGGCCGATACCCGCATCGGTAACGGTGTGAAGCTGGACAACCAGATTCAGATTGCCCACAACGTGCAGGTCGGTGACCACACCGCGATGGCGGCTTGTGTCGGTATCTCTGGCAGCACCAGGATCGGCAAGCATTGCATGCTCGCCGGTGGTGTGGGTCTGGTCGGACATATCGAGATTTGCGACGGTGTGTTCATCACCGGCATGACCATGGTGACTCACTCGATCACCGAGCCTGGCTCCTATTCGTCAGGCACGGCCATGCAGCCGGCAGCGGAGTGGCGCAAGAGTGCCGCACGACTGCGCAAGCTCGATGATATGGCTCGTCGGCTGCAGAAACTGGAAAAGATCGTCGAAACGGTGACCTGCGACGCCGCTGGATCATCTGAAGGCTGATATCTTTTTCCCATCAGGCGAGTGCGGCCGCTGGACCGCCTCCCTGAGTTGTAGAAGAGCGCCGCAGTTGTGTGCGCTCTCACTCTTTACTACAGGCTTCCCCTCGAAATGATGGACATCAACGAAATACGCGAATATCTGCCTCATCGTTACCCTTTCCTGTTGGTGGATCGCGTGGCGGAGCTGGATCTTGAGGGCAAGACCATTCGCGCCTACAAGAACGTCAGTGTCAACGAGCCGTTCTTCAATGGTCACTTTCCCCAGCATCCGATCATGCCGGGCGTATTGATCATTGAGGCCATGGCTCAGGCTGCGGGTATCCTGGGTTTCAAAATGCTTGACGCCAAACCTGCTGATGGCACTCTCTATTACTTCGTGGGTTCGGACAAACTGCGTTTTCGCCAGCCAGTGGTGCCGGGCGACCAGTTGACGCTTGAGGCCAAATTCGTCAGCCGCAAGCGCCAGATCTGGAAGTTCGAGTGCCAGGCCTCGGTCGACGGCAAGTCGGTTTGCTCCGCCGAAATCATCTGTGCGGAACGCGAACTATGAGTTTGATTGACTCTCGCGCAATCATCGATCCGACGGCCGTACTGGCCGACAACGTTGAAGTCGGCCCCTGGTCGATCATCGGGGCCGGTGTGGAAATTGGCGAGGGTACTGTGATCGGCCCCCACGTGATTGTGCGTGGGCCGACGCGCATCGGTCGTCACAACCGTATTTACCAGTTCTCTTCCGTTGGTGAGGACACCCCTGACCTCAAGTACAAGGGCGAAGACACACGCCTGGTGATCGGTGATCACAACGTGATTCGTGAGGGTGTGACCATCCATCGCGGCACCATTCAGGACCGCGCAGAGACCACGCTGGGTGATCACAACCTGATCATGGCCTATGCGCACATCGGTCACGACAGCGTGATCGGCAACCACTGCATTCTGGTCAACAACACTGCTCTGGCCGGTCATGTGCATGTTGATGACTGGGCGATCCTGTCCGGTTATACGTTGGTGCATCAGTACTGTCACATTGGCGCACACAGTTTTTCCGGGATGGGTACTGCGATTGGCAAGGACGTGCCGGCGTTCGTCACCGTGTTTGGCAACCCCGCCGAGGCACGTAGCATGAACTTTGAAGGCATGCGCCGGCGTGGGTTCTCCGAAGAGGCCATTCTGGCCCTGCGCAAGGCCTACAAGACGGTCTACCGCCAGAGCCTGACGGTCGAACAGGCCATTGCCGAGCTGGCTGAGCCGGCTGCGGCGTTTCCTGAAGTCGCGATCTTTCTCCAGTCGATTCAATCGTCCACCCGCGGCATTACCCGCTGATCATGGCCAGTCCATTGCGTATCGCTCTGGTCGCGGGCGAGGCGTCCGGCGATATTCTGGGTTCCGGCCTGATGCGGGCCATCAAGGCGCGTCATCCGGATGCGACCTTCATCGGCGTTGGCGGGCCGCTCATGGAGGCCGAGGGCATGACCTCGTACTTTCCCATGGAGCGCTTGTCGGTCATGGGGCTGGTTGAGGTGCTGGGTCGCTTGCGCGAGCTGCTTGGGCGGCGCAAAGAGCTGATCCAGACGCTGATCGCCGAGCAACCGGATGTGTTCATTGGCATCGATGCGCCGGACTTTACCCTCACCATCGAACTGAAGCTGCGTCAGGCCGGGATCAAGACCGTGCACTACGTCAGCCCGTCGGTCTGGGCCTGGCGTCAGAAGCGCGTGCTGAAGATTCGTGAAGGCTGCGACCTGATGTTGACCCTGCTGCCCTTCGAGGCACGTTTCTACGAAGAAAAGGGCGTGCCGGTGCGCTTTGTCGGTCATCCGTTGGCCGATACCATCCCGCTTGAGGCTGACCGGGCTGCGGCGCGCGCCGAACTGGGCTTGGGTGACGGGCCGGTGGTGGCGTTGATGCCGGGCAGTCGGGGCGGCGAAGTCGGGCGCCTGGGCGCCTTGTTCTTCGATACCGCTGCGCGGCTGCTCGCCGAACGTCCTGATCTGCGTTTTGTCCTGCCTTGTGCCAGCCCGCAGCGTCGGGCGCAGGTCGAACAGTTGCTGCAAGGTCGTGATCTGCCGGTGACGCTGCTTGATGGCCGCTCCCATGTCGCTCTGGCCGCCTGTGACGCGGTGCTGATCGCGTCGGGCACTGCCACGCTCGAAGCGCTGCTGTACAAACGGCCGATGGTCGTGGCCTACCGCCTGGCCCCGCTGACTTTCTGGATTCTCAAGCGGCTGGTCAAGAGTCCTTACGTGTCGTTGCCCAACCTGTTGGCCGGTCGCCTGCTGGTTCCTGAGCTGTTACAGGAAGCGGCAACTCCCGAGACGCTGGCTGGCCAGTTGCTGCCCCTGATCGACGCAGGGCTGGTGCAGACCGAAGGCTTTGACCAGATTCACCGCACCCTGCGCCGCGACGCCTCCAACCAGGCGGCACAAGCGGTGCTGGAACTGATTGGTCGTAACCCCGAGTGAGTGTGAACGCTATGCAGATGGGCCTTGATTTCACCCTGGTCGAAGAGCTGGTTGCCGGTGTCGATGAGGTGGGGCGTGGCCCGCTGTGTGGCCCGGTGGTCACCGCTGCGGTCATTCTGGATCCGGCGCGGCCGATCATTGGCCTTAACGACTCCAAGAAACTCACCCAGGCGCGCCGCGAACAGCTGTTCGACGAAATCTGCGAAAAGGCCCTGGCCTGGCATATCGCCCGTGCCGAGGTCGAGGAAATCGACCAGTTGAATATCCTCCATGCCACGATGCTGGCCATGCAACGCGCGGTCGAGGGGCTGAGCGTTACCCCGAAGCTGGCCCTGATCGATGGCAATCGCTGCCCGAAGCTGGCGGTGCCATCGGCACCGGTGGTGCAGGGTGATGCCAAGGTGCCGGCGATTGCCGCGGCATCGATTCTCGCCAAGGTCAGTCGCGACCGGGAAATGGCCGCACTGGAACTGATCTATCCCGGCTACGGGATGGGCGGGCACAAGGGCTACCCAACGCCTGTTCATCTGGAGGCGCTGGCGCGTCTGGGCCCTACGCCTATCCATCGGCGCTCGTTCGCACCGGTACGTGCCGCCTGGGAAGCGCGCGATGCCGTCGCCCCGCAAGTGCCGGACGGTTTGCTTCAGCACTGACGTTTGCGTCTGGGCTGGGTACAATCCCGAGCTTCGTTTTACCTGTCTTCGCGCTATAGGATCTCCATGTCGGCTTCTTTCGTTCATCTGCGCCTGCACACCGAATACTCTCTGGTCGACGGTCTGGTGCGAGTCAAGCCACTGGTCAAAGCGTTGACCGGCATGAACATGCCTGCCGTTGCGGTCACTGACCAGAGCAACATGTGTTCGCTGGTCAAGTTCTACAAGGCCGCGCAAGGCGCGGGGATCAAGCCGATCTGCGGTGCCGACCTGTGGCTGGCCGGCAAGAACGCCGATGCGCCGCTCAGCCGTCTGAGCCTGCTGGTCATGAACCCGCAGGGCTATCGCAACCTTACCGAGCTGATCTCTCGCGGCTTCACCGAAGGGCAGAGCAACGGCCATGTCGTGGTTCAGCGCCAGTGGGTGGCTGAGGCCAGCGACGGCCTGATCGCCTTGTCGGCAGCCAAAGAGGGTGAGATCGGCATGGCGCTGCTCTCCGGTAATACTGATGAAGCCGATCAGTTGCTCAGCGAATGGATGGCGGTTTTTCCTGATCGCTTTTATATCGAGGTGCAGCGCACCAACCGGGTCAATGACGAAGAACACCTGCACGCTGCAGTGGCGCTGGCTGATAAACATGGCGCGCCGCTGGTGGCCAGCAACGATGTACGCTTTATCAAGCAGTCCGACTTCGAGGCCCACGAGACCCGCGTGTGCATCGGTGAAGGCAGGGCGCTGGACGATCCGCGCCGTTCGCGCAATTACAGTGATCAGCAGTACCTCAAAAGCCCTGAGGAAATGGCCGAGCTGTTCAGCGATCTGCCCGAGGCCATCGAGAACACGGTCGAAATCGCCAAGCGCTGCAATATCGACGTCAAGCTGGGCACTCACTTTTTGCCCAACTTCCCGATTCCCGATGGCATGACCATCGATGAGTACTTTCGCAAGGTGTCGTTCGATGGCCTGGAAGAGCGTCTGGCCGTATTACTCCCGCCGGATTCTGAAAACTACCAGGCGCGCAAGCAGGTCTACATCGACCGGCTGAATTTCGAGCTGGACATCATCATCCAGATGGGCTTTCCCGGCTACTTCCTGATCGTTATGGACTTCATTCAGTGGGCCAAGAACAACGGTGTGCCGGTAGGCCCGGGCCGTGGTTCGGGTGCCGGCTCGCTGGTCGCCTACGTGCAGAAGATTACCGACCTCGACCCGCTGGAATACGACCTGCTGTTCGAGCGCTTTCTTAACCCCGAGCGGGTTTCGATGCCCGACTTCGACGTCGACTTCTGCATGGATGGTCGCGACCGGGTGATCGACTATGTGGCCGAGAAGTACGGCCGCAACGCAGTGAGCCAGATCATCACCTTCGGTTCGATGGCGGCCAAGGCGGTGGTGCGCGACGTGGCGCGGGTGCAGGGCAAGTCTTACGGCCTGGCTGACCGGCTGTCGAAGATGATCCCCTTCGAAGTCGGCATGACCCTGGAAAAGGCTTACGAGCAAGAAGAAATCTTGCGTGACTTCCTCAAGAACGATGAGGAAGGCGCAGAAATCTGGGAAATGGCGCTCAAGCTTGAGGGCGTGGTGCGTAACGTCGGCAAGCACGCCGGTGGCGTGGTCATCGCGCCAACCAAGCTGACCGACTTTGCGCCGATCTATTGTGATGAGGCCGGTGATGGCCTGGTAACCCAGTTCGACAAGGATGACGTCGAGTCGGCGGGCCTGGTGAAGTTCGACTTCCTTGGCCTGCGTACGCTGACCATCATCGACTGGGCGCTGGACACCATCAACCGCGACCGGCGCCGCGATGGCGAAGAGCCGCTCGATATTGCATTCATCCCGCTGGACGACAAACCGACCTACGAGCTGCTGCAGCGCGCCGAGACCACGGCGGTGTTCCAGCTCGAGTCGCGGGGTATGAAAGAGCTGATCAAAAAGCTCAAGCCCGACTGCCTCGAAGACTTGATCGCACTGGTGGCACTGTTCCGTCCGGGACCTTTGCAGTCCGGCATGGTTGACGACTTCATCAACCGCAAGCACGGCCGCGCCGAGCTGGCCTACCCGCACCCTGACTACCAGTACGAAGGCCTGCAGCCGGTGCTGGCACCGACCTACGGCATCATTCTGTATCAGGAACAGGTGATGCAGATCGCTCAGGTCATGGCTGGCTACACCCTCGGTGGCGCCGACATGTTGCGCCGCGCCATGGGTAAGAAAAAGCCCGAGGAAATGGCCAAGCAGCGTGGCGGTTTCATCGAGGGTTGTGCGGCGAACAATATCGACGCCGACCTGGCGGGTAACATTTTCGACCTGGTAGAGAAGTTTGCCGGTTACGGCTTCAACAAATCCCACTCGGCCGCCTATGGCCTGGTCTCTTACCAGACCGCCTGGCTGAAGATGCACTACCCGGCGCCATTCATGGCCGCGGTGTTGTCGGCCGATATGCACAACACCGACAAGGTCGTGACCCTGATCGAGGAAGTGCGCAGCATGAAGCTGCGCCTTGATGCGCCGGATGTGAACATCTCCGAATTCAAGTTCACCGTCAGCGACGACGGGCGCATTCTCTACGGCCTTGGGGCGATCAAGGGCGTGGGCGAGGGGCCGGTCGAGGCGATTACCGAGGCGCGCAAGGATGGGCCATTCAAGGATCTGTTCGATTTCTGTGCGCGGGTCGACCTCAAGCGGGTCAACAAACGCACGCTCGACGGCTTGATCCGCAGTGGTGCGCTGGATCGTCTGGGGCCGTATTTCGAGCTGGAGCCCAAGGCCTATCAGGCCAATATCGACCGTAATCGTTCGTTGCTGCTGGCGGCCCTGGAGGAAGCCATCCAGGCCGCCGAGCAGACCGCACGCAGCCGTGACAGCGGTCACTCGGACCTGTTTGGCGGGTTGTTCGAGGCCGAAGACGCCGATGTCTACGCCAACCATCGCAAAGCCCGCGAGATCACTCTCAAGGAGCGTTTGCGTGGTGAGAAAGAGACCCTGGGTCTGTACCTGACCGGTCACCCTATCGATGAGTATGAGGGCGAGATTCGCCGCTTTGCTCGCCAGCGCATCATTGATCTGAAGCCTGCACGTGATACTCAGACGGTAGCCGGCCTGGTGATTGCTTTGCGGGTCATGAAGAACAAGAAGGGTGACAAGATGGGATTCATCACCCTGGACGACCGGTCGGCGCGTATTGAAGCCTCCTTGTTCGCCGATGCTTTCCACTCGGCGCAGTCGTTATTGCAGACTGATGCTATCGTGGTGGTCGAAGGAGAAGTGAGTCACGACGATTTCTCCGGTGGCCTGCGGTTACGGGCAAAGCGGGTCATGAGTATCGAAGATGCGCGCACCGGCCTTGCTGAAAGCCTGCGCCTGACCGTAAGTGCCGAGGCACTCAAGGGTGACCGTCTGCGTTGGCTGGGCGAGCTGTGCAAGCGCCATCGCGGTGCCTGTCCTGTGACCCTCGATTACACCGGGCTGGACGCCAGAGCGGTTCTGCAGTTCGGCGAAAGTTGGCGAATTGACCCTGCTGACAACCTGATTCAGGCGCTGCGTGACCAGTTCGGACGCGAGAACGTCTTTCTCCAGTATCGTTAAACGCTTAAAATCCAGAATTTTTAATCTCGACCTGAATGCGCCTCTTCCGTAAGGTGGGGCGCTAACGGATCAACCGGCCGGCCTCTTGGCCGTCGACCCAAGACGGATGCCTATGAACCCGAATTTTCTCGATTTCGAACAGCCTATCGCTGACTTGCAAGCCAAGATCGAAGAGCTGCGCCTGGTAGGCAATGACAACTCGCTGAACATCAGCGACGAAATCTCCCGGCTGCAGGACAAGAGCAAAACGCTCACCGAAAGCATTTTCAGCAACCTGACCAGTTGGCAGATTGCCCGGATGGCACGTCATCCGCGCCGTCCTTACACCCTGGACTACATCGAGCACATCTTTACCGAGTTCGATGAGCTGCATGGCGATCGGCACTTCTCCGATGATGCCGCCATCGTTGGTGGTGTTGCGCGTCTGGATGACCAGCCGGTGATGGTGATCGGTCACCAGAAAGGCCGTGAAGTGCGTGAGAAGGTGCGCCGCAATTTCGGCATGCCGCGCCCTGAAGGCTATCGCAAAGCGTGCCGCCTGATGGAAATGGCCGAGCGCTTCAAAATGCCGATCGTGACCTTCATCGATACCCCTGGTGCTTACCCGGGCATCGATGCTGAAGAGCGCAACCAAAGCGAAGCCATTGCCTGGAACCTGCGTGTCATGGCCCGCCTGAAAACCCCGATCATCGCCACCGTGATCGGTGAGGGTGGCTCGGGCGGCGCATTGGCCATCGGTGTCTGCGACCAACTGAACATGTTGCAATATTCGACCTACGCGGTGATCTCGCCGGAAGGCTGTGCGTCGATCCTGTGGAAAACCGCCGAGAAGGCCCCGGACGCCGCTGAGGCCATGGGCATCACTGCCGAGCGCCTCAAGGGCCTGGGCATTGTCGATAAGGTGATCAAGGAGCCACTGGGTGGCGCGCACCGCGATCCGGTGCTGGTTTCGGCGACTATTCGTGAAGAGCTGCTCGGCCAGCTGTCCATGCTGAAGAAGCTCGACACCGACGCGCTGCTGGCTCGTCGCTATGAGCGTCTGATGAGCTACGGCGTCTGACATGCTGCTGGTCGGCCATGGCGTCACGCCTGGCCGGCCGGTTTCTTGCCATGAACGATATTGAGCTGCGCGCCGCGCTCGCCAGCGCGCTGACTGACGCAAGCCAGGCCCCGGCCTTGCTCATCGCTTTCTCCGGTGGTCTTGACTCCACTGTCCTGCTACATCTGCTGAGCGATCTGCGCCAGCACCAATCCCTCCCTGAGCTTCACGCCATTCATGTTCATCACGGCCTGCAGGCGGTAGCTGACAGCTGGCCGCAACATTGTCGTGAGGTCTGCGCGGCGTTGGGTGTGCCACTTAGCGTCAGGCACGTGCAGGTGGCTTCAGGCGCGAGTCTGGAGCAGGCGGCGCGTCAGGCGCGTTATGCGGTATTTGCCGATGTGCTGGGGGCAGGGCAGTGGTTGCTCAGTGCCCAGCACCGTGATGACCAGGCTGAAACCTTACTGTTGCGGTTATTGCGCGGTGCCGGCGTGCGCGGTCTGGCGGCCATGACGCCGCGACGCAGGCTTGGTCAGGGGTATCTGGTGCGGCCCTTGCTGGAGGTGCCGCGCGCTGCTCTTGAGGCGTATGCCCGGCGTCACGGGCTACGCTGGATCGAGGATCCGAGCAATCAGGATGTGCAGTTTGCGCGCAACTTGCTGCGCGGGCAGGTGCTGCCGTTGTTGCGTTCGCGCTGGCCGCAGGCGGCTGCCAGCCTGGCGCGCAGTGCTGCGCATCTGGCTGAGGCGCAGCAGTTGCTCGGTGAGCTGGCAGAGCAGGATCTGCAGCGTGCTCGTTTGCCGAGTGGGTTTGACTGGCTTGGCCTGCCAAGTCTGGCGCTGACGCCGCTGAGCGGTTTGTCTGCGGCGCGGCAACGCAATGCTCTGCGTCATTGGCTGGCGCCGCTGAGCCGGCTGCCCGACACCGATCACTGGGCCGGCTGGGAAGACTTGCGTGATGCCAGTGCCGCGGCGCATCCGCTGTGGCGTCTGGCTGACGGAGAGCTGCACCGGGCCGCTGGCCATCTGTGGTGGCTGGCCGGTGACTGGCTGCGCCCTGCGGTTGGCGTCATGGCCTGGGATGATCCCCGGCAGCCATTGGTATTGCCTGGTAACGGCCGGTTACGCTTTGACGGCGAAGCGCCGTCGGGAGTATTGCAGGTACGCTATCGCCAAGGCGGCGAGGTGATGCAGTTGGCCGGGCGCGGACAGCGTGACCTCAAGCGCCTGCTCAACGAGCGCGGCGTGCCGGGTTTTGCGCGCAGCCGTCTGCCGCTGGTGTTTCAGGGCGATCAGTTGCTGGCAGTTGCCAACCTCGCGGGGCTTGATTGTCCGCTGCCCGGCGCAGGCAAACTGATCTGGTGCGCACCGACGAGCGACCAATGTTTGAGATAAAAAGGCCTTTCCGGTAGACTACGCTCCCTTCTTGATACAGCTTGTGTCAGTCGATTCTGAACGACACCAGTTGCCGGTTTTACCTCCAGTGTTTGCTGGGCAATCTTCAAAGTGTGGCGCTATGCAAAGGACAGGACAGGCTTATGCTCGGTCGTTCTTCAACGCAGCAGTTTTCGGAGTGCACCATGTACCCTGTCGGTAACCGGGGGCTTCGGCCTTCCTTCGCTTTCCCCGGCGGCTCTGACCGCTTTAACGCAGACTTCTAGGGTTTTTCATGACGCGCTACATCTTCGTCACGGGCGGTGTTGTTTCTTCATTGGGGAAAGGCATTGCCTCTGCATCTTTGGCGGCCATCCTGGAGGCGCGGGGACTTAAGGTCACCATGCTCAAACTGGACCCGTACATCAACGTCGATCCGGGCACCATGAGCCCGTTCCAGCACGGTGAAGTGTTCGTTACCCACGACGGCGCCGAAACGGACCTGGACCTGGGTCACTACGAGCGGTTCATCCGCACCACGATGACCCAGAACAACAACTTCACCACCGGTCGTGTGTACGAGCACGTGCTGCGCAAAGAGCGCCGTGGTGATTATCTGGGTGCGACCATCCAGGTCATTCCGCACATCACCGACGAAATCAAGCGCCGCATCATCAAGGGTGCTGCCGACGCTGATGTGGCGTTGGTCGAGATCGGCGGTACCGTGGGCGACATCGAGTCGCAACCGTTTCTCGAAGCTATCCGTCAGTTGCGTTTTGAAGTGGGCGCCAAGCGCGCGATGCTGATGCACCTGACTCTGGTTCCGTACATCGCTACCGCTGGCGAGACCAAGACCAAGCCTACCCAGCACTCGGTCAAGGAACTGCGCTCGATCGGCCTGCAGCCAGACGTTCTGGTGTGCCGTTCCGATCACCCGATCGATGTCTCGTCGCGTCGCAAGATCGCCCAGTTCACCAACGTTGAAGAGCGTGCGGTGATCGGTCTGGAAGACGCCGATACCATCTACAAAATCCCGGGCATCCTGCACTCCCAGGGGCTGGACGATTTCGTCGTCGAGCGCTTCGGCCTGCAGTGCGGTGGCGCGGACCTGTCCGAGTGGGACGCGGTGGTCGACGCCAAGCTCAACCCTGAGCACGAAGTCACCATCGCCATGGTCGGTAAATACATGGAACTGCTCGACGCCTACAAGTCGTTGATCGAAGCCATGAGCCACGCCGGTATCACCAACCGCACCAAGGTGAACCTGCGCTACATCGACTCCGAAGACATTGAAAACCAGGGCACTGGCCTGCTCGAAGGGGTGGATGCCATTCTGGTGCCGGGCGGCTTTGGTCTGCGCGGCGTGGAAGGCAAGATCACCGCCGTACAGTACGCCCGTGAAAACAAGGTGCCGTACCTGGGTATCTGCCTGGGCATGCAAGTGGCGGTCATCGAGTTCGCCCGTAACGTGCTGGGCTGGAAAGACGCCAACTCCACCGAGTTCGACCGCACCGTCGAGCATCCGGTGGTTGGCCTGATCACCGAGTGGGAAGACGCCACTGGTGCGGTCGAGACCCGCACCGAAAGCTCCGACCTGGGCGGCACCATGCGTCTGGGTGCCCAGGAATGCCAGTTGCAAGCCGGTTCCAAGGTCCATGACTGCTATGCCAAGGATGTGATCGTCGAGCGTCACCGTCACCGTTACGAGGTCAACAACAACCTGCTGCCGCAACTGATTGAGGCTGGCCTGCAGGTTTCGGGTCGCTCCGGTGACGGCGCGCTGGTTGAAGTGGTCGAGGCACCGGATCATCCATGGTTCGTCGCTTGCCAGTTCCACCCTGAGTTCACCTCGACGCCACGTGACGGCCATCCGTTGTTCAGCGGCTTCGTCAAGGCCGCCCTGGCTCAACATCAGAAGAACGCCTGATTCGGGATACCAAGTACATGGCTCAGAAAACCATCCGCGTCGGTTCCATCGAGATTGCCAACGACAAGCCTATGGTGTTGTTTGGCGGCATGAACGTGCTCGAGTCCCGTGACCTGGCCATGCAGATCTGTGAAGAGTACGTGCGGGTGACCGAGAAACTCGGCATCCCGTACGTGTTCAAGGCCAGTTTTGACAAGGCCAATCGGTCGTCGGTCAACTCGTACCGTGGCCCTGGCCTGGAAGAAGGCCTGCGCATCTTCGAAGAGATCAAGCGCACCTTCAACGTACCGCTCATCACTGACGTGCACGAGCCGCATCAGGCGGCGCCTGTCGCCGAGGTCTGCGACATCATCCAGTTGCCGGCTTTCCTGTCGCGCCAGACCGATCTGGTCGTGGCGATGGCGAAGACTGGTGCGGTGATCAACATCAAGAAGGCCCAGTTCCTCGCGCCTCAGGAAATGAAACACATCCTGACCAAATGCGAGGAAGCGGGTAACGAGCAACTGATTCTCTGCGAGCGCGGTTCGAGCTTCGGCTATAACAACCTGGTCGTGGACATGCTCGGCTTCGGCATCATGAAGCAGTTCCAATACCCGGTGTTCTTCGACGTGACCCATGCCCTGCAAATGCCGGGCGGTCGCAGCGATTCCGCCGGCGGCCGTCGCGCCCAGGTGCTGGAGCTGGCCAAGGCCGGTTTGTCTCAGGGCCTGGCGGGGCTGTTTCTGGAAGCCCACCCGGATCCGGATCAGGCCAAGTGTGATGGTCCATGTGCCTTGCGCCTGAACAAGCTTGAGCCGTTCCTCACCCAGCTCAAGGCGCTTGACGATCTGGTGAAAAGTTTCGCCCCTGTCGAAACCGCCTGATAGCGGTTTCCGGTAAAGTGCCGTGCCCGGTGGTCTTGCCTGTCAAGACGCCGGGCCACCATCGGGCCTGACTGTTTTTCGCCCGCTGTGTATCGTTTTTACTGCTGTGTCGTTCTCGTCTATCCCGGAGTGTTTACAACAATGGCAAAAATCGTCGACATCAAAGGTCGTGAAGTTCTCGACTCCCGTGGCAACCCCACCGTGGAAGCAGATGTACTGCTCGACAACGGCATCATCGGTTCGGCCTGTGCGCCGTCCGGTGCCTCAACCGGCTCGCGTGAAGCGCTTGAGCTGCGTGATGGCGACAAGAGCCGTTACCTGGGCAAAGGCGTTCTGAAAGCCGTTGCCAACATCAATGGTCCGATCCGCGACCTGCTGCTGGGCAAGGATCCGGTAGACCAGAAAGCTCTGGATCGCGCCATGATTGAGCTGGACGGTACTGAGAACAAAGCCACCCTGGGTGCCAACGCCATCCTCGCGGTGTCCCTGGCTGCTGCCAAGGCCGCTGCCCAGGATCAGGACCTGCCGCTTTACGCGCACATCGCCAACCTCAACGGCACGCCGGGTCAGTACTCGCTGCCGGTGCCGATGATGAACATCATCAACGGTGGCGAGCACGCCGACAACAACGTCGATATCCAGGAGTTCATGGTTCAGCCGGTTGGCGCCAAGACCTTCTCCGACGCGCTGCGTATCGGCACCGAGATTTTCCATCACCTCAAAGCCGTGCTGAAGGCTCGTGGCCTGAACACTGCCGTCGGTGACGAAGGTGGTTTCGCCCCTAACCTGACCTCCAACGAAGACGCCCTGAGCGCCATCGCCGAAGCCGTTGAAAAAGCCGGCTACAAGCTGGGCACCGACGTGACCCTGGCACTGGACTGCGCGGCCAGCGAGTTTTATGAAGGCGGCAAGTACAACCTGTCCGGTGAAGGCAAGTCGTTCGACGCCGAAGGTTTTGCTGACTACCTCAAAGGTCTGACTGAACGTTTCCCGATCATCTCCATCGAAGACGGTCTGGACGAGTCTGACTGGGCTGGCTGGAAGATCCTGACTGACAAGATCGGTGCCAAGGTGCAACTGGTTGGCGACGACCTGTTCGTGACCAACACCAAGATCCTCAAGGAAGGCATCGAGAAGGGTATCGGTAACTCGATCCTGATCAAGTTCAACCAGATCGGCACGCTGACCGAAACCCTGGAAGCCATCCAGATGGCCAAGGCCGCCGGTTACACCGCAGTGATCTCGCACCGCTCCGGTGAAACCGAAGACTCGACCATTGCCGACCTGGCCGTGGGCACTGCTGCTGGCCAGATCAAGACCGGCTCGCTGTGCCGCTCCGACCGCGTCTCGAAGTACAACCAGCTGCTGCGCATCGAAGAGCAACTGGGTTCCAAGGCTGTGTACCGCGGTCGTGCAGAGTTTCGCGGTTGAGTCATAAGTGTTAAAACGGCAAGACCCGCAGGCAACCTGTGCGGGCCTTGGCCAACGTTGTAATGTATTGAGCCTGGCATCTGTCAGGCTCAATGCTGTTTGTCGCATGTGGGCACCTCTAAAAACTAGCTGCGTTGCCATCGCTGCGTTAAAAACAGGCTCACAATGCTTATTTACAACCCGTAAACTCCGCTTGCCTGTTTTTGCCTTTCGCTGGCTGCCTCGCCTAGGTTTTTTGAGGCACCCATGTGTTGGCTCTGCCGTCTTCTTACCGGGTAACTGATATTTCAATGCGCAGTCCTTACTGGTTGTTTCTTGTCCTTCTGCTGTTGCTGGGCGGTCTGCAATATCGACTTTGGGTGGGTAATGGCAGCCTTGCGCAAGTCGCCAGCCTGACCAAACAGATTGAAGAGCAGCGGGCCGAGAATGAAAGCCTGCTGGAGCGCAACCGGGTTCTGGACGCGGAGGTCATGGAGTTGAAGAAGGGCCTGGAAACCGTCGAAGAGCGTGCCCGTCACGAGCTTGGCATGGTCAAGGACGGCGAAACCCTCTATCAACTGGCTCGCTGAGTAAGCTGATGACTAGCGTATTGCCTGCCTTCTGGGCAGTTATTCCTGCTGCGGGTGTGGGTGCCCGCATGGCAGCTGACCGTCCCAAGCAGTACCTGCAATTGGGCGCTCTGACTATTGTTGAACACAGCCTGCTGTGTTTTCTCGATCATCCACGCCTCAAGGGGCTGGTTATCGCCTTGGCGGCGGATGATCCCTATTGGCCGACCTTGCCCTGTGCGCTGGATTCACGCGTCCAGCGTGTCGATGGCGGCAAGGAACGGGCCGATTCGGTGCTCAATGCGTTGTTGCATCTGCATGCGCAGGGTGCTGACGACGATGATTGGGTGTTGGTGCATGATGCGGCGCGGCCCAATCTGTCGCGTGGCGACCTGGATAACTTGCTGTCGGTACTGGCCGATGACCCGGTGGGTGGTCTGTTGGCGGTGCCAGCGCGCGATACGCTCAAGCGCGCTGATAACCAGGGGCGGGTGACGGAAACCGTGGACCGCAGTTTGATCTGGCAGGCGTATACGCCGCAGATGTTTCGCCTGGGCACTTTGCATCGGGCTTTGGCTGACAGCCTGGTGGCTCACGCTGCAATTACCGATGAAGCTTCGGCTATTGAATGGGCTGGGCAGGCGCCGCGGTTGGTCGAGGGGCGGTCGGACAATATCAAGGTCACGCGGCCGGAAGATCTGGAGTGGTTGCGGCAGCGGCGCTTGTTTAACGGGTTGTAAGTGTAATGCCGATCAGTTAAGCCCCCAAAGCGCCATTGCCATTGCTGTTGCTGTTGCTGTTGCTGTTGCTGTTGCTGTTGATTTTGATCTTCGAGCCGAGATGTCACAGACGACGCCGAACGCGACGATTGGCGCTGGCCGAGCGCAGGTGTCGCAGAACCGGGGACGAGGCATTGATGCCGAGTCAGCGCTGCCGGCCCATGGACGGGCCGTCAGCGCGTACCGGTGATGCGGCGCCGGAGCGAGGGAACCCCGCCCTCAAGGGCGGGGCCAAGACCGGAGCAAGCGGTTTGGTTCCTTTGCCAAGACAAAGGAACTCGCCCAGCAGGGCGAAACCTGCAGCCCTGCCCCCGCTAGGCAAGATTTCCCATCTCTTTAAATGCCAAATGTTAATTCGCGGCTAAAGCCGCTCCTACTAACCCCCGCCCACATATTCCTTACGCTGCGCCAACCCCTGCTTGAGGTAATCCACCAGCTTGCGCACTTTCGGCGACAGGTGGCGTTGCTGCGGATACAGCGCCCACACCGCGGTATTGGGCGGCTGGTGCGCTTCAAGCAGCGACACCAGTGCACCGCTTTGCAAATGCTCCAGCACGTAATAGTCCGGCAACTGACACAACCCCATGCCATTCAAGGCGGCGTCCAGCACCGCCTGACCGCTGTTGCAACGCCAGTTACCCTGGATCCGTTGTGAAAACTCCCGACCGTTGTATTGCAGCAGCCAAGTGTCGCTGCTGCCGATCAGGCAGTTATGGCGGTTGAGCTCCGACAGGCTGTGCGGTCGGCCGTAGCGCTCCAGATAGGACGGTGAAGCGCACAGGTACATGCGCCGCGGTGCCAGGCGGGCGGCGACCAGTCGTGAATCCTGCAGCCGCCCGAGGCGAATCGCCAGGTCCAGGCCCTCGTGAACCAGATCCAGCGTGTCGTTAGACAGCTCGATATCGATACGCAACTGCGGGTACTGCTCCATGAATCGTGTCACCAACGGTGCGATGAAGCGCTCGCCGTAAGCAACGGCGCAGGTCATGCGCAGCAAGCCCTTGGGCTCGCTGGTCAAGTCACTCACCGCGCGCAAGGCTTCCTCGCGGCCGTCCTGCAAGCGCTGGCAGTGCTGCAAAAACGTCTGGCCGGCTTCGGTCAGCGCCACGCGCCGGGTGCTGCGATACAGCAAGCGGGTTTGCAAGCGCTCTTCCAGGCGCACGATCTGCCGACTGATGTGTGACGACGAGACGCCCATGCGCTGTGCGGCGGCGGTGAACTGCCCGCATTCGGCAACCGCAACGAATTCGTCCATTCCTTCCCAACCGCTGGCGAACATTGATTATCCCTGTATGGCAATAATGTTTTGCTTTGGTCCGATTATTCACCAGAGCAGCCTGTAATACACTGCTGAAATCATTTTTTACCCTTCAAGCCCATAAAGCCTTCCAAGGAGAACCGCATGATCAAGTCGCGTGCCGCTGTAGCTTTCGCCCCTAACGAACCCCTGCGTATCGTTGAAGTCGATGTCCAGCCGCCTCGTGCTGGCGAAGTGCTGGTGCGTGTCGTGGCCAGCGGCGTCTGCCACACCGATGCCTACACCCTGTCGGGTCAGGACTCTGAAGGTATCTTCCCGTGCATTCTCGGTCACGAGGGTGGCGGTATCGTTGAGGCGGTGGGTGAGGGTGTCACCTCGCTGCAGGTGGGCGATCACGTCATTCCGCTGTACACCGCCGAGTGCGGCAAGTGCAAGTTCTGCACCTCCGGCAAGACCAACCTGTGCCAGGCGGTACGTGCCACTCAGGGCAAGGGCCTGATGCCTGACGGCACTACCCGGTTCAGCTACAACGGCGAGCCGGTCTACCACTACATGGGCTGCTCGACGTTCTCCGAGTACACCGTGCTGCCGGAAATCTCGCTGGCCAAAATCCCCAAAGAGGCGCCGCTGGAGAAGGTCTGTCTGCTGGGTTGCGGCGTGACCACCGGTATCGGTGCGGTGCTCAACACCGCCAAGGTCAAGGAAGGCGACACCGTAGCGATCTTCGGTCTGGGCGGCATCGGTCTGGCGGCGATCATCGGCGCCAAGATGGCCAAGGCCTCGCGCATCATCGCTATCGACATCAACCCGGCCAAGTTCGACATCGCCCGTGAGCTGGGAGCCACCGATTTCGTCAATCCAAAGGATCACGAGCGTCCGATCCAGGAAGTCATCGTCGAGCTGACCGATGGCGGCGTGGACTACTCCTTCGAGTGCGTCGGCAACGTCAACCTGATGCGCGCCGCGCTGGAATGCTGCCACAAAGGCTGGGGCGAGTCGGTGATCATCGGTGTTGCCGGCGCCGGTCAGGAAATCTCCACCCGTCCGTTCCAGCTGGTGACCGGTCGGGTATGGCGTGGTTCGGCGTTCGGCGGCGTGAAAGGCCGTACCGAGTTGCCGTCCTATGTGCAGAAGTCGGAAACCGGCGAAATCCCGCTGGACAAGTTCATCACCCACACCATGGGCCTGGATGAGATCAACCATGCGTTTGAACTGATGCATGAAGGCAAGAGCATCCGTTCCGTCGTCCACTTCTAAGAGCGCTGCAAGTTTCAAGCAGCAAGTGGAGTTCGCTCTTGCTTGCTGCTTGTAGCTTGAGGTTTATAGCTGGAGGCTCCATGAGTCTGGAAAATATCTCCTGCCAGAAAAGCTTCGGCGGCTGGCACAAGCGTTACAAGCATCACTCCAAGGCGCTGGGCTGCGACATGGTGTTCGCGGTCTATCTGCCGCCGCAGGCCGAACAGGGTGGCAAGCTGCCGGTGCTGTACTGGCTGTCGGGGCTGACCTGCACTGACGAGAACTTCATGCAGAAAGCCGGTGCCCAGCGCCTGGCCGCCGAGCTGGGGTTGATCATCGTAGCGCCTGATACCAGCCCGCGCGGGCCGGATGTTGCCGGTGACCCGGAGGGTGCCTGGGATTTCGGTCTGGGCGCCGGTTTTTACCTCAACGCCACCGAGCAGCCGTATGCCCGGCACTACCGGATGTACGATTACGTGGTCGATGAACTGCCCGCGTTGATCGAAGAGCATTTTCCGGCTTCCCAGGCCCGTGGTATCAGCGGCCACTCGATGGGTGGTCACGGTGCGCTGGTCTGCGCGCTGCGCAATCCGGGTCGCTACCAGTCGGTCTCGGCCTTTTCGCCGATCAGTAACCCGGTTGATTGCCCGTGGGGCCAGAAGGCCTTCTCGCGTTATCTGGGTGAAGACCGCTCGCGCTGGCGCGAGTGGGATGCCAGCCTGCTGCTGGCCCAGGCCACGCAAAAGCTGCCGATCCTGGTCGATCAGGGCGACCGTGATGACTTTCTGGTCAATCAGCTCAAACCCGAGGCCCTGATGCAGGCTGCCAAGGCCGCCGGGCATCCGCTGAACCTGCGCATGCAGCCTGGCTATGACCATAGCTACTACTTCATCGCCAGCTTCATCGAAGAACACCTGCGCCATCACGCGACGGCCCTCAAAGCCTATTGACTGGCCGCCCCAAGGGCGCCTCTAAAAACTACCTACGTTGTCATCGCTGCGTTAAAAACAGGCGCGGAATGCTCATTTACAACCCGTAAACTCCGCTTCCTTGCCTGTTTTTGCCTTACGCTGACTGCCTCGCCTACGTTTTTAGAAGCACCCCCAAGGTCTGCCAAAGCAGGTAGAATCTCGCCCTGACTTTTATCGGGGCGTTTTTCTATGCGTATAGGCCATGGCTACGATGTGCACCGTTTCGCCGAAGGCGATTTCATTACCTTGGGCGGCGTGCGGATAGCACACGGTTTCGGCCTGTTGGCACATTCCGATGGCGATGTCCTGCTCCACGCCCTGAGCGATGCTCTGCTGGGTGCAGCAGCGCTGGGCGATATCGGCAAGCACTTCCCGGATACCGACCCGCAGTTCAAGGGCGCCGACAGTCGCGTGCTGCTGCGTCATGTGATCAAGCTGGTCGGGGAGAAGGGCTGGAAGGTCGCCAATGTCGACGCCACCATCGTTGCCCAGGCGCCCAAGATGGCCCCGCATATCCAGGCCATGCGCGAGCTGATTGCCCAGGACCTGCAGGTCGATCTCGATCAGGTCAACGTCAAGGCCACTACCACGGAAAAACTCGGCTTCGTCGGCCGTGAAGAAGGCATCGCGGTGCATGCCGTCGCGTTGTTGTTGCGCGCATGACCGAACTCGAACTGCTTGGCCCGCGGGCTTATGGCGATGCGCTGGGCACCGCGCAACTCAAGGCGGTGGCCGAAGATTTCCAGGTCGATGAAGTGCTGGACATCCCGTTGTCTGGCGATGGCGAACACCTGTGGCTGTGGGTCGAGAAGCGTGAGCTGAACACCGAGGACGCTGCGCGTCGTCTGGCGCGGGCTGCGGGCGTGCCGTTGCGCACGGTCAGTTATGCCGGCCTCAAGGATCGCCAGGCGCTGACCCGCCAGTGGTTCAGTATCCAGTTGCCGGGCAAGGCTGACCCTGATCTGGCTGGCGCAGAGGATGCCAGCCTGGCGATCCTCAAGCGCGGCCGGCATCGGCGCAAATTACAGCGCGGTGCCCACTCGGCCAACGGTTTCACCCTGCGTCTGACTGCGCTCAATGCCGACAAGGTGGCCTTGGACAAACGTTTGCAGGCCATTGCCGCGCAGGGTATTCCCAACTACTTCGGTGCCCAGCGCTTTGGTCATGACGGCGGCAATTTGCCGCACGCTCGTGAATATGCCGAGCGCATGGCGTTGCCCGAGCAACGCGCGGTACGCTCGCGGCTGTTGTCGACGGCGCGCAGTTATCTGTTCAACCGGGTACTGGCCGCACGGGTCGCCGACGGCAGCTGGAACCGCGCCCAGGTCGGCGACTTGCTGGCATTCACTGACAGCCGCAGCTTTTTCCCGGCCGGGCCTGAGGAATGCAACGACCCGCGGCTGGCGATTCTCGACCTGCACCCGACCGGCCCGCAGTGGGGCGAGGGTGATTCACCTGCGGCGGCGGCCACAGCGGAACTCGAGAATGGCGTGGCTGCGCAGGAGCCGGCATTGCGTGACTGGCTGGTAAGGGCGGGAATGGAACACGAGCGTCGCATCCTGCGACTGCCCATCGGTCGTCTGACGTGGCATTATCCCGAGCCTGACATTCTGCAACTGGAATTCGTCCTGCCGCCTGGATGTTTCGCGACCGTACTGGTCCGCGAACTTGTCGATCTGGTGCCGGTGGGGCTTACGGATAACCCATGCGTATTCTGATTTCTAACGATGACGGGGTCGCCGCGCCCGGTCTGGCAGCGTTGTATGCAGCGCTGTCGGATTATGCCGAGTGCGTGGTGATCGCCCCTGACCAGGACAAGAGCGGTGCCAGCAGTTCGCTGACCCTCGATCGTCCACTGCACCCGCAGGTGCTGGCCAACGGCTTTATCAGCGTCAACGGCACCCCGACCGACTGCGTCCATCTGGGCCTTAATGGTCTGTTGCCGGACGAACCGGATATGGTGGTGTCCGGGATCAATCTGGGCGCCAACCTGGGCGACGATGTGCTGTATTCGGGGACTGTGGCCGCTGCGCTGGAAGGCCGGTTTCTGCAACGCCCGAGCATCGCCTTTTCGTTTTTGTCGCGTCAGCCGGACAACCTGGCCACGGCGGCGCATTACGCGCGCCTGCTGGTCGAAGCGCACGAGCAGCTCGATCTGCCTGCGCGTACGGTGCTGAATGTGAACGTGCCCAATCTGCCGCTGGACCGGATACGCGGTATCCAGTTGACCCGCCTGGGGCATCGCGCCCGTGCGGCTGCGCCGGTCAAGGTGGTCGACCCGCGCGGCCGCGCCGGCTACTGGATTGCAGCCGCCGGAGATGCGGAGGACGGTGGTGCCGGGACTGATTTTCATGCCGTGATGCAGGGCTATGTGTCGATCACGCCATTGCAGCTTGATCGCACCTATCGGGATGGTTTCGACAGCCTGAACGTCTGGCTGGAGGGGCTGCGTTGAATTCAAGGGATGATCTGCTGCGCCGTGGTATCGGCATGACCTCGCAACGCACCCGCGAGCGTCTGATCCAGCGTCTGTACGAAGAGGGGCTGAGCAACTCCCGGGTACTGGATGTAATCCTCAAGACGCCCCGGCATCTGTTTGTCGATGAGGCCCTGGCGCACCGCGCCTATGAAGATACGGCTTTGCCGATCGGCCATAACCAGACCATCTCCCAGCCATACATGGTGGCGCGCATGAGCGAGTTGCTGCTGGAGGCTGGCCCGTTGGACAAGGTGCTGGAGATTGGCACCGGTTCGGGCTACCAGACGGCGGTATTGGCGCAACTGGTTGAACGGGTGTTTTCTGTCGAGCGGATCAAGGTCCTGCAGGACCGTGCCAAAGAGCGTCTGGTCGAGCTGAATCTGCGCAATGTGGTGTTCCGCTGGGGGGATGGCTGGGAAGGCTGGCCGCCGCTGGCGCCCTACAACGGCATCATCGTGACTGCAGTGGCCGCTGATGTGCCTCAGGCGCTGCTCGATCAGTTGGCGCCTGGTGGGCGGATGGTCATCCCGGTTGGGGCGGGTGAGGTTCAGCAACTGATGCTGATCATCCGTGAGGAACACGGCTTTTCCCGACACGTACTGGGTTCGGTGCGCTTTGTGCCGTTACTCAATGGACCGCTGGCGTGAGTGGTCGCAGTGAATTCTGCCCGCGCTTACCGGTCTATCCAGCACCCCGGATGTGGCAAGGTGGCACTAGCGAGCGGTGGCTGTGCACCAGAGGCTAGCGTTCGTAATGGTTACACTGGCGGTTCAGTGGTGTTGCGACACAATTGAAGTCTTTCCAATTCAGTCACCAGTAAAGGGAGTGGCGGGTGAGTCATAGGGTCATTCGACAGCTTGGTTCTTTCACAGGTTTTCAGCATCTGCTGCTGGGCGTTGTGCTCAGTGTTGTGCTGGTTGGCTGTGCCAGCTCGCCTTCGGGCGGCGTGAGCGTCGTCGATCGCAACGGTAATGCCGTCGCGCAACGGGCGCCGGTCACCAAGGGGCAATACGTGGTCAAGCGCGGTGATACCCTGTTTTCCATTGCCTTCCGCTATGGCTGGGACTGGAAGGCTCTGGCGGTGCGCAATGGAATCCCCGAGCCTTTCACCATTCGTCCGGGTCAGACAATCCGTTTTGACGGGCGCTCCGACCCGGCTCCAGTCGTGGCGACCCGTGCTCCGGTGGTGACTTCCAGTTCCACCACCAGCAGTGGTTCAGGCTCTGTAAAAACCACGGTCATTTCCAAGCCGGTGGCTGTCACGCCAGTGGTCATTGCGCCTGCGGCAACCACCCCGGGCGGTGTTGCCGAGCGTTCGCCGAGCGGCTGGACATGGCCGGCCAGTGGCGTGTTGATAGGCAAATTTTCATCAAACGGTAGTTTGAATAAAGGAATTGATATCGCCGGGGATTTGGGACAGCCTGTTTTGGCAGCGTCTGATGGATCTGTTGTTTACGCCGGAAGTGGATTACGGGGCTACGGCGAATTGATCATCATCAAACACAGCGATACCTACGTCAGCGCCTACGGTCACAACCGCAGGCTCTTGGTACGGGAAGGACAACAAGTCAAGGCAGGGCAGACAATTGCCGAGATGGGGTCAACGGGAACTGACCGGGTGAAGCTGCACTTTGAGATTCGCCGTCAAGGAAAGCCTGTGGACCCTCTGCAATTTTTGCCGCGCCGTTGAGTGTTGCCAGCCTGTTCCTGACGTAATTAGGAACAGGCTCAAGTGTTGCCACGGAGATCAGGCGACGCTGGAGCTTGAGGTCGAACTCACCAAAGGACTATAACAATGGCTCTTAGCAACGGGGCGCCGGAGTTTGACATCGATGATGAAGTGCTCCTCATGGACGCTGGCATTGTCCTGGAGCAGGTGTCGGACGAGAAGCAGCCGTCTACTGCAGTCTCGGCTCGCACCAAGGCCAAAACTTCCTCGTCGCTCAAACAGCATAAGTACATCGATTACACCCGGGCGTTGGACGCCACCCAGCTGTATCTGAACGAGATCGGTTTCTCTCCCTTGCTGTCCCCGGAAGAAGAAGTCCATTTTGCACGTCTGTCGCAAAAGGGCGATCCGGCCGGCCGCAAGCGCATGATCGAGAGCAACCTGCGGCTGGTGGTCAAGATTGCCCGGCGGTACGTCAACCGCGGTCTGTCTCTGCTTGATCTGATCGAAGAAGGTAACCTGGGGCTGATCAGGGCGGTCGAGAAGTTCGACCCCGAACGCGGCTTCCGGTTCTCGACTTATGCGACCTGGTGGATTCGCCAGACCATCGAGCGGGCTATCATGAATCAGACGCGGACCATCCGTCTGCCGATTCATGTGGTCAAGGAGCTGAACGTCTACCTGCGTGCAGCGCGCGAGTTGACCCAGAAGCTCGATCACGAGCCTTCCCCGGAAGAGATCGCCAACCTGCTGGAAAAACCGGTCAGCGAAGTCAAGCGCATGCTTGGGCTCAACGAGCGGGTGTCCTCTGTGGACGTCTCGCTGGGGCCTGATTCGGACAAGACCCTGCTCGACACCCTCACCGATGATCGGCCAACCGACCCGTTTGAGCTGCTGCAGGACGATGACCTTTCCCAGAGCATCGACCAGTGGCTGTCAGAGCTGACCGAGAAGCAACGTGAGGTGGTGATCCGTCGCTTCGGTCTGCGTGGTCATGAAAGCAGTACCCTGGAGGATGTGGGGCTGGAGATCGGCCTTACCCGTGAGCGGGTGCGGCAGATTCAGGTCGAGGGGCTCAAGCGTCTGCGCGAGATTCTGGAAAAGAACGGCCTCTCCAGCGAATCCCTGTTCCGCTAGGCTGGCGAGCGAAAAAGCCGATATCAACCAACCCGATGTTGATATCGGCTTTTTCATATCTGCATATTCTTATGACATATTGCTGACAATAGCGTTTATATGTCCGCATTTTTATCCTGTAACCAATACTTTCAGCGACTGATGACTGCGCGTGTAATCCATTGCTTACCCATGTTGTAAGTCGTTGTAGTCCTGGGTTGCAGATTATTAGCTATAGAGTATTGGGAAGTTTCCCATCCTGTTGATTTGAATGGGGTTTCAGGTTTTTGACGTGAAGCTTCGCCGGTTGTTTCCGGTTTTCAGGGCATTGCCCTGAGCGAAAAAATCACTAGTATCTGAACTGTGCCAACGGAGTGGCGCAGGCGCTCAAGGAAGAACACCTCAAGGACATCGCAGGATGCGATTCATCAGGATGATGAAAAGGATCAAATGGACCATGGAAAAAATGTGGGCGGTCATACCGCCCCTTTTTTTGCCTGCCCGAAAGTGTCGGCAGGCGCTGCGCGAATGGCCCGCGCAGAACCCTGGAATCAACGCTCCAGATCGGCGATCTTGCCGGTCTTGCCGTCCCACTCGGCAGCATCCGGCAAAGCGTCCTTGCGTTCGGTGATGCTTGGCCAGATTTCTGCCAGTTCGGCGTTGATCTCGATGAAGTTCTCCATGCCAGCCGGGATCTCGTCTTCCGAGAAGATGGCCTGGGCCGGGCATTCAGGCTCGCACAGTGCGCAATCGATGCACTCATCCGGGTGAATCACCAGGAAGTTCGGGCCTTCGTAGAAGCAGTCCACCGGACAGACTTCTACGCAGTCGGTGTACTTGCACTTGATGCAGTTGTCGGTGACGACGAAGGTCATTTCTAATTTTCTCCTCAGGCGGCGGCAGCATCGCTGTGTCAGCCAGCGATACCGGGCTCGGGAATGACACCGGGCCGAATGAAAGCACGTGCAGGTAAGCGGCCTTAAGGCAGGTTGGTTGGATCCGCCTGCCGCTTGACCTTGGTTCGCTGCGTGTTCACGCGGCTCATATGACTGCTCGACCAGATTCAAACTGAGAGCATCCCAAAACCGCGCAGGATTCTAACAGCTTGTTATGCTCCGCGTCATAGTCGAGTTTGCAATGAATACAATAAGTCCAGGGCCTGACGCGGAGTCAGGTCATCGGGCCTGATTCGCCCCAGTTCTTCAAGTACCGGATGGGGCAGGCTGGCGAACAGGTCGTTTTGCACGGGGGCTGCAGGTTTTCCGGCTTTGGCCTTGGGCAGGTCGTGGGGCAGGCTGGTGGTTTCCAGGCGTTGCAGATGCTCTTTGGCACGGCTGATGACTCGCGCCGGCACGCCGGCCAGCTGGGCCACGGCAAGGCCATAGCTCTGGCTGGCAGGGCCAGGCAGCACCCGGTGCAGGAACACGATCCGTTCGTTGTGTTCGGTGGCATTGAGATGCACGTTGCTGACCAGCGGCTCGCTCTCGGGCAGCACGGTCAACTCGAAGTAGTGGGTCGCGAACAGCGTATAGGCGCGCAATTGGGCGAGACATTCTGCCGCAGCCCAGGCCAGCGACAATCCGTCGAATGTGCTGGTGCCACGACCGACTTCGTCCATCAACACCAGGCTGCGGTCGGTGGCATTGTGCAGGATATTGGCCGTCTCGCTCATCTCGACCATGAAGGTCGAACGGCCGCCGGCCAGGTCGTCACTGGAGCCAATCCGGGTGAAGATCCGGTCGACCAGCGACAGCTCGCAAGCCGCAGCCGGGACGAAGCTGCCGATATGGGCCAGCAAGACAATCAGCGCGGTCTGACGCATATAGGTCGACTTACCGCCCATGTTGGGACCGGTGATCACCAGCATGCGCGTGTTGTCGTCCAGTGCCAGGTCGTTGGCCACGAAGGGGCTGGACAACACCTGCTCGACCACCGGATGGCGGCCTTGCTCGATCTTCATGCACGGTTGCGCGACGAAGTCCGGGCAGTTGAGGTCCAGATTGAGGGCCCGTTCTGCGAGGTTGCTCAGTACATCCAGCTCGGCCAGCGCCGCTGCGGTGTCCTGTAACGGCGCAAGATGGCCGATCAGGTCTTCAAGCAGGGTTTCGTAGAGGATCTTCTCCCTTGCCAGGGCGCGGCTTTTGGCCGACAACGCCTTGTCTTCGAACTCCTTGAGTTCCGGGGTTATGAAGCGCTCGGCGCCCTTGAGGGTCTGGCGTCGAATGTAGTCGGCCGGTGCCTGTTCGGCCTGCTTGCTGGGTAGCTCGATGAAGTAGCCATGGACACGGTTATAGCCGACCTTGAGGTTGGCCAGGCCGGTGCGGGCCTTCTCCCGGGCTTCAAGGTCGATAAGGAACTGACCGGCGTTCTCGCTCAGCGATTGCAGCTCGTCCAGCTCGGCATCGTAGCCGGTCTTGAGCACGCCGCCGTCGCGGATCACCGCGGGCGGGTTATCGATGATTGCGCGTTGCAGCAGGTCTGCCAGTTCCGGGTAAGTGCCGGCGGTTTTCGCCAGTTGTTGCAGGTGCGGCGCTTCCAGATCGGCCATCGCCTGTTGCAGCTCGGGCAGGGCGCTCAGCGCATCGCGCAAACGAGCCAGATCACGAGGGCGCGCATTGCGCAGGCCGATCCGCGCCAGAATGCGCTCGATATCACCGATTTCCTTGAGCTGCGGTTGCAGGCTTTCGAAGCGGTAGCGGTCCAGGAAGCAGGCGATCGCGCTCTGGCGGGCCTGGATCACGCCAAGATCGCGCAGCGGGCGGTTCAGCCAGCGAATCAGCATGCGGGTCGCCATTGGTGTCTGGCAGCGGTCCATGACCGACAGCAGGGTGTTGTCGCGCCCGCCCGCCAAGTTGGTGTCCAGTTCCAGGTTGCGCCGGCTGGCACCATCGAGAATCACTGTATCGTCCATGCGCTCGTGGCGCAGGCTGCGCAGGTGAGGCAGGGCGGTACGCTGGGTTTCTTTGGCATAACCGAGCAGGCAGCCGGCAGCGCCGATGGCCAGGGTCAGGGTTTCGCAGCCAAACCCCTTGAGGTCCTGAGTGCCGAACTGTTGGCACAGGCTCTTGTGCGCCGTGTCACGCTCAAAGTCCCAGGGCGCGCGGCGTCTGGCACCACGGCGTTTTTCTGCCGGCAGGCCCTGTGGCCAGTCGTCGGGGATCAGCAACTCGACCGGGTTGATCCGTTCCAGTTCGGCCAGCAGGTTCTCCCAGCCTTTGATCTCCTGAACGCTGAACAGACCGCTGGTGATGTCCATCACCGCCAGGCCGAACAAGCGCTCATCGCCGAGCAGGGCGGCCAGCAGGTTGTCACGGCGCTCATCGAGCAGCGCCTCATCACTGATCGTACCGGGAGTGATGATGCGAACCACCTGGCGTTCTACCGGTCCCTTACTGGTGGCCGGGTCGCCGATCTGCTCGCAGATCACCACCGACTCACCGAGTTTGACCAGTTTGGCCAGGTAACCTTCGAGCGAGTGGAAGGGAATGCCGCACATGGGGATGCTTTGACCTGCCGACTGACCGCGGGCGGTGAGGGTGATATCCAGCAGCTTGGCGGCTTTTTTCGCATCTTCGTAGAAGATTTCGTAGAAGTCGCCCATGCGATAGAACATGAGTTGGTCTGGATGCTGGTTTTTCAGTTTCCAGTACTGCTGCATCATGGGGGTGTGGGCGGACAGATCGGTAATGGCTTTATTCATCAGTGGGTCAGGCGGGTTCGTTCTATAAAGTAAGGGCGCTTCAAGGCAGACGAGTTGTCTGCCGACCAATGACATCAAGGTTACCATGCGCATCAGGTCGAATCATGACCTCACGTTTTGCTGCTGCCTTCTACCCCGATTCCCTGTGTAGACTTTGCGCCCAACTTATCCAGATCAATGGCATCAGGAGTGCTGCATGGACGACCTTACCCGGCTTGCCGGCTTGCTTGGTGAGCATCTGCAACGTCTGCAGGCTCAGGTCAGCACCGCCGAGTCCTGTACCGGTGGCGGTATTGCCGAAGCCATTACCCGCATAGCGGGCAGTTCGGCCTGGTTCGAAGCCGGCTATGTGACCTATTCCAATGCGCAGAAAACCCGCCAGCTGGATGTGCCGCAAGAACTGTTCGCCAGCGTGGGTGCAGTCAGTCAGGAGGTTGTGCAGGCCATGGCCCTCGGTGCGCAGCGTCACAGTGGTGCACGGTTTGCGGTGGCGGTCAGTGGTGTCGCCGGGCCAGGCGGCGGCTCTGCGTCCAAGCCGGTCGGTACGGTGTGGCTGTGCTGGGTGGCCGGCGAGCAGATCATTGCCCGTTGCCATGTGTTTGCCGGTGATCGGGATGCCGTGCGCCGACAGACGGTAAAGGCTGCGCTAGAGGGGCTCGTAGGGCTTTGTGCCGGAGAAAACTCCAAACAGGGGTAGGCGTTCGCTCAAGGCTGTGGAATAATACTGGCTACTTATACAGGTGTTGTGGCCGCAAGGCCCTTTTTGAATTTGATTACGTGAGGACTTCAATGGACGAGAACAAGAAGAAAGCCTTGGCTGCGGCCTTGGGTCAGATCGAGCGTCAATTCGGCAAAGGTGCCGTAATGCGCATGGGTGACCACGAGCGCCAGGCGATTCCTTCCATCTCTACCGGCTCGCTGGGTCTGGACATCGCGCTGGGCATTGGTGGCCTGCCCAAAGGCCGGATCGTTGAAATCTATGGTCCGGAGTCTTCCGGTAAGACCACCTTGACCCTGTCGGTCATTGCCCAGGCCCAGAAAATGGGCGCTACCTGCGCCTTCGTTGACGCCGAGCACGCGCTGGACCCCGAGTATGCTGGTAAATTGGGTGTCAATGTCGACGACCTGCTGGTGTCGCAGCCCGATACTGGTGAGCAGGCGCTGGAAATCACCGACATGCTGGTGCGTTCCAACGCTGTTGACGTGATTGTTGTCGACTCCGTGGCAGCACTGGTACCCAAGGCTGAAATCGAAGGCGAGATGGGTGATATGCACGTGGGCCTCCAGGCCCGCCTGATGTCCCAGGCGCTGCGCAAGATCACCGGTAACATCAAGAACGCCAACTGCCTGGTCATTTTCATCAACCAGATCCGGATGAAGATCGGTGTGATGTTCGGTAGCCCGGAAACCACCACCGGTGGTAACGCCCTCAAGTTCTACGCTTCGGTCCGGCTCGACATCCGCCGTACCGGCGCGGTGAAAGAGGGTGATGAAGTGGTCGGTAGTGAGACCCGGGTCAAGATCGTCAAGAACAAGGTTGCGCCACCGTTCCGTCAGGCTGAGTTCCAGATCCTGTACGGAAAAGGCATTTACCTTAACGGCGAAATTATCGACCTGGCTGTGGCCCATGGCTTCCTGGAAAAATCCGGCGCCTGGTACAGCTACCAGGGCAACAAGATTGGCCAGGGCAAGGCCAACTCGGCCAAGTTCCTTGCCGAGAATCAGGAAATTGCCAAGGCACTTGAAAAGCAGATTCGTGACAAGCTGCTCAGTGGTGGTGCCGCTGCTGCCGACAACCGCGCAGTGGACATCGATGAGTCCGCTGACGATATGGCTGAAGCTGACGCCGATATCTGATTGCGCTCATGACCACCGTACTCGATACGCCTGTCGCTGTACGGCGTTCTGCAATGGACCTGCTCGCACGACGCGAGCATGGTCGTGTCGAGCTGACGCGCAAGTTGCGTCAGCGCGGCGCCCCGCCTGAAATGATCGAAGCTGCTCTGGATCGTCTTACCGACGAAGGACTGCTTTCCGAAGCCCGTTACCTTGAGAGTTTTGTCGCCTCACGTGCACGTTCCGGCTACGGTCCCTTACGCATTCGTGAGGAGCTGGGGCAGCGTGGTCTGGCGCGTGCCGATATCGAGCAGGCGCTAAAAGAGTGCGAGGTCGATTGGCGAGCTCGTCTGTCTGAAGTCTGGCAGCGCAAGTTCGCAGGCCGGCGACCCGCCGATGCGCGTGAGCGGGCTCAACAAACCCGCTTTCTGGCTTATCGGGGTTATCCAATGGATCTGATTGGCCGCTTGTTAAGCGGCCGAGAAGACGACTGATCCGTTCAGAGCGCGCCGAGCGCTGAGGATTGTTCTGCTGCCGGTGCTATGGTTTTTTCAGCCCGGTTCTGTGGCTCGTTGATCACGTCTATCAATTCTCTGAGGCGCCCCTGCTGACGGCCGGTGGAGTTGAACGTCAGACGGCTGAGCTGGCTGAAGCGTTCTTCGTCGTGATCGGGATGGTAGCTGTGTTGCTCAAAGCTGCCGCTCAGGCACAGGTCGGCAAATTCCTCACGTATCTGCTCCAGCGCTGTTTCGCTAAGCGCATGATGCATGCGGATAACAAAGGTCTTCTTCAGCCAACGGGTTGAATGGAAATTGCTGTAAAAGCGGTTGATCTCATCGACGGCCTGTTCAGGGCTGTGCACCAGACGCATGAGCTTCATGTCGCTGGGCAGTATGTAGCGGTTGTCCTGCAACTGGTTTTTCATGAAGTCCAGCGCGCTCTGCCAGAAGCTGCCGTCAGCTGTGTCGAGCAGTACCACCGGTACCAACGGGCTTTTGCCGGTCTGGATCAGGGTCAGTACTTCCAGAGCTTCGTCCAGCGTGCCGAAACCACCTGGGCAGAGCACCAGCGCGTCGGCTTCCTTGACGAAGAACAGCTTGCGGGTGAAGAAGAAGTGGAACGACAGCAAATGGTCGCTGCCATCGACGATCGGGTTGGCGTGCTGTTCGAACGGCAAGGTGATATTCAGACCCAGGCTGTGACCGAAACCCGCTCCTTCATGAGCTGCGGCCATGATGCCGCCACCGGCACCGGTGATGACCATCAGGTCGGCTTCGGCCAGTTGTTCGCCCAGGTCTCTGGCCATGGCGTAAAGCGGATGTTCTACAGGTGTACGGGCAGAACCGAATACGGTGACTTTACGGCGCCCCTTGAACTGTTCCAGTACGCGAAAGGCATTGTCCAGTTCGCGCAGGGTCTGCAAGACGATCTTGGCGTTCCAGCGGTTGCGGTCATCTTCGGCCATGCGCAGCACCGTCAGGATCATGTCGCGGTACAGCGGCAGGTTGGCGGTGGCCGGTGCGATCTGCCTGATGTGCTCCTCGATCTGCGAGGTGAGGTCCAGGCCGTTGCTCTGGAAGTGCCGGGCTAAAACGTCGTTGGCTACATACGGCATAAAGGTCTTCTCCTTCGACAGGCATTGGTTGCCTTTGAACAAGCGCACTTTCGAACGGTGCTGAGGTGTCCTGTCGGTGTACGTGGTTGACGGAATACGTGGGGTGTCCGCACGTAGTCCGTAAAGCGCAGAGCATCTGCAACGCATGTGAAGATTTATAGCGTCAGCGCGCCGCTGATGTCGACTTGATGATGTTTCTCTTCATGAACACTGAGGTCGCGATGCCCGCTCGTCAGGCGGGCAGGTGGTCGCCCGTTGCTCTGATTTACTTAGAACAGGACTCGCTCACAAGCACTGCAGAGCGGGTTGGTGTGGGTGCGATGAGGTATGCAGGGAGGCTGCAGATGGTATTCATCGAACTGGAAGTGGATCAGGCACTTTACGATGCGTTGGTACAGGCGGCTCGGGATAACAGGCTGACGCTGCGTCAGGAGTGCCAGCGGCGCTTGTGCGGTGAAGGAAGGCGTTCACGTTATATCAATGCCCTGATTGCCGAACTGCGTGCCGATGATGAACAGCGGCGCGCAGTGCTGGCAGCCAAGCGCAGGGCGGGTGGCTGAAGGCTTGCTAGGCTGTTGAAAAACTACCTGCCTCGCCTATGTTTTTCAACGGCCTGCTACTTCTTGGCCTTGGCGGCAGGCTTTGCGGTGCAGTCGGCGTTGCTGAAGGTCTGGGCCATGATCGGCCGGTTGGTTTTGTATTCGCTGAATTGATATTTCAGCACTGCACCTTTGGTCATCAACTGGCGATAGCCATTATTGTGGCAAACGCTGGCGCCCAGTTGAGCGCGCACGGTGTCAGGATTGGCACGCATTTGTTGGGCCTGGCCCTCACGCACGCTCAGATGATTGATCAGCTCGTGGCCGTTGACGGTATAACCTTGATCCAGAAGGTCTTCATTGATGGCCCGTGGGGTACCGACGCTGCTCTCTTTGGCGACCTTTTCCAGCATCTGGCTCAGTTCATACTCCTGCTTGGAGGCCGCCTGGGCAGCCAGAGGGGCTACCAGCAGCAGGGTAAGGGTTGGGGCGATGAGGCGCAGCATGGAATTCTCCTGATTCGGTGGTGAGGGTCTGACCAGCGCCATCGATTGGCGTTCACCGTAGTGGCACAAGTATAGGGCTTGCCAGGCTGCTTCACACCTGGGCACTTGCCGGTCGGGCTCTGGTAGACTTCGCGCACTTTTCTGTTCTGTCGGGTATCTGTTGTGCCGATGCTGTCGTTGTGCAGGTTCATTCTGCAATGAGCCATGCCGTATCCCGTTTGCGCCAGGACCGCCTGGCGCGCAGTAGCAAACCTTTTCTGGCTCGCGGTTCGCGGGCGCCGCGTTGTCCTGATTGCCGGGTCATTTTCAGCTATTGCCTGTGCGCCTTGCGCCCCAAAGTGGCCGCCAGCTCCGGGATATGCCTGCTGATGTACGACACCGAGCCGTTGAAACCGACCAACACCGGTTGGCTGATTGCGGATGTGATCGCAGACACTCATGCGTTTGGCTGGTCGCGCATCGAGGTTGACGCGCAACTGCTGAGCCTGCTGGACGATCCCCAGTGGCAGCCTTATCTGGTGTTTCCAGGCGAGTTCGTGGCGCAGGAGCGGGTGGTCGATAAGGTCATTCCTGAACCGGGCAAGCGGCCGTTGTTCATTCTGCTTGATGCGACCTGGACCGAAGCGCGCAAGATGTTTCGCAAAAGTCCGTATCTGGAGCGCTTTCCGGTGCTGAGCCTGGCGCCGGAGCAGCTTTCGCGTTATCGCCTGCGGCGTTCAAAGCGTGAAGACCATTTTTGTACGGCCGAAGTCGCCGCATTGTGTTTGGAGCTGGCCGGGGATGTCGAGGCGAGCCATGTGCTGGATGCCTGGCTGGATGTTTTCACTGCCCACTATCTGGGTGCCAAGTTCCAGCGGCCCATTGATCCTGACGATGCCGCGCACAGTCTGGTGAAAGGCTATCGGTAATATATAAGCGTGCATCAAGAGGCTAATTGCCATCTTCTGGCGGGTATCTCGCTTGACCCGCACCGGATGGCTGGGCATTCTTGGCGCCGCCCTGAGGCTTGATTTCCCGGACGTGGTTCGCAGGGGCAATGGAGAGTGGCCAGCATCTCCCGGATGCCTTGTTGAGTACCCGTACTCACTATAAGAACAGGATCAGACCATGACCTACGATATCTTGATCGCCGATGATCACCCGTTGTTTCGCAGTGCCTTGCATCAGGCCCTTAGCCTGGGACTGGGCCCTGGGGTGAGACTGGTCGAGGCCGAGAGCATCGCGCAGATCGAGGCGCATCTGCAGGGCAAGACCGACTGGGATCTGGTTCTGCTGGATCTGAACATGCCGGGCGCCTATGGCTTTTCCGGTCTGGTATTGCTGCGTGGGCAATACCCGCAGATTCCGGTGGTGATGGTCTCGGCTCAGGAAGAGGCCGCGATTGTCGTACGTTCCCGTGAGTTCGGTGCCAGTGGCTTCATTCCCAAGTCGAGTCCTCTGCAGACGATCCAGCAGGCAGTGCGCGCCGTGCTTGACGGCGATACCTGGTGGCCGCCGCAGGCCGATGAGCCGGTCAGTGTCTCGGCTGAAGCCAAGGCCGCCAGCGCCGGCCTGGCCAGTCTGACACCCCAGCAGTTCCGGGTTTTGACCATGGTTTGTGAGGGGCTGCTCAACAAGCAGATCGCCTTTGAACTCAATGTTTCGGAAGCAACCATCAAGGCCCATGTAACCGCCATCTTCCGTAAGCTCGGTGTGCGTACCCGCACCCAGGCGGCGCTGTTGCTGCAACAGCTGGAATCAATTGCGGCGCATTGATCGCACCACAGGTTCACGTTTTTTTGACTGAGCCTCGCTTAGCTTCCCTCATCCTTTCTGCATGGCAGTTTTTGTATGTTGTCGCCTTTCAAGGGCCAGACCGGCCTTAAACGTGTTCTCAATGCTGCGGGCTATTCTTTCGATGGCCTGAGCGCAGCCTTCAAGGGCGAAGCCGCTTTTCGTCAACTGGTCTTGCTCAATGTGCTGTTGATTCCGCTGGCATTCTTGCTTGATGTCAGTCGTGGCGAGCGGGCGCTGCTGATTGCTGTGTGCTTGCTGGCGCTGATTGTCGAATTGCTCAACTCGGCGGTGGAAGCAGCGATTGACCGTATCTCTCTGGATCTGCATCCGTTGTCCAAGAACGCCAAGGACATGGGCAGCGCCGCGCAACTGGTAGCCCTGAGCATGATCGCCGCAGTATGGATGGTGGTGTTGCTCGGCTGAAGCCTTTTAGTCTTGATAAAGGCTTGGCAACACAATCTGGTCGCTGCGCTGGACACCGGCGGTGAACGCGCGGCACAGCTCAAGAAACTCGCGCATGGCCGAGGTCTGGTATTTCTGTTTGTGCCAGATGAAATAGAACTGCCTGGACAGATCCAGCTCTGGAGTGTCCAGCGCCACCAGGCTGCCGCGCCGAAACGCATCGCGCAGTGCCAGCCTGGAAATGCAACCAATCCCCAGCCCTGATTCAACTGCGCGTTTGATGGCCTCGGTGTGCTCCAGTTCCAGGCGCACGTTAAGACCGTTACGATGATGACGCATGGCCTGGTCGAAAGTCAGGCGAGTACCTGAACCCTGTTCGCGCAGAATCCATGCTTCACGGGTCAGCTCTTCCAGGTTCGCCCGGCCTTGTCGGGCCAGTGGGTGTTGTGGGGCGCAGAACACCACCAGTTCATCCTCGACCCAGGACTGCACTTCAATGTCCGGATGGCTGCAGTCGCCTTCAATCAGGCCCAGATCAATTTCATAATGGGCCACCTGCTGTACAACATGCGCGGTGTTCTGCACATGCAGCTTGACCTGGCTTTCCGGGTGGCGCTGCATGAAGCCGCCGATCAATAGGGTCGCCAGATAATTGCCGATGGTCAGCGTGGCACCCACCGCCAGCGAACCGAAGCCGGATTTACCGTTGAGCAGGTCTTCGATTTCCTTGGCCTGGTCGAGCAGGGCCACAGCCTGCGGCAGCAACTGGCGCCCAGTCGCGTTAAGGCTCAGGCGCTTGCCGGCACGGTCAAACAACTGGCAGCTCGACTGGCGCTCCAGTTCGGTAATCGAAGTGCTGGCCGCTGACTGCGACAGCGACAGCATGACCGCAGCTTTGGACACGCTTTCCTGCTGCGCAACGGCGACGAAGACTTGAAGCTGGCGGAGAGTAAATCGCATATCTATATAACCGATAACCCATATCTTGATAATCCAGTTAACAGATATTGTGTCTGCCACTAGAATGGCGCGCAATAGTGCCTGTGCTGGCGTGGATGATTTTTTTCAGGAGTTTTCCCGTACATGAGTAACATGTATCACGAGCGTGTCCTCAGTGTTCATCATTGGAACGACACCCTCTTCAGCTTCAAGTGCACCCGGGACCCAGGTCTGCGTTTCGAGAACGGTCAATTCGTCATGATCGGTCTGCAGCAGCCCACCGGGCGTCCGCTGATGCGTGCCTACTCTGTCGCCAGCCCGAACTGGGAAGAGCATCTGGAATTTTTCAGCATCAAGGTGCCAGACGGCCCGCTGACCTCGCAGCTGCAGCACCTCAAGGAAGGCGACGAGATCCTGATCAGCAAAAAGCCTACCGGTACTCTGGTCCTCGACGACCTGCTACCGGGCAAGCACCTGTACCTGCTGAGCACCGGCACCGGCCTGGCGCCATTCATGAGCGTCATCCAGGACCCGGAAACCTATGAGCGCTTCGACAAGGTCATTCTGGTGCACGGCGTGCGTTGGGTCAGCGAAGTGGCTTATCACGAGTTCATCACCGAAATCCTGCCACAGAACGAGTTCTTCGGTGAGGCGGTGCGTGAAAAACTGATCTACTACCCGACCGTGACCCGCGAGCCTTATCACAATCAGGGCCGTCTGACCGACCTGATGCGCAGTGGCAAGCTGTTCGAAGACATCGGCCTGCCGCCGATCAACCCACAGGACGACCGTGCCATGCTGTGCGGCAGCCCGAGCATGCTGGATGAAACCAGCGAAGTGCTCGACAGCTTCGGCCTGAAAGTTTCGCCGCGCATGCGCGAGCCGGGCGACTACCTGATCGAGCGTGCTTTCGTCGAGAAGTAAGCCCAGCGTAATAAAAAAACCGCCGTTTCGTCAGAACCGGCGGTTTTTTTGTGCCTGTTCGTCAGGCTGAAAGCACAACCTCAAGCACCCGAATGACCCCGGCCTGCGGGTAGTGCCAACGCACATCCAGATCCCAGAACTGCGCGCCGTAGCGGCGTTCGGGGGATGGGGTCTGATAGGCCGGCTTCGGATCCTGCGCCAGGCATTGTTCGATCAATTCCACCAGCGGCTCTGCCAGCCGCTGAGCGTGCCCGTGGGCCTGTTGCAAGGCATCGTCCTGCCACAGTACCGGGATCAGCGCAGGAGCGGCACTGGCCATGCCGTTGTGTGCCTCGCAGATGCTGTCGGCGTAAGGCACATAGGGTTTGATATCCAGCACCGGCGTACCGTCGAGCAGGTCAATGCCCGACAGCCACAGGCGGCCGGGTTCGACCTTGTCCAGGCGCACCACCGACTGGCCGATGCCGTTGGGCCGGTGGGTCGCCCGGGTGGCGAACACCCCCATGCTCTGGTTGCCGCCCAGGCGTGGTGGCCTGACCTTCAGTCGCGGCGTTTGTTCCAGCGCCTGATGGAAGACGAACAGCAGCCAGACATGGCTGATCTGCTCCAGTCCCTGCACGGCATCGCCCTGATCGAAGGGCGGTAGCAGCTCCAGAACCCCCCGCGCCGCCGGCGCCAATTGTGGCTGACGGGGGATGGCGAACTTCTCCTTGAAACAGGAGCGGACGATACCGACCGGTGAAACCTGAAAACTCATGGCTGGGCAGGGCGCAGGCGCTGGGCGAGGCCTTTGAGGAAGTTGCGCAGCAACTGATCACCGCACTCGCGATAGTTGTTGTGGCCGACCTTGCGAAACAACGCGCTGAGTTCCGGCTTGGAGACCGGGAAGCCGGTGGCATCGAGAATCGCGTGCAGGTCTTCTTCCTTGAGTTCGAACGCCACCCGCAGTTTTTTCAAAACCAGATTATTGGTGACCGGCAGCTCGATGGGCGGCGCCAGCCGGCTTTGGTCTTTGCCGCGTTTGTAATAGACCAGGCCATCGAGAAAGTGCGCCATGACCGTGTCCGGGCAGCGGACAAAGCCTTCTTCCTCTTCGCGCTTGATCCAGCCGGCCACTTCGGCGCGGGTTACGGTCTGGTCGGCCAGTTTCAGAATCTCGACGATCTTGTTGTCGCCGGCCGCCAGGATGTAGCGCACGCTGCGCAGGATATCGTTGTTAAGCATGGTGAAAGGTCCAGTGAAGCGATTTCAGAATTTTTCCCGGCTACTCAGGTAGCGCCATTGTCCTTCAGGCAGCTTGCCCATTGACACGGTGCCAATGCGCAGCCGGCGTAAGCTGACAATCTGCACGCCGACTGCCGCGCACAGTTGCGCGACGAGATCCGGTTGCGGGTTTTTCATGGCCAGGCGCAGGCGGTTTTCGCTTTGCCAGCTGGCCTTGACGGCAGGCAGTTCCTTGCCTTTCCAGGTGACACCATGGTTCAGGCGATTGAGGCCATGAGCGACCATCTCGCCACTGACCTGGACAAGATATTCCTGCTCGATCTTGCTGCGATCGTCGGTCAGCTTGCGCAGGGTTTTCCAGTCCTGGCTGAACACCACCAGGCCGCTGGCGTTGTCCTGCAGCGTGGAAATGGCCTTCTGGCGCAGAAAGTGCCCCTTGAGCACGCGTTTACCGAAGCTCAGTTCATTGCACAAGGTGCCCGGTGTGATCGACTGCAGCGCAGCGTCAAGGCTCATGCCTGCCGGTTTGTGCAGGATCAGGGTCACGGGATCCGGGGCGGTGGCCTTGGCATCGGCGTTCAGCTCGACCTTCTGCTGGGCGGTGACCTTCAATTGCGGCTCTTCGATCACCTCGCCGTCGACAGTCACCCAGCCGCCTTCGATGTACAGCTCGGCCTCCCGGCGCGAACAGCCGGTCAGCTCGATAAGGCGTTTGGAGAGGCGTATAGGGTCTGACATTGCTGGTAACCGTTGAAAGAGGTGAATGGCGCCATTGTACGCTGGCTGGCACGCCTGAACGTACGGATATCAGCCGCGGCGTGCCAGTGTCATGCGCAACATGGGGTAGGGCTGGCCGAGGCCATCGACGGCTGTACGGCCGCTGATCTTGAAGCCTTGTTTCTGATAGAACCCCAAGGCCTTGGGATTCTGTTCGTTGACGTCCAGTTCACGGATGCCGAAGTGTTCGATGGCGTGGGCCAGCAGTTGTCGGCCCAGGCCCTGGCCGCGATAGTCGGCCGCGATGAACAGCATTTGCAGCTTGCCGCCGCTGACGCCGGCAAACCCGGTGATCAACTCGCCGTCACGGGTACAAAACAGGCTTACCGAATCCAGGTACTGTTCGAACAGCAGCTTCCTGAGCCGGATGATGTAGTGCTCGGGCAGGAACAGATGGGTGGCACGCACCGAGCCTTCCCAGACATCGAGCAGGCGCGGGTAGTCGTTTTTTTCGGGGATGTAGAAATCCATCTCGCAATCCTTCAACCAGCTGCCGAAAATGAAAAGCCCTGCCAATGGCAGGGCTCGAAAGCACGCCAGGCGGCTTACAGCACTTCAGCCCACAGGTCGTATTCGTCTGCGTCAGTGACCCGGCAGATGATCTTGTCGCCAGGTTTGACCGGGCTGTCGTCTTCCAGACCAATGTAGACGTTGCCGTCGATTTCCGGGGCATCGAAGAAGCAGCGGCCGACTGCGCCGCGCTCGTCGACTTCGTCGATCAGTACTTCGATTTCCTTGCCAATCTTCATCTGCAGGCGTGCCGCGCTGATTGCCTGCTGGTGAGCCATGAAGCGATCCCAGCGTTCCTGTTTGACGTCATCGGGGACTTCAGCCACGTCCAGGTCATTGGCCGGTGCGCCTTCTACCGGCGAGTACTGGAAGCAGCCGACGCGGTCGAGCTGGGCTTCGGTCAGCCAGTCGAGCAGGTACTGGAAGTCCTCCTCAGTCTCGCCCGGGAAGCCGACAATAAAGGTCGAGCGGATGATCAGCTCCGGACACTGTTCGCGCCAGTTCTTGATCCGCGCCAGGGTCTTGTCTTCAAAGGCCGGGCGCTTCATCAGCTTGAGTACTTTCGGGCTGGCATGCTGGAACGGGATATCCAGGTACGGCAGGATCTTGCCGGCGGCCATCAGCGGGATCAGCTCATCGACGTGCGGGTATGGGTAAACATAGTGCAGGCGAACCCATACGCCCAGCGTGCTCAGGGCCTGGCACAGTTCGGTCATGCGAGTCTTGACCGGCTGGCCGTTCCAGAAGCCGGTACGATACTTGACGTCCACGCCATAAGCGCTGGTGTCCTGAGAGATGACCAGCAGTTCCTTGACGCCCGCCTTGACCAAACGCTGCGCTTCGTCCAGTACATCACCCACCGGGCGGCTGACCAGCTTGCCGCGCATCGACGGGATGATGCAGAAGCTGCAGCTGTGGTTGCAGCCTTCGGAGATCTTCAGGTACGCATAGTGGCGCGGGGTGAGCTTGATGCCTTGCGGTGGCACCAGGTCGATCAGCGGGTTGTGCTCGTGATTGGGCGGCACCACCTCGTGAACGGCGGTAACCACTTGCTCGTACTGCTGCGGACCGGTGACCGACAGCACGCTCGGGTGCACATTGCGGATCACGTTCTCGTCGACGCCCATGCAGCCGGTCACGATCACCTTGCCATTCTCGGCAATCGCCTCGCCGATCACTTCCAGCGACTCAGCCTTGGCCGAGTCGATGAAGCCACAGGTGTTGACCACCACCACATCGGCATCCTGATAGGTCGGCACGACTTCGTAACCTTCCATGCGCAATTGGGTCAGGATGCGTTCGGAGTCTACAAGCGCCTTTGGGCAGCCGAGACTTACGAATCCGACTTTGGGAGCGGATGCGGGGGTATTAGTGGTGGACATGGCAAACCTCGGTGTAATGGTGGGCCTCGTCGCACAGCGCGGGCACCGACTGGGCGCTGGGTGCGCCTCTGGTCAAAAAGTGCGCAATTCTAGCGATCACGCGGCGTCATGACCAGTGGTTAGAAGAGAAATAAGACGAGTGCTGCGCTATGCTTCGCGCCGTTGCGTACGGCGAATGTCAATAAACCGTGCAAACTCAATTGTTTCTTGTTGTTAATTCTGTTTTGGATCTCAGGTTCCGGCTTCGGGAGTGTTCGATGAGTCATGCAAGTAGTCAGGCCGGAACAGGAAGTGCCGCCAAGCCCTTGAGTCTGCTGGTCGCGGCGGTCGGGGTGGTGTACGGGGATATCGGTACCAGTCCGTTGTACACGCTCAAGGAAGTGTTTCAGGGGGGGTATGGGGTGGAGGTCACCCATGATGCGATTCTCGGCGTCTTGTCGTTGATCTTCTGGTCGCTGATCTGGGTCGTGTCGTTCAAGTACATGGTGTTTGTGCTGCGTGCCGATAACCAGGGTGAGGGCGGGATCATGGCCCTGACCGCGCTGGCGCGGCGGGCTACGACGCAGTACCCGCGCTTGCAGATGGTGATGATTGCCTTTGGCCTGTTCGGTGCAGCGCTGTTCTATGGCGACAGCATGATCACCCCGGCGGTGTCGGTGCTGTCGGCCATGGAGGGGCTGGAACTGGCCTTCGAGGGGCTGGAGCGCTGGATCGTGCCCATGGCGCTGGTGGTGCTGGTGGGGCTGTTCCTGATCCAGAAACACGGTACGGCGCGAATCGGGGTGCTGTTCGGGCCGGTGATGGTGACCTGGTTTCTGGTGCTGGCGGCACTGGGCATCTATGGCATCGTGCATACGCCCGAGGTGCTCAAGGCGGTTAACCCGGTCTGGGCGGTGCGGTTCTTTATCGTCCATCCTGGCATCGGCGTGGCGATTCTGGGCGCTGTGGTGCTGGCGCTGACCGGTGCCGAGGCGTTGTATGCCGACATGGGCCACTTTGGCCGCAAGCCGATTTCCCGGGCCTGGTTCATCCTGGTGCTGCCGGCGCTGCTGCTTAACTATTTCGGTCAAGGCGCATTGGTGCTGGAACACCCTGAAGCAGTGCGCAACCCCTTCTATCTGCTGGCACCGGGCTGGGCGCTGTTGCCGCTGATCGCGCTCTCGACCCTGGCGACCATCATTGCTTCCCAAGCGGTGATTTCCGGGGCCTTCTCCATGACCCTGCAGGCCATTCAGCTCGGGTACATCCCGCGCATGTTCATTCAACACACCTCCAGTGACGCCCAAGGGCAGATCTACATCGGTGCGGTGAACTGGGCGCTGATGGTCGGCGTGATCCTGCTGGTGTTGGGGTTTGAGTCGTCCGGCGCGCTGGCCTCGGCCTACGGTGTGGCGGTGACCGGAACCATGCTGTGCACCACGTTCCTGGTGGCGGCAGTGATGCTGCTGCTGTGGAAGTGGCCGCCGCTGTTGGCGGTGCCGCTACTCGTCGGCCTGTTGCTGGTCGACGGTCTGTTTTTTGCTGCCAACGTGCCGAAGATCGTCCAGGGCGGCGCCTTCCCGGTGCTGGCCGGTGCGGTACTGTTCATCCTGATGACCACCTGGAAGCGCGGCCGGCAGTTGTTGTCCGAGCGCATTGACGAGGCGGGTCTGCCGCTGCCGATCTTTATCGGCAGTATTCGTGTGCAACCGCCACACCGGGTACAGGGTACGGCGGTATTCCTGACCGCGCGCTCTGATGCTGTGCCGCATGCGTTGCTGCATAACATGCTGCACAACCAGGTGCTGCACGAACAGGTGGTGTTACTGACAGTCGTCTATGAAGATCGTCCGCGAGTACCGGCCAGTGAGCGTTTCGAAGTTGAAGCTTATGGTGAGGGTTTCTATCGGGTGATCCTGCACTTTGGCTTCATTGACGAACCGGACGTGCCTCAGGCCCTGGCTCTGTGTCATCTTGAGGATCTGGACTTCAGCCCGATGCGCACCACCTATTTCCTGAGTCGGGAGACCGTGATCCCCTCGAAAATTGTCGGCATGGCCCGTTGGCGCGAAGCGCTGTTCGCCTTCATGCTCAAGAATGCCAACGGCAACCTGCGGTTCTTCAAGTTGCCATACAACCGGGTGATCGAACTCGGGACCCAGGTCGAAATCTAGACCGCAAAAAAGCCCCGCGACCGGAAGGTGGCGGGGCTTTTTTTACCAAGCTGGCGGCTTATTGAGCGTTCGCAGGCACCTTGCCTTGCCACTGATCGATTTTGCGCATCAGTCGCTTGGCCAGTGCCGGATAGTTCTCATCAAAGTGATGCCCGCCCGGCAGTTCCAGCACCTCGCCGACGATGCTGGTATCGGTGCAGCCGCTGTCCTTCTTCTCCTCGGCACCGTAGACACACAGCACTTTGGCTGCCGGCAATTTGGCAACCTCCGGTCCGGTCCTGGCCTCGGTGCCGGCATTACCCAGCCAGCCATCGACGTGAATCTCGAAGTTGCCACTGCGCGCCAGGGCCAGCAGGATCATGCCATCGACGCGCTCCTGATCTTCCGGTGCCATGCGGTTATACGCCGCTGGCAACACGTCGGCGCCAAATGAATAGCCCGCCAGGATAAAGCGCTTGGCGCCCCATTTCTGCCGGTAGTGATTCATCAGTTCGGTCAGGTCTGTGGCGATCTGTTCCGGTGACTTGCGCTCCCAGAAGTAGCGCAGCACATCGATGCCCACCACCGGGTAACCGACCTTGGCCATATCACCAGCGATAACCTTGTCCAGATCGCGCCAGCCGCCGTCACCGGACAGGAACAGGGTCACGGTATCGCTGCTCTGGCTGGCTGGTACCTCAACGGTGGGCACGCCCAGGCCGCCGGCGTCATTTTCACCAAGCAGGGCATGACGCAGCTCGGTATTGAGCACTTGGCTCAGGGGGATGTCGTAGTCGCTGATGCTGGTCTCGGCATTGGGCTGGTCGCGTACAAACGCCGCACTCGGGTCATCCGGGGCGTCGTTGAAGGCTGCCAGCCATTTGCCATGCGGGGCTTTTTGCGGCAGTGGCTCGTCGCAGATCTGCGGCGGGATGTCGCCTTCTTCAAGTTCCGGTGGCGGATTGGAGACATGCTGCAGGGCAAAGCCCACCGAAATTGCCTGGGCCTTGTCGTCGGTCTGGGCAGCCAGCCAGCGCCAGGCCAGGGTGGCACCGTGGCCGATGCCCCCGACGACGGTGGCCGGGCCGTCCAGTTTCTGCAAAGCGTTACTGAACACCTGGCTTTGCAGCACACAGTCATCGGCAGGCAGTTCTACCTGAATGATGCTGGCGGCGGCGTCAGTGCCCAGTGCCTGCAGTTGCTTGTCGCTGAGTTTGTCTTTGCTGTTGACTGCCAGAGCAATGCGGGCCTTGACCCGGCTGGCCGGGGTTACCAGGGTGATAGCCGAGCCATCCTCAAGAGAGGCGTGCTCGACGGTGGCCGGTGTAGCGGGGCGGTGCCAGAACCATGTACCCAATGCGGCAAGCAGAACCAGCGCCAGTATTATCAGTACATAGCGTAATACACGTCGAATCATCAGCGTTTCACCAATCCAGTCAGGCCGCCTGCAATCAGGGCGGCGGTGTCTGCCAGGGCCACCAGCGGATCGAGTCCGGCCGGTACGGCCATGTAGCGCGGTTCCCAGTCAGGCTGGAATTTGTCCTTGAAGCGGCGTAGCCCCTGGAAGTTGTACAGCTGTTCGCCACGACGAAACACCATCGAACCCAGGCGTTGAGTCAGCGGCGCGCCGCGCCTTGGTTGCAGGCCCGACAATGGCACCATGCCCAGGCTGAAGCGGGCATAGCCTTCGGCTTTATAGTGCTGGATCAGGCCGATCATCATGAACTCCATGGTGGACTTCGGTGCGTCGGGGTGGGCGCGCATCAGATCAAGGCTGGACAGCTCCAGGCTGGAAGTCTCCAGCAAGTTGGCGAAGGCCACCGGCTTGCCTTGAAAGCGGATGATGGCGATGCGGAAATACTGCAGGTACTCGGGGGTGAAGCGTCCGAGCGAGAAGCCTTTTTCGCGCACATTCTTGCCGCTGAGCCAGGCATCGGAAATCACCTTGAGCTCGTCCAGCGGAGCCTGCCCGCGTTCGTGGATCTCCAGGGTCAGGCCGTCACGGCTGCCGCGGTTCCAGGTATAACGCAGGTCTTTCATCTCCTTGCCCTTGGCGTCGATGTCAAAGCGCCGCAAATCAACCCGTGCTTCTTCACCGAGCTTGATCGCGGTCAGGCCAATATCCATGTAGTAGGGCAGGTTTTCGGCGCGAACCTGATAGAACACTGGCCTTGCGTGGTGTACGTCGCACAGGTCGCGGAACTGCCAGATCATTTCGGCGCGCTGCTGGGCCGGGCCGATCGGGTCATACAAGGCCACCAGGCTGCGCCCGCGATGCGAATACATCAGGAAGGCGTTGTTGTCCGGGTGGAACAGAATGGCTTTGTCGCCGGTCAGCGCCAGGCCGCCGTCGGGCTGGTTGGAGGCCTTGAGGATCGCGGCGGCTTTGTCCAGTTCCTGGGCGTCAGGCAGTTTGATGCCGGGGCGGGCGGTGCGCAGTAGCCAGGTCAGGGACACCACCAGCAGCAATACCGCGCTGCCCAGCGCCGAGCGCAGGCCGCGCGGGGCGTCGGCGTCCAGGGTGAACTGCCACCACAGTTGATGGCTATAAGGCACGTCCTGGTAGGCAAACAGCAGCAGCCAGATCGACGCACCTACTACGCAGGTACTGGCAATCACATACAGCGCAGAGAACGGCAGTTCCAGCAAGCGGCTGGGACGGTAGAACGAGCGCCGGAAAGCGATCAACAGCACGGCGGTCAGCAGCAGCAGACTGGCTTCTTCCCAGTCAAAGCCCTTGAGCATCGACAGCACTGCACCTGTCACCAGCAGGATCACGGTGAGCATCCACGCCGCTGACAGGCGCCGCCGCAGTCCTTGGGCCAACAGCAGGCAGAGCACGCCGATCAGGCTGGCACCAAAGTGAGAGGCATTGATCAGGCGATGCGGAATCATGAACCCGACATTTTCCAGGCGGGTGTCGATCTCTGGGGTGGCACCGGAGAACAGCAATACGACCCCAGAGAGAAACACCAGCAATGCCAGGACCGGTGCGCCCAGCCCGGAGGCAACCCGCAGCGCCTGTTGGGCAAACAGCAGGCGCTTGGCTTCGGTGAACAGCAGCGTCAGGCACGCCAGCAGCAGTGGCAGGACCACGTAGATCAAGCGATAGAGCAGCAGGGCGGCGGCCAGTGGTGCGGCGCCCAGTTCATTGGCGAACGCCGCCAGCAGGACGGCTTCGAACACTCCGACGCCGCCTGGTACATGGCTGAGCACGCCAGCCGCCAGGGCCAGCAGATAAACCAGAATGAACGCGCCCAAGGGCGGTGACTGTGGCAGGAGCAGGTACAGCACCAATGCTGCTGCAACGACGTCCAGTGCGGTAATCACCAGTTGAGCCAGGGTCAGGCGCAGGTCTGGCAGACGTAGCGAGCGCCGCCCGGCGCGCACCAGCAGCACGTGGGGCACGTCTTGTTCCGGCAGGCGCCGACGATAGACCGCGATAGCCAGGATCAGGCTGCCAGCCAGTACCGCGATGGCCACACTGGCCAGCACGTCGACGGGCAGCTTCAACGCCAGCGATGCGCCAGACAGGTTACTCAGTGTCGCAATGGCGGCCAGTGGCGGCAGTGCGCAACCCAGCGACAGGCTGGCGAACACGGTCATGCGGGCAATTTCGATGGCGCCGATACCATGGCGTGAATACAGGCGGTAACGCACCGAGCCGCCGGATAGCATCGACAGGCCAACCGCGTTGCCAATCGCGAATGAGGTGAAACCACCCAGCAAGAGGGTGCGGGTTGGCAGGTTGACGCCCGCGTACCGGCTGGCTGAGAGTTCATAGCCCATGAGAATCACGTAGCCGATGATCGCTGCCAGCAGAGCGCCGCCCAGCGCCGGGAGCGGGACGGCGTACAGTGCGTCGCGCAGGGCAAAGAAATCCATTTCGATCAACATGTGCCGGCAGGCGATCAAAGCCATGCCAAACAGCACCAGCATGACTGCCAGCCCTATGGGCTGGCGATACTTGCTCAGGCGCTCCAGCCATTGCAGGCGCACAGGTTGTATCGGTTGGGTCGCCGTAACGGCTTCGAGGGGCTCTGACGGATGATCGCGCATCATTCACTTCCTGGAGTGCGCGCGACAGGATTGAGGTCTACAACCAAGTTACCGATCCCTACGCAAAAGTATGTCGAGATGTTAGCGCGTCAGCGACTGGCGAGCGACTGGCCAATGGAGCAGGGCGCAACTGTTCAGCAGCGATTCAGACTGGCTCTTTATCACAATGATCGCAAGACGATGAGTGGGCGCGTGCCATTACTGATAGCCGGTTGAGATCGTTGCATTTTGAGACTAGTCATAAAGGTGTCGGCAGGGCAGCAAAAAACTGGTGTTGCCGACACATCCGGTTACGGGGAAGGATAATAGGGGGTTCCTGGCAGTCAGGCTAAAGAGTTTTTTATCAACGACTTGCGTGAATGCTTCTGGTGGCTGGAAAAGCTTTCGTGCAGACGCAAAAAAGGCCACTTTTTCAAGTGGCCTTTTCTGTGTATCTGGTTGCGGGAGCCGGATTTGAACCGACGACCTTCGGGTTATGAGCCCGACGAGCTACCAGGCTGCTCCATCCCGCGTCTGTGAGGCGGCATTGTACGGATTAATAAGTTTGTGTCAAGCGTGAAGTGAAAATAACAGGTTGTAAGCAGTGGCGCAGATAAAAACGGTGCACAAAAAAAGGCCACTTTTTCAAGTGGCCTTTTTCGTGTATCTGGTTGCGGGAGCCGGATTTGAACCGACGACCTTCGGGTTATGAGCCCGACGAGCTACCAGGCTGCTCCATCCCGCGTCTGAGGTTGCGCATTCTACAGATAAAAAAGAGTGTGTCAATAAAATAGTCGAAGAAGTAGGGATATGTCTTTGAAAGACAATGCTGTTCAGATAAACGCTGCGGACCGGGTGGGAGCGAGCTCTGCTCGCGAAGAGGCCAGTAAGATCACAGCATATGCAGTGACTTTGCTGGCCTCTTCGCGACCAAGGTCGCTCCCACCGGGGGCATAAAGCGCCTGATCGAACAGTATTGCTTTTAAAAATAAAGCAACAAAAAAGGCCACTTTTTCAAGTGGCCTTTTCGTATATCTGGTTGCGGGAGCCGGATTTGAACCGACGACCTTCGGGTTATGAGCCCGACGAGCTACCAGGCTGCTCCATCCCGCGCCTGTGGATGGAGAGTCTACAGAATGATAATTTTCTGTCAAGCGCATAATTCAAAAAAGTGCTTTTTCTTCAATCAGTTAGTGATCGTTTGTCTGACCGGCGGCGGGTTTGGTCAGTCGGTTGACTCAGATCAGCCGACTTTTTAAGTGCCTTGCCGTGTTCAGGCGTGTCAGCTGCGCAGGGTGATGCGATACTGCCCATCTGAAGTTCACTGATCGCAGGACATGGCGCAGCGTAAGATCATCCATATCGACTGTGACTGCTTTTACGCAGCCATCGAGATGCGCGACAACCCGAAGCTTGCGGGTATTCCGTTGGCGGTGGGAGGCTCTGCGGATCGGCGCGGGGTGATTGCGACTTGTAATTACGAGGCGCGAGCTTTCGGTGTGCGCTCAGCCATGTCTTCCCACCATGCGTTAAAACTTTGCCCGGATCTGACCATCGTCAAACCGCGTATGGATGCTTATAAAGAAGCATCCCGGGAAATTCATACGATCTTTCGCGACTATACCGACCTGATCGAGCCGCTCTCGCTGGATGAGGCCTATCTGGATGTCTCCGGGTCCAGTCGCTTCGCCGGCAGTGCGACGCGCATTGCCCAGGACATTCGCCGTCGGGTCTCCAGCCAATTGCATATCACGGTCTCGGCCGGGGTAGCGCCCAACAAGTTCCTGGCCAAGATTGCCAGTGACTGGAAAAAGCCCAACGGGATATTTGTCATTACCCCTGAGCTGGTCGAGGCGTTTGTCACTGGTTTGCCGGTCAACAAGCTGCATGGTGTCGGCAAGGTGACCGCCGACAAGTTGGGGCGTCTGGGGATTGTCAGTTGTGCGGACCTGGCCGGCTGGCAGAAGCTGGCGCTGGTTCGTGAGTTCGGCAGCTTTGGCGAGCGGTTGTGGAATCTGGCGCGGGGCATCGACGAGCGGCCGGTGCAGAATGACAGTCGGCGCCAGTCGGTCAGCGTCGAAAACACCTACGACACCGATTTGCCTGATCTGGCCAGTTGTGTCGCAAAACTGCCCGAGCTGATGGAGTCGCTGGAGAAGCGCCTGGCACGCCTGGATAGCCATTACCGGCCCGGCAAACCGTTCGTGAAGGTCAAGTTTCATGATTTCGCCCAGACCACCCTGGAGCAGGCGGGGGCGGGAAGGGATCTGGCCAGTTATCAGCAGTTGCTGAGTCAGGCATTTGCCCGGGGCGACAGGCCGGTCCGGTTGCTCGGAATAGGCGTGCGCCTGCAGGATCTGCGTGGCGCACATGAGCAGCTTGAGCTTTTCTAGCGTTTATTCCTCTGCCGCAGTCGGTGCAACCAGACGACCTGCATCTTTTGCCAGTGACTTGATCAGTTCGTTCTGCAGTTCCTGGTCATTGCGGGTCAGTTCCAGCAGGCTCTGTTCGAGTTCGCTGGCCTGTTCGTCCAGACCCAGTTCGGCCAGCCGCTTGACCCTGTGAACCCACTGGCTGACTTCGTCATCTTCCAGATCGTCGTAGATCAAGCCGTGAGCTTCGAGCAGCTTGCCACGCAAATTACGGCTGACAGGCAGGCTGTCGCTGGCGCGGGCATTGTCCTGATCATCTTCCACGCTGATGTACAGGCGGGTGACCTGACGCAAGTCCTGCTCGGCGAACGGGCTGTCGAGCAGGTTCAGGCGCAGCACGCCATTGCGGTCTGTGCTCAGCTCATGGGTGGTGGCGCCGGCCTTGATCAGGACCGGGCGTTCATTCCATGGCAGTGTCGAATTTTCGATGCGTTTGTCTTGCTGGACTTCGTCAATGCTGGCCAGGTTTTGCTCGGCGCGCCCGTGAGACGGGGCGTTCATGAACGGGTTCAGACCCGCCACGCCGTAGTTGATCCAGTCGTGGGTGACGCTGTCGGGCAGGTTGCCAAGGGCAAAAATGTTCACCACGTTGGCGCCTGCGCCGGCTACTACTGCAACCGCGCCAAGCGGAATCTCGTAGATTTCGCGCCAGGGTTGATAGGGTGTGTAGCGGTCGTAATGGCGGGTCACTTCATACTCGGTGACTTCAAACGACTTGTGTTCGTGAATGCGGATGCGACGCTGCGGCAGCTCCAGGGTCTTGGGCTCGCCGATGTCGATTTGCAGGGTGTGTTCGAGGAGTTTGCGCTCGACGCGTTCTTCGTGCTCGCTGCGTTGTGACAGCTGATTGGCACAGCCGCTGACAAGCAGGGTGCCGCACAGGGCGGCACCGCCGAGGCTCAGGGGGCTTCGCTTGAACATGAGGTCTCTGGGTAGGTTGGGCGCTCAAGAACTGAAACGGCGCACCCGCAGGTTGCGGGTGCGCCGCTGAATCAGCGCTTGATGCGAGCCTGAATGAACGACAGCACGTCGGCCAGGGCCAGTGCTTGTGGTTGCGACTCGGTCCGGCTCTTGTACTCGATGTTGCCTTCGGCCAGGCTGCGGTCGCTGACCACGATGCGGTGCGGAATGCCGATCAGTTCCATATCGGCGAACTTGATGCCTGGGCTGGTCTTCTTGTCGCGGTCGTCGAGCAGAACCTCGAAGCCTGCAGCAGTCAGCTCGGCATACAGTTTGTCAGTGGCTTCGCGTACGGCATCGGTTTCATAGCGCAAAGGAACCAGCGCGATGTGGAACGGGGTCAGGGTGTCGTTCCAGATAATGCCGTTCTCGTCGTTGTTCTGCTCGATGGCGGCCGCCACCACGCGAGAAACACCGATGCCGTAGCAGCCCATGGTCAGGTCGATCGGCTTGCCGTTCTCACCCAGTACCTGGCACTTCATGGCTTCGCTGTACTTGGTGCCGAGCTGGAAGATATGGCCGACTTCGATACCGCGTTTGATTTCCAGTACACCATTGCCGTCGGGGCTTGGGTCGCCGCTGACCACGTTGCGCAGGTCGGCAACCTGAGGTACGGGCAGGTCACGTTCCCAGTTGACGCCAAAGTAGTGCTTGTCGTCGATGTTGGCGCCGACGCCAAAGTCGCTCATCAGCTCGACCGAACGGTCGATGATGCACGGCAGTGGCAGGTTCAGCGGGCCGAGCGAACCGGCGCCGGCACCGATGGCGTCACGCAGTTCGGCTTCGGTGGCCATGGTCAGTGGGCTGGCGACCTGTTCAAGCTTGGCGGCCTTGATTTCGTTGAGTTCGTGGTCGCCGCGGATGATCAGCGCGATCAGCTTGCCTTCTTCGGCTGCGCGCACGACCAGGGTTTTGACGGTCTTTTCGATCGGCAGGTTGAAGCCTTCGACCAGTTGCGCAATGGTCTTGGCATTCGGGGTGTCGATCAGGCGCAGCTCTTCGGTCGGCGCAGGGCGGCTCTTTTCTTGCGGCAGTGCTTCGGCTTTTTCGATGTTGGCCGCATAGTCGGAGCCGTTGCTGAAAACGATGTCGTCTTCACCGGAATCGGCCAGCACATGGAACTCGTGGGAGCCTGCGCCGCCAATGGAGCCGTTGTCGGCTTCCACCGGACGGAATTTCAGGCCCAGGCGGGTGAATACATTGGTGTAGGCCTGATGCATGCGATCGTAGGTCTGCTGCAGCGAAGCCTGGTCGGCGTGGAACGAGTAGGCGTCTTTCATGACGAACTCGCGGCCGCGCATCAGGCCGAAGCGCGGACGGATCTCGTCGCGGAATTTGGTCTGGATCTGGTACATGTTGATCGGCAACTGCTTGTAGCTGTTGAGCTCGTTGCGGGCCAGATCAGTGATCACTTCTTCGTGGGTTGGGCCCAGGCAGAAATCGCGTGCATGGCGGTCGACCAGGCGCATCAGCTCGGGACCGTATTGCTCCCAGCGTCCGGATTCTTGCCAAAGCTCGGCAGGCTGGATGCCCGGCATCAGGATTTCCAGGGCGCCGGCGGCGTCCATTTCTTCACGCACGATCGCCTCGACCTTGCGCAGTACGCGCAGGCCCATCGGCAGCCAGGTATAGAGGCCCGAAGCCAGTTTGCGAATCATGCCGGCACGCAGCAGCAGCTGATGGCTGACCACGACCGCATCGGAAGGGGTTTCTTTCTGTGTGGCGAGCAAAAATTGACTGGTGCGCATGATTAGCCGTTATCGGTTGCTTGGGACTGAAAATGACTCGGCATTGTACGGCCACAGGCGTGTCGAGTACAGGCTATGGCCGGGGAGGTGCCCTTCAGTGCAAAGGCTATATAAAGAAGAAGCCCGGCAATCGCCGGGCTTCCAGTGCTACACGGTGCAGGATTCTGGTTACAGAATCGAGATCGGGTAGTCGACGATCAGGCGGAACTCGTTAACATCACCTTCGCCCTGGTCAGCATTGGCGCGGTGCCATGCTTGACGGATACGGAACGACAGATCCTTGGCCGGGCCGGACTGCAGTACGTATTTGGCTTCGAAGTTGGTTTCGTGGTGTTTGCCGTCTGCGCCGTAATAGCCGTAAGGGCCATTGGTTGGAGCGTTGCTGCCGTCGATGTCCCAGCCTTTGATGTAGCGGGTCATGAAGCTCAGGCCTGGAACCCCGTAAGGTGCCATGTTCAGATCGTAGCGGATCTGGGCAGATTTCTCGTTCGGGCCGTTGAAGTCGGAGTACTGGATCGAGTTGTTGAGGAAGATCGAGTCGCCGCCACGGTTGTTGTTGCCGGTGCCGATGTAGTCGAACGGTGTGTCACCGTTGATTTTCTGCAGGGCTACAGTCAGGGTGTGAGCTGCCATGAACGAGTAAGCGACCGAGCCGGAGAAGGCCGTGTTGCTGATCGAGCCGGCCTTGGCCGAGCCTTCGTCAACGGTGCGATACAGGTTGGCGTCGAATGCCAGGGACTGATCGCCGCCCAGTGGCAGGGCGTAGTTCACGTTGGCGTAGTACTGGTTCCAGATGTCTTCAAGCTTGGCGCCGTACAGGGCTACACCGAGGTTGTCGGTAATCGAGTACTTGCCGCCGACGAAATCGGCAGATTTGGCACTCACGCCAGCGTAGTTGGCGAAGATTTCGCCGCTACGGTTGGTTTCATCCTGGCTGGTGGTCGAAGTGAAGTGACCGGCTTCCAGATCCAAGCCCTTGATTTCGCTGCTTTGCAGGCTGATACCGGTGGCGGTCTGTGGCAGCAGGCGAGAGCCGCCAACTGCGAATACCGGGCTGCTAGGCTGCATGTCGCCGATTTTCAGCTCGGTTTTGGAAATGCGGAATTTGGCGGCGGCACCGGCTTTGCCGAAGCTGTCGGAGTTGCGGCCTTGACTGTCGGTCTGCAGGTTGCCGGAGCCGGAGTACTTGTCGCTGCCGTCGAGGTTGAAGCCGAGGTAACCAAAGGCGTCAACACCGACACCGACAGTGCCTTGAGTGTAGCCGGAGTTGTAGATACCCCAGAAACCCTGAGTCCAGTCTTTGTCGTCAACTGCGCCAGCTTTCTTGTCGCGGTTGTAGTAGTAGTTGCGTGCTTTCAGGTTCAGCGAACTGCCTTCAACGAAGCCCTTGGCTTCGGCTTGGTCGCTGACAAACGGCGCAGCCGATGCCAGTTGGGTGCTGGCTGCCGCCGCAACGGCCAGTGCGATTGCGCTCCACTTCATCACTCTCATCGTGATTGCTCCTTTGGTTTAGAAGTTTTCGCTGCCCCATCTGTATTTTTTTTAGGGGCGGCTCTTTCTTGTTATGCCGGCTATTTTTGGTTTGTGCCGGTCAGGGTGCAAATGCTGTATACGTCAATGTCGTCGAAAAGGATACGTATGTCGCTTAAAATGTCGCTTTTTTACAAGAACTTTATTTTCTCTATTTTGTCTTGAGCAAGATGCTTGCCAAGTACAGGGTGCCGCCGACTGAGCTCAAAATTGGCGTGCGAGTGTTAAAGCAACAAGCGTGCTCAAACTCCCAGAAAATGAAAAAAATTTGTGAAAATCACAGGTTTTACATTCTGACTTGTTAATAAATTCTTGTTTATTAAGGAAAAAATCCATTTTTTAGCGGTGGCCTCGTCATTCTTGCTTGCCGCTGCCCATCCGGCCAGGCGTGACAAAAAGTGTTACCGGACGCCGCCGGTTCTGGGTAGATCCTGGTATTGAGGTATGCCAGATACACATTCTTGATTCGTTTTGGTGCGTTTGCATGTGCGAGTGTCAGAATCTGGTTCATCGTGCTGAAGACGCGGCGAGCGGTCCTTTGACTGACTCGACAGCTTAGCCGGGGCTGGCGTTTCTGCACGCCGGGTTGAGAGCGAGCCGGTCGTGTCGGGTTTTTGTTATCCTGCCAGCCTTGTGTGATGTTTTTGTTCTCCCGTCAGGAGTCGTATGGTGTTCGCTCTGGATTCACGTTTGCAGCAAGACACTCTGCCATTGGGGGATTTTCCTCTATGCCGCTTGCTGCTTAGCAACGATGCTCGCTATCCCTGGTTTATTCTGGTGCCGCGTCGCGCAGGTATCAGCGAGGTTTTTGAACTCGATGCCGATGACCAGGCGCAGTTATGGCGGGAAACCACCGCTCTGGCGGCCATCCTTAAAGATACCTTCAATGCCGACAAGCTTAACGTTGCCACTTTGGGTAACGTCGTCAGCCAGTTACATATGCATGTGATCGTGCGCAAGCGCGATGATGGGGCGTGGCCTGCTCCGGTATGGGGCAAGCTGACGGCGCTGCCTTATGAGCCAAGGCAGGTTGCTGCACTGATTGAGCGTCTGCGGCCTGTGCTGCCAGAGGATTTCAGGCTGGAGTCGAGCGTATGAGCCTTGAGGCGCGGATCACCGAGCTTGAGAGCAGGCTGGCATTTCAGGACGATACTATTCAGGCGCTCAATGATGAGCTGGTAGGCCAGCAGCGAATCGTGGAACGTTTGCAGCAGCAGTTTTTGCTGCTCGCCAGGCGCCAGGAAGAAATGAGCCATCGGGTCGATGGTCTGGATGATGAGGCTCCACCGCCTCATTACTAAATGAAAAAAGCCGCGTATCACGCGGCTTTTTTCATGTTGCCAGGTATTAGCGGCGTGGCGCGGCAGCTACCACATCTTCTGCCTGCAGGCCCTTGTCACGATTCATGACCGAGAACTCTACACGCTGGCCTTCGACCAGGACGCGGTGACCTTCTCCGCGAATCGCACGGAAGTGGACGAAGATGTCATCGCCTGAGTCTCTGGAAATAAAACCGAAGCCCTTTGAAGAGTTGAACCACTTCACCGTGCCGGTATCGCGCTGGCCAAGTTCATGGCTTTGCGGCACCGGTGTGGGGGAGCGCTTGTGCAGGGTGGTGCCCAGATGCAGGATGATCGCACAAAAGGTGATTGCCAGCCCGAGCACGACGGCGGGCTGACCGGCGACGCTTGGCAGTGGCACCAGCAAGACCAGGATCTGGGCGACGACTGCCAGGACCAGCAGAATGCTGGCCAGGGTTTGCAGGCTGCGGCGCGGGCCCTTTTTCCAGTGGGGAATGACCGGTGCGATCAACAGATTGAGCAGGCCGAAGAATGCCAGGTACAACGCATCGGGCTGTGGCAGGTAGGACAATAATGCTTCATTGCGCAGGCTGGGTATGAGTGACAGCAGCAAGGCTGCTGTTCCCGTTACCAGGTGGACGATTTTCAACATGTCAAAAAACTCACATCAGGATGGATCACGAGGAAATAGCGGGTAACGCCCGGTACGCTTCAAAAATAAGGAAGGCGTGATACACGGGCTGTGTATTTAACAGCAAAGCCTTGACCTACTCAAATCAGTGCTCAGGTGAGCCGGTTGCCGTTGGTCCGGTGGAACCCTTGTGCGGTTGCAGTGTTCTCAGGGCCGCGGCGTATCAAGGTTTTCTATGGTCTCGATAGGGCTGCTTCGCAGGGCATCTCTTGCTAAAGTAATGCCTGTTGAATTTTCATCGTCGCTAAAAGGATATGCAGCATGGCAATCGATATCGGCATCAGTGAAGAGGATCGCAAGTCGATCGTTGACGGACTTTCCCATCTGTTGGCGGATACTTATGTGTTGTACCTCAAGACGCACAACTTTCACTGGAACGTCAGCGGGCCAATGTTTCGCACGCTGCACCTGATGTTCGAAGAGCAATACAACGAACTGGCCCTGGCAGTGGACTCCATCGCTGAGCGTATTCGTGCGCTTGGTTTTCCGGCGCCGGGCACCTACTCGACCTACGCGCGTCTGTCTTCCATCAAGGAAGAAGAGGGTGTGCCGCATGCCGAGGACATGATCCGCAGCCTGGTTCAGGGGCAAGAGGCCGTGGTCCGCACTGCGCGGAGCATTTTTCCGCTGCTCGACAAGGTCAGTGATGAGCCGACCGCAGACCTGCTGACCCAGCGTATGCAGGTGCATGAAAAGACAGCATGGATGCTGCGCTCGATGCTCGAAACCCGCTGAGTTCTCCGGTGAGTGGCGCTTCGGTGCCACTCACTGACAGAATTCCTGGGGGCTTCTATATATATATTTATTACCCGCTCCGTTAGTTGTTGCTGTAAGCGCGGTTGAATTGACTATTCCTCGCGTTGTAGTGGTTATGTCCTACATGGTTTGCTTGCCAGACCTGCTGGATAAGCGTTCTCGTTTCGGGCTTTATAGCGAGGCATTTGTTTATTTTTAAATGTTTCTCTCAGGTTCGTTTAGATGCTTGTTCAGAGGTGATGATTATCATGGTTCGAGATGTTGAACGTGAGGTCGGTGAGCCAGGAGGCTTGGGTGCGGTGTCCGAAGATCCCTTTATAGAAGGGTTCAGCATGGCGCTGGCCCAGCCCCATTCCAAGTCGGTCAGGCTCAATGGCCTGGCGACTTGCCTGCGGCTTGAAAATGTCTACTGGAATGTCCTGTCGACGATTGCTCGGTCGAACAACTGTTCAATCAATGCCGTGCTGTCGAATATCGATCGGGAGGTTCATCTGCGTTACGGTGGGGTCAAGAATTTCAGTGGTCTGATTCGGGTCGTGTGCGTAGCCCATCTGCTCAAGGCGCAAGTCCGGCTTTGAGTATCCCTGGCTCTCTATTCTGCGGGGCTGCCTTCGGGCAGCCCCGTTCTGCTGTCCGTAATTCGCGGGGCGTGCGGCTGCAACGCTGCGATTAACTCTATATACTGCCCCGTCTGCCACTGGCACGCCTGCGCGTGGGCGGATCCGCTTGAACTGCACGTCCAGGCTCTTGCACTATTGGGTCCACGCCAGGGAGGACGAAGCCTCCACTGAATTTCGAATTACGGGAAGTGAATACACCATCATGATGCGCAGCCACTATTGCGGCCAACTGAACGAGAGTCTGGAAGGTCAGGAAGTTACCCTTTGCGGATGGGTCCATCGTCGTCGTGACCACGGGGGAGTGATCTTCCTCGATATCCGTGACCGTGAAGGTATGGCCCAAGTGGTCTTCGATCCTGATCGCGCCGAGACCTTCGCCGCAGCCGACCGGGTCCGCAGCGAGTTCGTCGTCAAGATCGTTGGCAAGGTGCGCGCCCGCCCGGCCGGTGCTGCCAACACCAATATCGCTTCCGGCGCCATTGAAATCCTTGGCTATGAGCTGGAAGTGCTGAACGAGTCGGAAACGCCGCCGTTCCCGCTCAACGAATTCTCCGATGTCGGTGAAGAGACCCGCCTGCGGTATCGTTTCATCGACCTGCGTCGCCCGGAAATGGCAGAGAAGCTGCGGCTGCGCTCGCGCATCACCAGCAGCATCCGTCGTTACCTGGACGACAACGGCTTCCTGGACGTCGAGACGCCGATCCTGACGCGCGCTACGCCGGAAGGTGCTCGCGACTACCTGGTGCCAAGCCGTACCCACCCCGGCAGTTTCTTCGCTCTGCCGCAGTCGCCACAGCTGTTCAAGCAACTGCTGATGGTGGCGGGCTTTGATCGTTACTACCAGATCGCCAAGTGCTTCCGCGATGAAGACCTGCGTGCCGATCGTCAGCCTGAATTCACCCAGATCGACATCGAAACCAGCTTTTTGAACGAAGAAGACATCATTGGTCTGACCGAGACAATGGTTCGTCAACTGTTCAAGGAAGTGCTGGGCGTCGAGTTCGGCGAGTTCCCGCACATGCCTTTCGAAGAGGCCATGCGCCGTTACGGTTCGGACAAGCCTGACTTGCGCATTCCGCTGGAACTGGTCGACGTTGCCGATCAGCTCAATGCGGTCGACTTCAAGGTGTTCAGCGGTCCGGCCAACGATCCGAAAGGGCGTGTTGCCGCGCTGCGCGTTCCGGGTGCTGCGAACATGCCGCGTAGCCAGATCGATGATTACACCAAGTTCGTCGGTATCTACGGCGCCAAGGGGCTGGCTTACATCAAGGTCAACGAGCGCGCCAAGGGTGTCGAGGGTCTGCAGTCGCCGATCGTCAAGTTCATTCCTGAAGCTAACCTCAATGTGATCCTTGATCGTGTGGGTGCGGTCGATGGCGATATCGTGTTCTTCGGTGCCGACAAGTTCAAGGTTGTCAGCGAGGCTCTTGGCGCGCTGCGGATCAAGCTTGGTAACGATCTGAATCTGCACACCTGTGAATGGGCGCCGATGTGGGTTGTCGACTTCCCGATGTTCGAAGAGAACGATGACGGTTCGTTCTCGGCGCTGCATCACCCGTTCACGGCGCCAAAGTGCAGCCCTGAAGAGCTGGAAGCCAATCCGGGTGCCGCGTTGTCGCGTGCCTACGACATGGTGCTCAACGGTACTGAACTCGGTGGCGGGTCCATTCGTATTCACCGCAAGGAAATGCAACAGGCGGTATTCCGTTTGCTGGGCATTGCCGAAGACGAGCAGCAAGAGAAGTTCGGCTTCCTGCTTGATGCACTGAAGTACGGTGCTCCACCGCACGGTGGTCTGGCCTTCGGTCTGGATCGCCTGGTGATGCTGATGACCGGCGCCCAGTCCATCCGTGAAGTCATCGCGTTCCCGAAAACCCAGAGTGCTGCAGACGTCATGACCCAGGCTCCGGGTGTGGTGGATGCCAAAGCCCTGCGTGAGCTGCACATCCGCCTGCGCGAGCAACAGAAAGCCGAATAAGGCAGTGCAGGGCGTTTGATCGCGCCTTGCAGTTTGCGCCAAGGTCATGCAATTGCGCCTTTCGCCTGCTTTGTGTGGGCGAGAGGCGATCGTGTTTCTGAGAGATACCGGAGCAATAAATGGCAGGTCATTCCAAGTGGGCGAATATCAAGCACCGCAAAGAGCGTCAGGATGCCAAAAAAGGCAAGATCTTCACCAAGTGGATTCGTGAGCTGACTGTCGCTGCCCGTGCCGGTGGCGGCGACCCGGCTTCCAACCCACGTTTGCGCCTGGCGCTGGACAAGGCTCTGGGTGCCAACATGACTCGCGACACCATTGATCGCGCCGTGGCACGTGGTGTCGGCGCCGTCGATGGTGATGATGTAGTCGAACTGAGCTACGAAGGCTATGGTCCTGGCGGTGTGGCGATCATGGTCGAGGCCATGACCGATAACCGCAACCGTACCGCTGCTGCAGTGCGCCATGCTTTCAGCAAATGTGGCGGCAATCTGGGCACGGACGGCTCGGTTGCGTACCTGTTTGATCGCAAGGGGCAGATTTCTTTCGCTGCCGGTGTCGAAGAAGATGCCCTGATGGAAGCGGCGATGGAGGCCGATGCTGACGACGTGGTCAGTAATCCTGATGGCTCTTTCGATGTGTTTACTTCTTTTGCCGGTTTCTATGCGGTGCGTAATGCGCTGGAGGCTGCTGGCTTCAAGGGTAGTGATGCGGAAATCGTGCTGTTGCCAAGCACCAGTGCGGTGCTGGACCTGGACAATGCACAGAAGGTTCTCAAGCTGATCGACATGCTTGAAGACCTCGACGACGTGCAGAACGTCTATTCGAACGCGGAAATCCCTGACGAGATCATGGAACAGCTCGGCTGATCCTGATAACACCAGAGCGCCGAAGGCGCGCAGTGACGGCTCCGGCCGCGCTGTGCACCTTCGGTTTCTGTTTTATGCGGTATCGATAGCGTGATCGGACAGCAAGCGTTATGACTCTTATTTTAGGTATCGACCCAGGCTCCCGGATTACCGGTTATGGCGTTGTGCGCGATACCGGCCGTGGTTGCATCTATGTGGCCTCCGGTTGCATCCGTACCGGTGAGGGGCAATTGCACGAGCGCCTGCAAATCGTCTATCGCGGTGTGCGAGAGGTGATTCGTACTTATGAGCCGGTCACCATGGGCATCGAGAAGGTGTTTATGGCGCGCAATGCCGATTCTGCGCTCAAGCTGGGGCAGGCGCGCGGAGCGGCGATTGTGGCCGGTGCCGAAGAGAGCCTGGAAATTGCCGAGTACACGGCGACTCAGGTCAAGCAGGCAGTGGCGGGTACCGGCGGGGCTAACAAAGAACAGGTCATGATCATGGTCATGCATCTGCTCAAGTTGACCAGCAAGCCGCAGATTGACGCTTCCGATGCCTTGGCAATCGCCTTGTGTCATGCCCATACCCGTTCAAGCCTGATAGCTCATGGCCTGGGGGCTGCACGCAGTCGGGGCGGGCGCTTGCGGCTCTGATTGCAGCATTCGCTCGCATTTTTTCACTTGCCTGCGGCAAGCTTTATGTCCATTTTTCGCCTGGGCGACAGGCAATACAGGATTTGACAGGTGATAGGACGTTTACGCGGTGCCCTGATCGAGAAACAGCCTCCGCATCTGCTGCTGGATGTCAATGGTGTCGGCTACGAGCTGGAGGTGCCAATGAGTACGCTTTATCGGCTGCCTCATGCCGGTGAGACCGTGACCTTGCACACTCATCTGGTGGTGCGTGAAGACGCGCACCTGCTGTATGGCTTTTTCGAAAAGCGCGAGCGTGAGCTGTTTCGCGAGCTTATACGGCTCAACGGTGTAGGCCCCAAGCTGGCCTTGGCGCTCATGTCGGGGCTGGATGTCGATGAGCTGGTGCGTTGTGTTCAGGCCCAGGACACTTCGGCACTGACCCGTATACCGGGGGTCGGCAAAAAAACCGCCGAGCGTCTGCTGGTCGAGCTCAAGGACCGCTTCAAGGCCTGGGAGGTCTTGCCGGGTGCCTTTACCCTGGTTTCCAATGGGCCCGAAGCGCTTGAGCCAGTGGCCAGTGCCGAGTCCGATGCGATGAGTGCGCTGATATCCCTGGGCTACAAACCTCAGGAAGCGAGCAAAGCCGTTTCCGCGATCAAGGAAAAGAATTTGAACAGTGCCGAACTCATTCGTCGTGCGTTGAAGGGGATGGCGTAAGTGATAGAAGCCGATCGCCTGATAACTGCCAGCGGGGGGCGCGACCGGGACGAGCAGTTCGACCGCGCCATTCGCCCGCTGAGCCTGGCCGACTACATTGGCCAGCCCACCGTGCGCGAGCAGATGGAACTGTTCATTCAGGCCGCGCGAGGGCGCAGTGAGTCCCTCGACCACACCCTGATCTTCGGTCCGCCCGGCCTTGGCAAGACCACGCTGGCCAATATCATTGCTCAGGAGATGGCGGTCTCGATCAAGAGTACCTCCGGACCGGTGCTGGAGCGGCCTGGCGACCTGGCAGCGATCCTGACCAGCCTCGAACCTAACGATGTACTGTTTATCGACGAGATCCACCGGCTTTCGCCGATTGTCGAAGAAGTGCTGTATCCGGCGATGGAAGACTTCCAGCTCGACATCATGATTGGCGAGGGGCCGGCAGCCCGTTCGATCAAGCTGGACCTGCCGCCTTTCACCCTGGTTGGTGCCACCACCCGTGCCGGCATGCTGACCAATCCACTGCGTGATCGCTTCGGAATCGTGCAGCGTCTGGAGTTCTACAACATTGCCGACCTGTCGACCATTGTCGCGCGCTCGGCCAATATCCTCGGGCTGGTCATCGAGCCTGAGGGCGCCTTTGAGATCGCCCGCCGGGCGCGCGGTACGCCGCGAATCGCCAACCGTCTGCTGCGCCGGGTACGCGATTTCGCGCAGGTGCGCGGCAATGGCCAGATCACTCGGCAGGCGGCGGACCAGGCCTTGAACCTGCTGGATGTCGATGAGCATGGTTTTGATCATCAGGACCGCCGCTTGCTGCTGGCCATGATTGAGAAATTCGACGGTGGTCCGGTGGGGGTCGACAGTCTTGCGGCCGCGATCAGTGAAGAGCGCCATACCATTGAAGATGTACTTGAGCCCTACCTGATCCAGCAGGGGTATATCATGCGTACCCCTCGGGGCCGAGTCGTCACTCGCCATGCGTATTTGCATTTCGGGCTGAATATTCCGTCACGAATGGGCGAAATGCCAGCTACCGGGGAACCTGTAGATGATAATGCCGACTAATGGCTCTGGAGCGGCACTAGCCTGCGCTGCAAGCTGGTGGATTGCTGTTCTCGGGCAGGCGCCTTGCGTTAGCGGGCCAAACCTTGAAAAACAGTTGCTACATCCGATTGGCAACCCGAGGAGTAAGCACTAGAGTATGCGCGCGCAAAACGGGGTTCAGTCGTTCGCACATCGCTGTCGCGTCTATTACGAAGACACCGATGCCGGCGGCGTCGTCTACTACGTCAATTACCTGAAATTCATGGAACGGGCTCGCACCGAGCAGCTGCGGCAACTGGGGTTCAACCAGTCCACGCTGGCCGATGAGAACCTGTTGTTTGTCGTGCATTCCAGTGAGGCGCGTTACCACAAGCCGGCGCGGCTGGACGACGAACTGTTGGTCACCGCGCAAGTTATCGAACTCAACCGCGCCAGCCTGCGTTTTCGCCAGCAGGTCACGCGAGTGGCCGATGCAACGCTGCTCTGCGAGGGGCAGTTCCTGGTGGCGTGTGTCAGCGCCGATAGTTTCAGACCCCGGGCCATTCCAGAAACGCTGCGTGCGGCTTTTGCCTTGCAGCACAGTGGCGCGGGCTTACCTTCAGATTCAGAGCAGGAGATAGAACGTGGAAGCTGCTAACGTCGTCGACCATACCTCCATGTGGAGTTTGGTCAGCAATGCCAGCATTGTCGTGCAGTTGGTCATGCTGAGCCTGGTGGCTGCCTCGGTTGCCTCATGGGTAATGATTTTTCAGCGCAGTAACATGATCAGGGCCGGCCGGCGTGCGCTGGAAAGTTTCGAGGAGCGGTTCTGGTCGGGCATCGATCTGTCCAAGCTGTATCGTCAGGCTGGCAGCAACCCTGATCCGGATTCGGGTGTGGAGCAGATCTTCCGTGCCGGCTTCAAGGAGTTCTCCCGTCTGCGTCAGCAACCGGGCGTTGACCCGGATGCGGTGATGGAAGGCGTAGCGCGTGCGATGCGCGTGGCCATTTCCCGCGAAGAAGAAAAGCTCGAAACCGGCCTGCCGTTTCTGGCAACCGTCGGCTCGACCAGTCCTTATATTGGTCTGTTCGGTACTGTGTGGGGGATCATGAACTCCTTCCGGGGTCTGGCCACCGCCCAGCAAGCGACACTGGCCACCGTAGCGCCAGGTATTGCCGAGGCTCTGATTGCAACGGCCATCGGCCTGTTTGCAGCCATCCCGGCCGTTATGGCTTACAACCGTTTCGCCGCGCGCACCGAGACTCTGATCGGCCGTTACTACACCTTTGCCGACGAGTTCCAGGCCATCCTGCACCGTAAAGTGCATACCAGCGAAGAGTGAGCAGGTAATTCCCCATGGCTTTGATCGCTCGAGATCGTCGCAACAAACGCCGGCCGGTCGCCGAAATGAACGTGGTGCCTTACATCGACGTGATGCTGGTACTGCTGGTCATTTTCATGGTCACCGCGCCCATGATCAACCAGGGCGTCAAGGTCGACCTGCCCAAGGTTTCCAGTGAGAGCCTGCCGCAGGACAACAACAACCAGGTCCTGACCATTTCAATCAAGGCTGACAAAACCTATTACTGGAATGTGGGCAGCGAGGTCGATACCGACAAGCAGATGGACAAGGCGATGACCTTGCCCCAGCTGACCAGTGCAGTGACCAAGATCATTGCGGCCGGGCGTGATGCCGGCAAGCAGACCCAGGTCTTTATCCGTGGTGACAAGGCGGTGGACTACGGTTCGGTCATGGTCACCATGGGTGGACTGCAGAAAGCCGGTATTGCCAATGTCGGCCTGATTACTGAGGCCCCCTGATGCAGCCAATTCGAGAGCCATCCGCCTCGGAAAGCTACTTCTGGCCCAGTGTCTGGGCGGTGGCCCTGCATATCCTGATTTTCGGCATGCTCTTTGTCAGTTTTGCCATGACCCCTGAGCTGCCTGAAGCCAAGCCTGTGGTTCAGGCTACGCTGTATCAGCTCAAGTCCAAGAGTCAGGCAACCACCCAGACTAACCAGAAGATCGCTGGCGAGGCGAAAAGAACCGCTGCACGGCAGACTGAAGTCGAGCAGCTGGAACAGAAAAAGATCGAGCAGCAGAAGCAGGAAGCTGTAAAAGCGGCGGAACAAAAGAAAGCCGATGAGGCTCAAAAAGCCGAAGAACAGAAAGCTGCTGCCGCCGAAGAAGCCAAGAAGGCGGCTGAACAGAAAGCTGCCGAACAGAAAGCCGAAGAGGCGCGCAAGGCGGCTGATGAAGCCAAGAAAGCGGCCGAAGCGAAAAAGGCCGAAGAGAAACAGCAGGCTGATATAGCCAAGAAAAAAGCTGAAGAAGAAGCGAAGAAAAAAGCCGAGGAAGATGCCAAGAAGGCAGCTGCCGAGGAAGCCAAGAAGAAGGCAGCGGACGAGGCCAAGAAACAGGCCGCCGAAGATGCCAAGAAGCAGGCTGCCGAGGACGCGAAAAAGAAAGCCGCTGAAGACGCCAAGAAAAAGGCTGCTGCAGATGCTGCTGCCAAGAAGGCTCAGGAAGCTGCACGCAAGGCAGCCGAAGACAAGAAAGCGCAGGCGCTGGCTGACTTGCTTTCCGACAAGCCGGAGCGACAGCAGGCATTGGCCGACGAGGTGGGCGATCAGGTTGCTGGTAGTTTCGACGATCTGATCAGGTTGCGCGCGTCTGAAGGCTGGAGTCGTCCGCCGTCTGCCCGCAACAACATGTCTGTACAGTTGCAGATCAAGATGTTGCCCGACGGGACGATTTCTTCGGTAACAGTTGCCAAGTCCAGTGGTGACGGGCCGTTTGACAGCTCTGCTGTTGCTGCCGTCAGGAACATTGGGCGTTTGACAGAAATGCAGGGTCTGAAGCCGGCTGAGTTCGCGCCCTATCGCTCATTCAAGATGACATTTACTCCAGGAGATCTAGCCCTGTGATCAAGCTTTTTAGAGGACTGCTCGTCGTTCTCTGCTGTGTGGCCGGGATGGCCAACGCAGAAGAGAAGAACATTCTGGTTACCAGTGGCAGTGACCGCGCCACGCCGATTGCGGTCGTGCCATTCGGCTGGCAGGGCGGTAACGTCCTGCCAGATGACATGGCTGAAATCATCGGCAATGACCTGCGTAACTCGGGTTACTACTCGCCGATTCCGAAGCAGAACATGATCAGTCTGCCGGCCCAGGCCAGCGAAGTGATCTTCCGTGACTGGAAAGCGCTGGGCGCCCAATACGTCATGGTGGGTAACATCGTGCCCGCTGGTGGTCGCCTGCAAGTGCAGTACGCACTGTTCAACGTCGCTACCGAGCAGCAAGTGCTGACTGGCAGTGTGTCGGGGACTACTGATCAATTGCGCGACATGTCGCACTTTATTTCCGACCAGTCGTTCGAGAAGCTGACAGGTATTAAAGGTGCGTTCTCGACCCGTATGCTGTACGTGACTGCCGAGCGTTTCTCCGAAACCAACACTCGCTACACCTTGCAGCGTTCCGACTACGATGGCGCACGTGCAGTGACCCTGCTGCAATCGCGTGAGCCGATCCTTTCGCCACGCTTTGCGCCGGATGGCAAACGCATCGCTTACGTCTCGTTCGAGCAGAAGCGTCCGCGTATTTTTGTACAGCATATCGATACCGGTCGCCGTGAGCAGATCACCAACTTCGAAGGCCTGAACGGTGCACCAGCCTGGTCGCCGGATGGCAGCAAACTGGCGTTCGTGCTGTCCAAGGACGGTAACCCGGAGATCTACGTGATCAACCTGGCCAGCCGTCAGCTGAGCCGAGTCACCAACGATTCTTCGATCGATACCGAACCGTTCTTCGGCAAGGATGGCTCGACCATCTACTTCACGTCTGACCGTGGCGGCAAACCGCAGATCTACAAAACCAGCATTAATGGTGGTGGTGCCACTCGCGTAACGTTCGTGGGCAACTACAATGCCAATCCGAAACTGTCGGCTGACGAAAAGACCCTGGTAATGATCCATCGCCAGGAAGGCTTCACCAATTTCAAGGTTGCGGCTCAGGATCTGGCCCGCGGAAGTGTAAAAATCCTTACAGATAGCAACCTTGATGAGTCACCTACTGTTGCGCCCAACGGCACCATGGTAATCTACGCCACCCGCCAGCAGGGCCGGGGAGTCTTGATGCTCGTGTCCCTTAACGGACGCGTAAGGCTCCCGCTTCCTACCGCTCAAGGCGAAGTCAGAGAACCTTCCTGGTCCCCTTACCTGAACTGACGCGGCGCTACACAAGTTTTTGCTTAACACACTGGGGTTCATTAGGAGTTTCAAGATGGAAATGCTGAAGTTTGGTAAGTTTGCTGCGCTGGCTCTGGCCATGGCCGTAGCTGTAGGTTGTTCCTCCAAAGGCGGCGACAATGCCGGCGCTGGTGGTGCAGTTGATCCTAACGCTGGTTACGGCGCCAACTCTGGTGCTGTCGACGGCAGCCTGAGCGAAGAAGCTGCTCTGCGCGCAATCACCACCTTCTACTTCGAATACGACAGCTCGGACCTGAAGCAAGAAGCCCTGCGCGCGCTGGACGTTCACGCCAAGGACCTGAAAGCCAACGGCGCTCGCGTCGTTCTGGAAGGTAACACCGACGAGCGCGGCACTCGTGAATACAACCTGGCACTGGGCGAGCGTCGTGCGAAAGCCGTTCAACGCTACCTGGTTCTGCAGGGCGTGTCTCCAGCTCAGCTGGAGCTGGTTTCCTACGGTGAAGAGCGTCCAGTTGCTACCGGCAACGACGAGCAATCGTGGGCTCAGAACCGTCGCGTCGAACTGCGTAAGTAATTCGATATGACTTGCCGTCGTGCTCTAACCGTTCTGGCCCTCACCCTGCCGCTTACTGCATGGGGTGCGGTTCCTGTAGTCGGTGACAATTCTGGCTCTGGCAGCAGTTATCCGCCAGCGGGTTATGGCACGTCCGGCGCCTACGTCGGAGGCGAGGCTTCGGCCGCGCCTTCGGCGCAGGGTCAGCTGTTCATGCAGCTGCAACAGATGCAGGAAGAAATATCGCGTTTGCGCGGTATCGTCGAAGTTCAGCAGAATGACATCCAGCGCATGAAGCAGGAAGCTCTGGAGCGTTATCAGGACCTGGACCAGCGTATCGTCAGTGGCGCTTCTGCTGCGGCGAACAATAATTCCCAACCGGCTGGCGGCGCAATCGACGCCAGCGGTACACCATCGGCCCCGGCAGCCCAGGCTCCGACGGCTGGCACCGAGCCGCCAGACCCGGCCAAAGAGAAGCTCTACTACGACGCTTCCCTGGATCTGGTCAAAGCCAAGGATTTCGACAAGGCCAGTCAGGCACTTGCCGCATTCCTGCGTAAATACCCCAACAGCACTTACGCGGGCAACGCCCAGTACTGGCTGGGTGAGGTAAACCTGGCCAAGGGTGACCTGCAAGGTGCCGGTCAGGCATTTGCCAAGGTAAGTCAGCTGTACCCCAAGCACGGTAAAGTGCCCGATTCGCTTTACAAGCTGGCAGATGTCGAGCGTCGCCTGGGTCATACCGACAAGGTCAAAGGTATTTTGCAGCAGGTTGTAGCCCAGTATCCGGGTACTTCCGCTGCTCAATTGGCGCAGCGTGACCTTCAGCGTCTTTGAGCCAAACCTGACAGTTGTCCAGAAAAGCCGCGCCTGTCGCGGCTTTTTTCGTTAGAATCGCCCACCCGAAATATCGGTCATCATTAGTTTCGCTTCATGGCATTGCGTGATTGCGCGGTGTCCTGAAGTGCCTGACGGAGGCGGACGGCCTGTTTAGCTGTTACGCCCGTGGCTCTCATGCAAGACACATTACGTATCACCGAAGTTTTTCACTCGTTGCAGGGTGAAACCCGCACGTCCGGGCTGCCCACTGTATTTGTGCGGTTGACCGGTTGCCCGCTGCGCTGCCAGTACTGCGACAGCGCCTATGCGTTCAGCGGCGGCACCATCATGACGCTGGACGCCATTGTCGAACAGGTTGCAACCTGGCGACCGCGCTATGTATGCGTGACCGGCGGTGAGCCTCTGGCCCAGCCCAATGCGATCGCGCTGCTCAAGCGCCTGTGTGATGCTGGCTATGACGTCTCTCTGGAAACCAGCGGGGCGCTTGATATCTCGGCAGTCGACACCCGTGTCAGTCGTGTTGTGGATCTCAAGACCCCGGGCTCGATGGAAGTCTCGCGTAACCGCTACGAGAACATCGAGTTGCTGACGCCTAATGATCAGGTCAAGTTTGTGCTCTGCTCTCGGGAAGACTACGACTGGGCGGTGTCCAAGCTGATTCAGTACCGGCTTGATCAGCGAGTGAGCGAAGTCCTGTTCTCGGCCAGTCACCATCAGTTGAAAGCGCGTGATCTGGCGGACTGGATCGTCGCAGATAATCTGCCGGTGCGTATGCAGATGCAATTGCACAAGCTGCTTTGGGACGATGAGCCCGGGCGTTGAGAGGAGAAAGCAATGAGTGACAAGAAAGCGGTCATCCTGCTGTCTGGCGGCCTGGATTCGGCCACGGTTGTGGCTATGGCTCGCGCCGAAGGTTACGCCTGTTACACCATGAGCTTTGATTATGGCCAACGCCATCGCGCCGAGCTCGATGCAGCTGCACGTGTGGCGAAAGACCTGGGTGCCATCGAGCACAAGGTTATCGGTCTGAATCTGGACGGCATGGGCGGCTCGGCCCTGACTGACAGCAGCATTGATGTGCCCGAGGCGCCCACCGAAGGTATCCCGGTTACCTATGTGCCGGCGCGAAACACCGTGTTCCTGTCGCTGGCGCTGGGCTGGGCCGAGGTGCTGGAGGCGCGGGACATCTTCATCGGCGTCAACGCGGTGGATTACTCCGGCTACCCCGACTGCCGCCCCGAGTTCGTCGAAGCCTTCGAGCGCCTGGCCAACCTGGCGACCAAAGCCGGTGTAGAAGGGCAAGGCTTTACCATCCGTGCGCCGCTGCAAAACTTGAGCAAGGCTGACATCATCAAGGCGGGGACGGAACTTGGTGTGGATTATGCGCTGACGGTTTCCTGCTATCAGGCTGATGATCAGGGCCGTGCCTGCCGTAAATGCGATAGCTGCCGCCTGCGTGCAGAAGGCTTCGCTGCGGCCGGTGTGAATGACCCAACCAATTATTTTTAATTTTTTTATCGGAAGGTGTTGAATTACTGTGAAAAATCAGTAATATACGCGCCATCCAACGGGTCGTTAGCTCAGTTGGTAGAGCAGTTGGCTTTTAACCAATTGGTCGTAGGTTCGAATCCTACACGACCCACCATATATACGCAGAAACCCTCCCTAGTGGAGGGTTTTTGCGTTTGGCTGCTTAAATAATTTTTGATCTTCTGTCGGGCAAGATTTGCGGCACTGCTTGTTTTGGCTCAACGACCGAGCACTTTTGAACTTTATTTAAATAGTAATCATTAGCGGATTTGGCAGTTTAAATATTTGTGCTGATACCGTTCATTAGGGTTAGAATCTGCCCGCTTCAGGCCGCAGGGCTTGAGGTTGTGTTCAAGAGCTGGATGCTCCCAGATCTACGGGGCGCCGGCTTTTTTTTCGCATGCCTTTCGGGTGTAAACTTGCATTACGCGCCACCGCGCACTCAGGTCCAGCCAACATGACGCAGATTTCCGAACGCTTTCTGGTGCAGGCCCATCTGGCGGCCAAGCAGCCAAGAGAGTTGAGCCTCGAAGAACAAGCCCACTACCGTGCGCAGATCGCTGCCGAACTCAAAGCGCGTGATGCGGTGCTGGTTGCGCATTATTACTGCGACCCGGTTATTCAGGCGCTGGCCGAAGAGACCGGCGGGTGTGTGGCGGACTCTCTGGAGATGGCGCGTTTCAGCAATAACCACCCTGCCAGCACCGTGCTGGTTGCCGGGGTGCGGTTCATGGGCGAGACAGCCAAGATCCTCAACCCGGAGAAGCGCGTGTTCATGCCGACCCTGGAGGCAACCTGTTCGCTGGATGTGGGTTGTCCTGTCGATGAGTTCTCGGCGTTTTGCGATAAGCATCCTGACCGTACGGTGGTGGTTTATGCCAATACCTCGGCAGCCGTTAAAGCTCGCGCTGACTGGGTGGTGACTTCCGGCTGTGCGCTGGAAATCGTCGAAAGCCTGATGGATAACGGCGAGAAGATCATCTGGGCACCGGACAAGCATCTGGGGCGCTGGATCCAGCGCGAGACCGGCGCTGACATGCTGCTGTGGGACGGTGCCTGCATTGTCCATGAAGAGTTCAAGTCCAAGCAGCTTGAGGACATGAAGGCGCTGTACCCTGAGGCGGCAGTGCTGGTGCATCCGGAGTCGCCGGAAGCGGTGATTGCGTTGGCCGATGCAGTCGGTTCTACCAGTCAGATGATCGCTGCCGCGCAACGTCTGCCGAACAAGACTTTTATCGTTGCCACTGACAGAGGCATTTTCTACAAGATGCAGCAGGTGTGCCCCGACAAGATCTTCATCGAGGCGCCCACCGCCGGTAACGGCGCGGCATGCCGCAGCTGTGCGCATTGTCCGTGGATGGCCATGAATACCCTGGAGCGTACCTTGCAGTGCCTGCAGGACGGTAGCAACGAGATCTTTGTCGATCCGGCCCTGATTCCGCATGCCGTACGCCCGTTGCAGCGCATGCTGGACTTCACCCAGGCTGCCCGTCTGAAGCAGGCGGGCAACGCTTGAGGCAGTGGATATAAGAAGCCCGGCATCGCTGCCGGGCTTTTTTATTTGCGCTGCCCTCGATTGTTACATCATGCCTTTGACCAGACGTTCCTGTTCGACCAGTTCTTTCTGGCGGGCGTCGATGCGTGACGCCAGTTGGAAGTTGTTGCTGGAACGACGCTTGGCGAAGTCCAGTTGCTGGATGGCCTGGCGGAAGTCGCCGACCAGAGCAAAGAACTCGGCGCGGGCCTGGTGCAGGCCGACGGTATTGCCGGTCAGGCCACGGGCTTCGGCCACCTGATACCAGATGTCCGGGTCGACCGGACGGTTTTTCAGCAAGGCATCCAGGGCTTTTTCGGCTTCAGCGTTTTTGCCTTGCTTGAGCAGGGTGTCGATACGCGCCTGATTGAGCGGGTAGTTGCCAGGGTATTGAGTCAGCAGGCGCTCTGCGCGCTGCTGAGCTTCGGCGAGGCGGTTGCTGGTGATGTCCAGGTCGATCTGGGCCAGGTTGAAGGTGATGTCGTTAGGTGCCTTGTCCAGCAGCGGCTTGAGGCCTTCGCGTGCTTCGTTGAGCTGGCCGCCCTTGATCTGGGCAATTGCCAGGCCATAGCGAGCGTAGTCTGACTTCGGGTTTTCGCTGAGCTGGGCACGGAAGCGCTTGGCAGCAATGCCTGGGGTTTCTTCATAGATCAAGGCGATGCGGGCACGCATCAGTTGATAACGCAGGCTGTCTTCCTTGCCGCCGGACGCGGCCTGTTCGGCGCGGTTACGGGTGTCGGCGATACGTGACTCGCTGACCGGGTGGGTCAGGAGAAACTCTGGCGGCCTCGCATCGAAGCGGTACTGGCGCATCAGACGTTCGAACATGGTGGGCATGTTGCGCGGGTCGTAGCCGGCTTTTTCCAGATTGAGGATGCCGATGCGGTCGGCTTCCTGCTCGTTCTGGCGCGAGAAGCGTCGCTGCTCCTGAATCGCTGCGGCCTGTGATCCGGCAATCGCGGCCATGCCGGCATCCCCGGCGCCGGCCGCAGCCATGACGATACCGGCCAGCATCGCGGCCATTACCGGCACCTGCATGCGTTGCTGGGCCTCGACACCACGGGCGAAGTGGCGCTGCGACAAGTGGGCCAGTTCGTGGGCCATGACTGAGGCATATTCGCCTTCGGTCTGGGCGTGCAGAAACAGGCCGCCGTTGACACCAATGATTCCGCCGGGGGCGGCGAAGGCGTTGAGCTGGTTGCTGTTGATCAGGATGAATTCGAGGCGCCGGTCCTGGACCTGGCTGGTCTCGGCCAGTTTATAGACCGAGGACTCGACGAAGTCTTTGAGTTGCGGGTCGGAAAGCTGATCGACCTGCGAGCGCAACATGCCCAGCCATGCCCGCCCCAATTGATGTTCCTGTTCCGGGGAGACGATGGACGAACTGGAGTCGCCCAGCGAGGGCAGGTCATCGGCCATGACCGGAGTGGCCAGCAGGCAGGCGAGGGTGAGCAGTGTAGGACGCAGAAAATTCATGCACGAAGCTCTGGGTAAATGTGCAGCTACTGTAGCTGCCTCAATGGCTTGCTGACCAGAGTGCGGTATTCTTCAAGCCATGTATGAAACATCCTGATTACTTTTTGCCACAACGATGTGCCTGGCTGGAGAGAAACGATGTCTGAAGCTGTAGTCCCCGAAAACTGTGATGCTGAACTGGATGCACGCGGGCTCAATTGCCCATTGCCGCTGCTCAAGGCCAAGATGGAACTCAACCGCCTGGTCAGTGGTGCGGTGCTCAAGGTGCTGGCCACCGACGCCGGCTCCCAGCGTGACTTTCGCAGTTTCTCACGGCTCTCCGGTCATCAGCTGTTGCATGAGCAGAGCGACGCGGGGGTCTATACCTACTGGTTGCGCAAAGCGTAGCTGGCCGTTTTTCTTCAAAAGGACGTTTGATGTACAAGGTGCTCCAAGACTGGATGCAGCGCTACTTTTCTGATGAAGAGGCGGTGGTGCTGGCGGTTCTGTTGGCTCTGGCCTTCACCCTGATTCTGACCCTGGGCGGGATGCTTGCGCCGGTCCTGGCCGGGCTGGTACTGGCGTTTCTGATGCAGGGGCAGGTCGGGCTCTTGATGCGTTTGCGCATCCCGGAGCGCGTAGCGGTGAGTCTGGTGTTCACCTTGTTCATCGGTTGTTTGCTGGTGTTTTTGCTGATCCTGGTGCCGCTGCTGTGGCATCAGTTGATTACCTTGCTCAATGAGTTGCCCGGCATGCTCGCCAAGTGGCAGTCGCTGCTGCTGTTGCTGCCTGAGCGTTATCCGCATCTGGTATCCGATGAGCAGGTGTTGCAGGCAATCGAGGTGGCGCGGGGTGAGGTGGGCAAGGTCGGCCAGTTGGCACTGACCTTTTCATTGTCCAGCCTGCCGCTGCTGGTCAACCTGATGATCTATCTGGTGCTGGTGCCGATCCTGGTGTTCTTCTTCCTCAAAGACCGTCATCAGATGGGCCGCTGGGCGCGGGGGTATCTGCCGCGTGAGCGGGCACTGCTGACCCGGGTGGCCAGAGAGATGAACCGGCAGATTGCCAATTACATCCGTGGCAAGGTCATCGAGATTGTCATCTGCGGTGGGGTGACCTACGTGGCGTTTGTCGCGCTGGGGCTCAACTACGCGGCGCTGCTGGCGATGCTGGTGGGCATTTCGGTGGTCGTGCCCTACGTTGGCGCTGTGGTCGTCACCGTGCCTGTGGCATTGATCGGCCTGTTCCAGTGGGGCTGGGGGGATCAGTTCATCTACCTGATGGCCATTCACGGGATCATCCAGGCGCTCGATGGCAACGTGCTGGTGCCGCTGCTGTTCTCCGAGGCGGTAAACCTGCATCCGGTGGCAATCATTTGCGCCGTGTTGCTGTTTGGCGGGCTATGGGGCTTCTGGGGGATCTTTTTCGCGATTCCGTTGGCCACCCTGTTCAAAGCCGTGCTCGATGCCTGGCCGCGCCAGGAGCCTGTTGTGGCACCGATGTTGTAGGGTATTCCGGGCGGCGCAGGGCGCGCTGCCCGGGTTCATAATGCGCAATCAGGCCTGATTCAGCTCTTGAGCCTTGGCCAGCACCTGCTCTACATGGCCGGGCACTTTCACGCCGCGCCACTCATGGCGCAGCACGCCACCCTTGTCGATCAGAAAGGTGCTGCGATCCACTCCCAGGTACTCCTTGCCATACAGCTTCTTGAGCTTGATGACATCGAACAACTGGCACAGTGCTTCATCCTTGTCGCTGATCAGCTCGAACGGGAATGCCTGCTTGGCCTTGAAGTTCTCGTGAGTCTTGAGGCTGTCACGCGATACGCCGAACACCAGGGTGTTGGCGGCTTCGAATGCCGCCATGCTGTCACGGAAGTTCTGGCCCTCGGTGGTGCAGCCAGGGGTATTGTCCTTGGGGTAGAAGTAGATCACCACCTGACGTCCCTTGAGGCCGGACAGGCTGACGGTCTGACCGCCAGTGGCGGCTACCTGGAAATCGCTAACGGATTGGTCTACTGCAACGGCCATCAGGCATTCCTTACATTGGGGCTTGTGGGCGCCATGGTTCGATCAGCGCGTCGAGGTTCAGGGCGTCGGAGAAATCCAGGAACTGGTCGCGCAGCCAACTGATCTGGGTGCCTGCCGGCAGGGTTACGGTAAAGGTCGCATTCAGCATGGTGCCGCCGGTCTGCGGTGCCTGGTAAGTGTCGCAGGTGAGGTTTTCCAGCTCGACGTTGTGGTCGATGAAGAACTGGCACAGCTCATTGATAATGTCCGGGCGATAGGCCGAGCTGACATAGGCAACGTACGGCAGTGCCTCGGGACGGCTTTCAAGAGCGGCACTGCGCACCACGCTGATGGTGAAAGTGTGTTTCTTGGCCAGGTTGGGAAGCGCGACTTCCAGGCGCGCCAGAGCGTCCCAGCTGCCGGACACCTGCAGCACCAGGGCGCTGAACTCGCCATGCCGGGTCAGGCGCGAGCTGACCACCGCGCAACGGTTTTCATGGCTGGCGCGGGAGAGAATGTTGGCCAGTTCCATAGGGTTGGCGCCTAGGGCGCTGATGACAAGAAATTGTTCGCGAACCGGGGGGGTGGAGGACATGCAGCATTCCTAGATGATGAACGGTCGGTATCTTCCGGGCCTTTTCGAGCCGCTGGCAGGGATGGTCTGCTCCGCTGGTGTTCCGAACCTTCCTGGCCTGGCCAGCCGTGGCAGGGTCGCAACGCGCTGGAACAGGGCTGTCAGGGGCAAAACCGGGCGATTGGTCGCCGAGCGCAGACGAACGATACTGAGCAAAGGGTGAAGGGTAGCGAAATCCTTCGCCAAGGGGAATGCTCAGAGCGCCGGAGTTCGCTTGTACAAGGCTGATGGCGCCAGTACCATTACGGCTCTCTTTTTCCGGCAGGAGCGGTTGCATGATTGCGGGCAGTATGGTGGCACTCGTCACACCCATGGATGCACAAGGTAGTCTGGACTGGGACGCCCTGAGCAAACTGGTGGACTTCCACCTGCAAGAGGGCACCAACGCCATTGTCGCGGTCGGTACGACCGGCGAATCGGCGACCCTGAGCGTAGACGAGCACATCGAAGTGATTCGTCGCGTGGTCGGCCAGGTGGCCGGGCGCATTCCGGTGATCGCCGGAACCGGCGCCAACTCCACCAGCGAAGCGGTGGAACTGACCACCAATGCCAAGAATGCCGGCGCTGATGCCTGCCTGCTGGTGGTGCCGTACTATAACAAGCCTACCCAGGAAGGCCTGTTCCAGCATTTCAGCCACATTGCCCGCGCCGTCGATATCCCGCAGATCCTCTACAATGTCCCTGGCCGCACCGCCTGCGACATGCAGGCCGAGACCGTGATCCGCCTGTCGACCGTGCCGAACATCATCGGTATCAAGGAGGCCACCGGCAACCTGCAGCGCGCCAAGGACATCCTGGCCGGTGTCAGCAGTGATTTTCTGGTCTACTCCGGTGACGACGCCACGGCGGTAGAACTGATGCTGCTCGGCGGCAAAGGCAATATCTCGGTCACTGCCAACGTTGCGCCACGGGCCATGAGCGACCTGTGCGCCGCCGCCCTGCGAGGCGATGCCGCCGCCGCCCGGGCCATCAATGACAAGCTCGCGCCGCTCAATAACGCCCTGTTCGTCGAATCCAACCCTATCCCTGTGAAGTGGGCGCTGACCGAGCTGGGTCTGATGCAGAGCGGTATCCGCCTGCCACTGACCTGGCTCAGCCAGTCCTGTCACGAGCCGCTGCGCCAGGCCCTGCGCCAGGCCGGCGTACTGGTTTAATTGAGGAAGTACAACGCAATGAAGCGATTGGCCGGACTTTCCGCACTTGCCCTGATCATCTCCAGCACCAGTGGTTGTGGCTGGGTATGGGGCCCAGACGGTTACTTCCGTGATCGCGGCAGCGATTACCTGGAAGCGACCCAGACAGCACCGATGCAGGTGCCAGCCGATATCAGTGGTGCCAAGCGCCTCGATCCGCTGCTGCCGATTCCGCGCAACGTTGCCGATAGCACCCACAAAGGTGAATACGTCGTGCCGCGTCCGCAACCGCTGAGCACTTCCTTGGCCGAGGCCGGCGATTTCAGCCTGCAGCGTAACGGCGAAGCACGTTCGATCCTGGCCCAACGCCCGCCGGCCGAAGTCTGGCCGGTGGCGCACCAGTACTTCGAAGACAATGGTTTCCGGATCGCTGAAGAGCGCCCGCAGACCGGTGAGTTCACCACAAGCTGGCAGCGTGGCGACGAACTCTCGGCTTCGGTGGCTCGTCGTCTGGCCGGTGGTGGTAGCCCCGCTGACGGCGAAACCCGCGTACGGGTACGTATCGAGCCTGGCGTGCAGCGCAACACCAGTGAAATCTACGTGGTCAGCGTTTCCCGTGCCGCGGGCAGCACCAGCGATGTCGAGTTTCCGGCGCGCAGCGCCAACCTCGGCGTTGACGCTTCGCTGACCGACGACCTGCTGGCCAGCCTGAACCGCAATGCCGGGCAGGGCGGTTCGGTGTCGCTGCTCGCTGCGCGTGACTACGATGCCCCGAGCCGCGTGGCCCTGGGCTCGGACGGTAGCGGTAACCCGGTCCTGAATGTGGGTGAAGACCTTGATCGTGCCTGGTCCAGTGTCGGTCGTGCGCTGGAACAGGGAGACTGGCGCGTTGAAGACATCAACCGCAGCCTGGGTCTGTATTACATCAACCTGGCAGAGCGGGCCAAGACGCCTGAAAACGAATCCGGTGGCTTCTTCAGTGGTCTGTTCGGCAGCAAGCCGACCAAGGAAGAGCTTGAAGCGCGTGCCGAGCGTTATCAGGTGCGCCTGAGCAAGGTCGGTGACAGCGTCCAGGTGACGGTCGAGAAGAACATCAACACCGTGGCACCTGCCGATGTGGCGCGTCGCGTGTTGAGCATCATTCAGGATCACTTGGGCTAAGTGCGCTTCGCGGTCCTCGGCAGCGGCAGTCGTGGCAATGCCACGCTGGTCGCAAGCCACGATACTTATGTGTTGGTCGATTGCGGCTTTTCGCTGCGTGAGACCGAGCGACGCCTGGCCCGGCTGGGCGTCGCTGCAGAACAGCTCAGTGCGATTCTGGTGACCCACGAACATGCCGATCATGTGCATGGCGTGGGTTTGCTGTCTCGGCGCTACAATGTGCCGGTGTACCTCAGTCGCGGGACGTTGCGCGGCATGCGCAAGCCTGTGGAGGCCGCGGCACTGCTCAGCGCCGGCGAGTCGCTGCGCATTGGCGCGCTGGACATCGACGTGGTGTCGGTCGCCCACGATGCGCTGGAGCCAACCCAGTTTGTCTTCAGCGACGGGCAGCGGCGCTTTGGCCTGCTGACCGACCTGGGGTCATATTGCACGGACGTATTGCAACGCTATCAGGGCCTGGATGCCCTGATGATCGAAGCCAACCATTGCCGCGATCTGCTTGCCAGAGGGCCTTATCCGGTCTTTCTCAAGCAGCGGGTGGGAGGCCACACAGGACATTTGAACAATCATCAGGCCGCGAGCCTGGTGAGCGAGCTGGGATGGCAGACACTGCAACACCTGGTGCTGGCCCATCTGAGCAGCAAGAACAACCGGCCGCAGTTGGCCCGGCAATGTTTCGTCGATACCCTCGGGTGCGACCCGGACTGGCTGCAACTGGCCGATCAAGATTGTGGGCTCGACTGGCGACAGATCGCCTAGCCCAATCATTAGCAAGCGGAGCCCATCATGGAAAAGCGCGAAGAACTCTACCGCGGTAAAGCCAAATCGGTTTACAAGACCGATGACGCCGACCGTTTGATCCTGCTGTTTCGTAACGACACCTCGGCGTTCGACGGCAAGCGTATCGAGCAACTGGACCGCAAAGGCATGGTGAACAACAAGTTCAACGCCTTCATCATGCAGAAGCTCGAAGAGGCCGGCGTGCCGACCCAGTTCGACAAGCTGCTGGGTGACAACGAAGCACTGGTCAAGAAGCTCGACATGATCCCGGTCGAGTGCGTCGTGCGTAACTACGCTGCCGGCAGCCTGGTCAAGCGTCTGGGCGTTGAAGAAGGCCTGAAGCTTGAGCCTTACACCTTCGAACTGTTCCTCAAGGACGACGCCAAGGGTGACCCGTTCATCAACGAATCTCACGTGGTGGCATTCGGTTGGGGCACCGCCGAGCAACTGGCGCGCATGAAAGAGCTGTCGCTGAAGGTCAACGAAGTGCTGAGCAAGCTGTTCGACGACGCTGGCCTGCTGCTGGTCGACTTCAAGCTGGAGTTCGGTGTGTTCCACGGCCAGATCGTGCTGGGCGACGAGTTCAGTCCTGATGGCTGCCGCCTGTGGGACAAGGAAACCCGCAAGAAGATGGACAAAGACCGTTTCCGTCAGGGGCTGGGCGACGTCATCGAAGCCTATGAAGAAGTCGCGCAGCGTCTGGGCGTGCCACTGTAAGTTTGCAAGCGCTTGATACCACGAAAAAAATTGTAGAAATGTCTCGACAACTACGATCAAGCTGGTATGATGCGCGCCATTGGAGAGATGCCGGAGTGGTCGAACGGGACGGATTCGAAATCCGTTGTACTGGCAACAGTACCTAGGGTTCAAATCCCTATCTCTCCGCCATACAACGAAAAGCCCCGCAGATGAAAATCTGCGGGGCTTTTTCGTTTCACTGCTGCTGCATGCTTTTGAGCATCATCCTTGGCCCGGTATCAGCCAACTGTATCGCGTGGCATGGTCTGCTGATTTCAGCCGGTTGCCGTTTGTATAGATCTTGGCAGTTATCCTACAACTGCGTCAGACATCATATAAATTTAATTGGTTTGCCATACCCATTAACAAGTTAAGGGTATAGCGGCTTGATTGGATCCAGAGATATCATTTTTATCTACCACTCGCCCGGATGATGTAAAACATTTTTGGGGTGGAAATATGTCTGGTATCAAATCGGTTACCATGGGCCCGGTATTGTCTGACGATCCACGCATTTAAACCCTGATTGTGGGCAAGGTTATTTATGGATGGCGCGCAATTAAGAGCCTGCCTGGAGGCTGAGGTAGATGAACTGTATGCCCAAGGTAATATTGATTCGCTCATCAAGCAGCATTATCAGTATCTGGGGCAGTACTATAAAGTTCGGCCGTTCTTTTATAAGAATGTTCTGAAATTTGACAGGTTTATGGTGGTGTTGGCCATGTTGACCAACTATTACGATGAGCATCTTCCTTCGCTGTCAAAGGTTCGCGAGTTGTGTTTGCAGCGTGGTTACCTGTCCAAAAACAGCCTGGAGTCGTATTTCTCCTTTTTCATTATTTCCGGTTACATGGAGGTGACGCATCACCCGGATGATCGACGGCTCAGGATTTACAGGCCTTCTGTGCGGGCCATGGCTGAGGCCGTCAATATCGTCAGTGCCTATTACTTTCCGGCGCTCGGTATGACCGATACCTGTGATGGCTCTGCAAAGGTCAGTGGACGAACGGTAGAGGCGTTCTTTCGCGGCTTCAAGCGGATTCTGGATGCTGACATCACCCTTGACATGCTGCTGCCGGAAAGCCGCTGGCTGATTAATCGCGACGGCGGGCACATGCCGATGCTGGCCCTGTTCGTCGAGGCGCTGGAAAAGCAGGCCAAGGCCGGGTCGGGTTGCAAAAGGTCGAGCTACGGAGAAATGTCTGCCGGGCTTGCGGTGTCGAGCACTCATTTGATCAGGCTGGTGAGGGAGGGTGAAACGAAGGGCTATTTCACAACGGCCAAGAGCACCTTGGAACTGTCGGAAAGCTTCATGCAGTTGGTGCGAAAAATGATGCTGATCAACTTCGCTATTACCCGAGTAAGCATCCGGCTGGGTGAACAGCACACCGGCCAATAAGGAGGCACATGAAGACCAACATGGAGCAGGGTAAAGTTGCAGCGAACTCAAGACAGGCGAATCAGAACGGTGTTGCATGGCGGTATTGTGCGTGCGGAGTGTCTGGCGATTTCCAGTTGGTGTGTGGTGCAGTGGGTCATTTACTCCCGTCAGACAGTGATCGAGGCGCTCCTGCTGTTTTTTCTGATGATTGCCATCAGTCTTGTCCAGACATTTACCCGTAGCGATAAAGTCTGGCGGCTGGCGGGTGTGATATTTGTTCTGGTGTTTTCTGCATCTTACAAGTTTTTATTTGTTTCGCACCCCGAGCTGTATCAGGCGTTTTCATTGGCTTTTGCAGTCATTGCCGTATTGGGCGCTTCGTTGCTGATACGCAGTCCTCATGATTACACGGTCACTGCGTTATTGACCTGGTTGATTATCTGGCCCGTCCCACCCTTGGCGGTGCCGGACGCCAATCTGTATGTCGTTATCTTTGCCCTGTTTTCCGTCGCGTTGGGTGGGCTTAACAATTATTCGTTCATGGATTCTCTGAGGAGCATTTTGGCGGCCGAGCAACAGTATCGGGTCATGGCTGAAACCGACTATCTGACCGGTATCTACAACCGTCGTGCGTTCATGGCGCGTTTCGAGCGCCTGGCGCTGTCCGTGCGGGGCGGGTGCTTTCTGATGATTGATATCGATAACTTCAAGCGTGTCAACGATGGCTGGGGGCATGACGTCGGTGATCAGGTTCTGTGTGCCCTGGCGCGTTGCCTGGATCAGGTGCAAGGCAGTCACTGTCATGGGCGCCTTGGTGGCGAGGAGTTCGGTGTGCTGCTCGATACGCGTAATACCCAGGAGGCCGTCGCTTATACCGAGCGCCTGCTGCAGGCGGTGCGCGGCTGCGACTTTTTGCCCTGCAGGTTCACCGTGAGTGCGGGCCTGGTGTCTTTCGAGCGGGGGGCGGATGTCTCGCACGTGCTCAAAAGCGCTGATCGCAAACTTTACGAGGCCAAGAGTGCCGGTAAAGACAACTTCAAGATGCAGGTGTGCTGAGCGTTCGGCTGCTATCGCTCATACCGCTGTAGAAACCATCGCGATAGAGCAGGGAGGTGCCATGAGGCACAGCATAGCGACAGCCGTTGCCGATCTGGAGTCCGGTGTCGCGCATCTGAAAGGTCAAGTGTCATGCATGTTACTGAAGATCAACCAGGTCGATTGCGCCATTGACATTGCCAAGTCGCTGCTGGCCAGCACAGATCGGTTGATGGGCGGGCCCCAGGCCAATGCGAGCAGTTTGAGTGACCCGTCCTGTGTTCATCTCAAGGGCGAGTTGTTGAGGCTTATTGCGGTCGTCGAGGAGGGCGTCAGAAGAGTTCTGGGGCTGACCGGCATGTTGATCGACGACGTTCGTCAGAGACTGTTGATCATCAGTCGGGTGTTTTGCGAGTTCGATTCAGCGCGTGGTCGTTTGAATGCCCTGAAGACGGTGCTGGATGACGTCGAGTCGTTATGTGTCTCGATTCTGGCGCGATCCAGCGTTCAGTTGCTGGCGCTTGATGCCTTGAAACAGAACAAGGGCGCCCTTGAGTGACCACTTGGCAGGTTCTGCCGGTGGCTCATTCGCCGTAACCATTGCGAGGTGTGAGTATGTTCGACCGACGCTTGAAACAAGAGCTGATAAAGCGCGATAACCAGTTACGGCAGTTACAGCAACTTGGCGCACAGCTGGATGCGGGCATGCTCTCAGTGCGCCTGGGTCCGGATTTGAAAGTCATGGCATTCAACAGCGCATTTGCCGATTCGCTGGGGCGCGTGCCTGAGCGGCTGCATGGCCAGAGTCTGCAGCAGCTCATGCCAACCTCAGGCAGCACCGCGAGGCTCTTCGCAGCGCTGGAAGACGCGCTGAAGTTGTCAAAGCCTGTGCATGATCGTTACCGGTTTATACGCACCGATGGCGGCACGGCCTGGCTGAGCCTGCATTGGCTGCCGGTGTATGACGATGCGGGCCGTCTCGAACATGTGCAGGGTTACGGTTCGGCTATCACCGACATGGTCGAGCAGATCAGCGATCATTCGCAAATCCTGGCGGCGCTGCTCAGGTCCACGGCGGTAATCCAGTTCAATGCCGACGGCACCGTGATCACCGCCAACGATCAATTCCTGCAGAGCATGGGGTATTCGCTGGCGCAGATCCAGAAACGTCATCACCGGATCTTCTGCGCAACGGATTATGCCGCCTCTGCCGAGTACGTGGCGTTTTGGGAAAGGCTGCGGCAGGGTGAATACGTGGCGGGCCGGTTTTGCCGGCTGCACAATCGTGGTCATCCGGTCTGGCTGGAGGCTTCCTATAATCCGGTCTATGACGCTGAAGGGCGGCTGTACAAAGTGGTCAAGTTCGCCAGCGTCGTGACCGACCAGGTGAGCCGCGAGGCACAGGTCAAAAGCGCTGCACAGATCGCCTACGATATTTCGCGCCAGACCGAGACCCGCGCCGCGCAGGGTACTGAGGTCGTACAGCAGGCCATCAAAACCATGAAATCCATCGCCGGTCAGATGCAATCGGCGACCGCCAGCATGCAGGCTTTGGGCGACCAGTCGTTGCTGATCAGCAGCATGGTGGAGAAGATCAGCGCGATTGCTTCGCAGACCAATCTGCTTGCCCTCAACGCGGCTATCGAGGCTGCGCGTGCCGGTGAGCAAGGTTGGGGCTTTGCAGTCGTGGCCGATGAGGTGCGTCAACTGGCCGGGCGCACCAGCGCGGCCACCGGTGAAATCGTCCAGATTGTCCAGCACAACAAGACCCTGGCTGACAAGGCGGTCGAAGACATCCAATCCAGTCGGACAAAGGCCGAGCAAGGCCTGCTGATGGCCGAGCAGGCCGACACCGCGATCATCGATATTCGCAATGGGGCCATTGAGGTGGTTCAGGCTGTAGGAAGGGTCACGGTGGATTTGGGTTGAGAGTTATGACGGAAACCTCAATGCTCGTGGGTGGGGCGTCGCTGTGATTCCTGTGCAACGCCTGTGAGTATGGGGGGCGAAACGGCTGATTACTCGCCCTCGCGGGCATACATGGCACGGACCTGTTCGACGCTTGGGAAATTTTCGGTAATAAAGCCGCGCTGCATGGACTTGTGCTGGGTAAATGGATATTCACGCTCTACAAATGACCGTTCACTGGCATTCTCATAGCGCCCGCTGACTGAAATTCTAATGCGTTCATCTCCGTCCCGGGACGAGCGATGAATCGTAAAATTCGACATCAAGCAAACGCCCCCCTTGCCGACACAGATAGGAACGAAGTCTTCTTCTGTGAAATGTGTGTCGCTGACCTTGAGAACGTGCTGCTCTTGCGCACCGCTAAGCAGACCTAGAAGGTGGCTCTTTGGTATTACTTCCATGGTGAACAAGTGCGGATCAATATCCATGAACGGAATCCAGGTGGTAATGGTGTCCAGGCTGCCTTGCACCGATGTCCAGTCCTGATGGGCATCAAAGCCTTGATACCCCCCGGGGATTATGAGTTTCTTGGACATCAGGTGCAGCACCGGGGTGGTCTGGAACAGTGGGGTGGTGATGCCCAGGTCGGCGGTCACATCTCGCAATCGCTCCGTAGTCATCAGTTGGTAAACCCCATAGAGTTTGGAGCACATGCGCAAGGTTGCGAGATAGAGCTCCACGCTTGCTCCAAACACGGTGATCATGTTCTGGTGCAGGGAGTCAAGGGTCGTGCCAGCGGCGACAGGCAGAGCCAAGCGCTCCAACTGCTGGGCGAACGCCAGATTAAAATGGGTAAGAGTTTCGTCCAGGGATCGAGGGTCAAAAATGTCCTCGGCTATCAGATAACCCTGCTCGCGATAAAAGCGGATTTGATCTCGATCAAGAATCTTTCCCATCTTCCCCGTTCCCTTTTCGTTACGTCAGCGGAAGTGCTATCGTGGAAATCATTATACACAGCGTACCTCTCACGTCGTTTTGACCTGACTCACTCTCGAATGCTCAGGGTGCCATGATGCAAAAGGTTGTCATTTTTGGAGTACTCGATACAGCACAGTTGGCGCACTACTACCTAAAAAAAGACCCATCGGTAGACGTCGTCGGCTTCACTGTCAACGAGCGTTATCTCCCCGAATCGAGGTATTTCGAGGGGCTGCCGGTCGTGCCGTTCGAGTCTCTCCATGAGTATTTTCCCTGTGCTGAGTACAAACTGTTCGCGCCGATGACCGGTCGCAAGATGAACCGTCAGCGGGAGTCGGTTTACCTTCAAGGTAAAGAAAAAGGCTATGACTTTATCTCCTATGTCAGCCCTCAGGCGACGGTAAATGACAACGTGATCGGCGAGAATTGTTTCATTCTCGAAGACAATACCCTGCAGCCGTTCACCACCATCGGCAACAATGTGGTCATGTGGAGCGGTAACCATATCGGTCATCATGGTGAAATCCGTGATCATGCATTTTTCACGTCCCATGTCGTTCTGTCTGGGCATTGCTTGGTCAATTCTTATGCCTGGTTCGGCGTTAATTCGACCATTACCAATAATTGTACGATCGGCGAGGGCACCTGTGTGGCTATGGGGGCGCTGATTTCTAAAGACACTCAACCTTGGCAGTTATATATCGGCGCCCCGGCGCGCGCGGTGAAAAGCAGTCAGGACCTGGATTTTTAGGTAGAGCATGGCCTGGAAGAAACTCGGTAGAATTTTTGACCCGGATATAGACTGGATTGGCTCTCATGCTCAGGTGCCTACGGCACTTGTGCTCGAAGATGTTGTGCGGGTATTTATCTCTACCCGCAATACGCAGGGTAAAAGCCTGTGTTATGCAGTCGATCTGGACAAGCAGGATCCACGCAAGGTCGTGGCCCGTCATCGCGAGCCATGCCTTGGTTTTGGCGTTCCTGGCACCTTCGATGATGAGGGTGTAATGCCAAGTTATGCGGTACAAAAAGACGGTCGCACTTATCTGTACTACAGCGGCTGGAATCAACGTTTAACCGTGCCTTACCACAATGCCATGGGGGTTGCGGTGTCTGATGACGACGGCCTGCACTTCGATAAAGTGTTCGAAGGTCCGATCATGGATCGCACTGCTACCGAGCCTTATTTGGCTGTGACACCTACGGTCTTGCTTGACGATGGACTGTGGAAAATGTGGTATGTCTCCGGTATTCGCTGGCTGGAGGTAAGTGGTAAGTACGAGCCGCTTTATGTGATCAAGTATGCCGAGTCGAGAGATGGTTATGACTGGGTCCGTTTTACGCAACAGTGTCTTGAGTCTCGTTTCGAGACCGAAGCTTTTTCCCGTCCTTGTGTGATCAAGGAAGGCGGGATGTTCAAAATGTGGTTTTGCTCCCGCGCTTCTGAGGATTACCGTAACGGCGCGGGCTCTTATCGGATCCGCTATGCCGAGTCGGTTGATGGTAAGGCCTGGGTCCGTCATGACGATGACGGCATTGCACCTTCTGCTGAAGGCTGGGATTCGCTGATGACGTGCTACCCGTTCATCTTCGAAATTAATTCTCAAAAATACATGCTGTACAACGGCAACCGTTTCGGGACCAGTGGCTTCGGCTTGGCCCAGTGGAGTGATGATGAGTAACGAACAGGTTCAAGACGATGTCTACAAGCTCGAGTCTACGGCGTCGGATTTGCAGTACGCATTCCGCGAGAAGCTGCGTGACATGTACCTGAATAGCCCGTTGTCGGATGACGATGTGTTGTTTAATATCGGTTTGTATACGCGTAGTTCAGTGCTGGTAAAGTTCATTGTGCTGAGCGATCTGTACAAACGATTCAAACATCTTCCTGGCATGATTTGCGAGTTCGGTACCTGGTATGGACACAATCTAGTGCTGCTTGAGAATCTGCGCGCTATGTATGAGCCGTTTAACAAGCAGCGCCAGATTGTCGGCTTTGATACCTTTGAAGGTTATTCTGCGCCGGGCGAAAAGGATCGCAAAGAGAGTGGCGTGTGGGTGGAAAATTCTTATTCCACGCAGTCTAGTTATAAAGATTATCTTAGTGAGCTGTTGCAGGTTCATGAAGGCAACAACGTGCTGGGTCATAAGCGCGGCGTACATCAATTGGTCGCAGGTGATGTGTGTCAGACCGCACCGGATTACTTCAAGGCCAATGCGTCGGCCATCATTGCTTTTGCTTATTTTGATATGGGCCTGTACGAGCCGACGCTGGCGGCGCTGAAAGCGATAAAACCGCATTTGGTGTCTGGCAGCGTGCTGCTTATGGATGAGTTGACCTGGCCTGAATCCCCGGGCGAGGCGCTGGCGTTCAAGGAGGTCTTCACGCCTGCCGAATATAGCCTTGAAAAATGCGAGCTGTATCCGTCCAAGTGCATTGTAGTGATCAAGTAAGGGGATTTATGATTACCACCGAGGTTTTCGACCAGTGCATGGCAGAGAAAGGGTGGGTCATTTTCGAGCAAGCGATTCATCCTGCCATCGTTGAGCAGATGCGCGAAGATATTCACAAAGCATACATTGTTTGTCGTGATTATCAGATCAAAAATGGTATTGATCAAGACACCAGCTTTACGGTGCATCACTTACTTGGCCAGTTCGATAGCTTTCTCGATTGCCTTCAGGCGTACCCTATTTATGGGTTTATAGAGCGTTACTTCGCTGGTCAGTTCATTCTCAACTCTTTCGGCGGTGCTATCAATACTCGTGACAGTCAGTCTTACGCACAGCGTGTACACCGGGATATTCGCTCTTATTCCGGGGAGATGCCCCTGTTGCTCAATACTCTTGTCATGCTTGATGATTTTACAGCGGATAATGGTGCAACCTGGATGCTTTCCGGGTCGCATAAAGCCGAAGCCAAACCGGATGATGAGTACTTCAAAGCTTATGCCGAACAAGCTATTGCACCGGCTGGCAGCATTCTGATGTTCAACTCGAATGTCTGGCATGCTGGCGGTAGCAACCTGACCGATCAGGTACGGCGTTCGGTCACGCCGATGTTTTCCAAACCGTTCATGAAGCAGCAATTTGATTACCCACGCGCCATAGGCTACGACCGAGGAGCTGACTTCGATGCGGTGCTGCGCCAAGTAATAGGCTACAACTCGCGAGTACCTGCGACGCTGGATGAGTGGTACCAACCACCTGCCAAGCGTATGTACCACTCCAATCAGGGCTAACTATGTCACGCGATTTGAACACTGAATACCAAGACACAGAAAATCGCCTGTACGCTTACGATTTCGACTACATCCATCGTGATTACATGATCAAGGCGCTCAAGGGAAGTCTCCGTCCGGGCAATGCTTTGGAAATGGGCTGTTATCACGGTGCGTTCACCAAGAAATTGTTACAGGTATTTTCGGATGTGACGGTGCTTGAAGGCTCCTCTGACCTGATCGAGATTGCCCGCCAAAACGTTGCTAATGAGCATGTGACGTTTATTCTTGATCAGTTCGAGAGCGCCACGCTGGAGAGCTGTTTCGACAATATCTTCTTGATCCATACACTCGAACACCTGACCGAGCCACAATCAGTCCTTAGGAAAGTGCGGGAGTGGTTGGCGCCGGGCGGGCGCTTGTTTATTGTCGTGCCTAATGCCAATGCGGCGTCGCGGCAGATCGCCGTGGGCATGGGTTTGATTGACTTCAATGCTGCCGTTACCGAGGGAGAACGCAAGCATGGTCACCGCTGCACTTACAGCCTCGACACTCTTGAGCATGAGGCTTTGCGAGCGGGTTTTCAGGTAATGCAGCGCGGTGGTATTTTGTTCAAACCTATGGCCAATTTTCAGTTCGATGCAGCTTTGCGCGCGGGAATCATTGATCAAGCGTTTTTTGACGGTTGTTTCGCAATGGGTATGAGGTACCCTGACCTGACCGCCAGTGTGTATGTGGTCTGTGAGGCATGAGTCTCACAGATAGTCGTAGGCCGCCAGGTGCGGCCCTATGCCTTCTGTACCGACTTCCATCAGCGTATCAATTATCGATAGGTATGGCGTAAATGCCTTGCCACGCTGGCGGTAGGGCAGTGGCTGCATGGCGATGAACTTCAAGTCGATACCGGCATTGGCGAAAGCCGATGGCTGGTACAATGACTGGCCGCCCTGAGCGTTGATGTAGCGAGTGGCACCTTCCTGACGGCAGATATCCAGAATCCGCTCTTGCGCAGTCAGATGTGCATTTCCGTAGACTTGACTGCTGGGCACAATTCGTGTTTTGAGGCCCATGAAGTTTGCGAGTGCCTGGATTTGATGGGTGAGAAATTGCGCAAGATTATTATTTTCGTAATTCAGTATGCGCTCGACCAAAGGAAGCACCTGGTCAAAGCAGGGGGCTTTGCGATAAGCCATTTCCACGCTCGCCAGCATACGGCGCTGCCACTGTTCGGTAGGGGCAATCTTAATTTCATTGATCTTGCGGTTCTGCGATGCTCGCAAGAGCGGTAAGGTGATCAAGCCTGGCTCGTCATTGATCAGGATTCTGTTACGATTGATCCAGCCCCGGTTGATGTAGTTCACATCGTCGTAGATCACAAAGCAGTCCGAAGCCAAGAGCAGTTGCCAGTAGCCAATGTAGGGCAACAAATATGGCTGCATGATTGCAACGGCGCTCATACGGCGGCCTGTGCAATCAAGTCGATGATGAAATCGACGCTTTCGTGCTCAAGGTTGGGGTAGATTGGCAGGCAGATGACTTGCTCTACGACCCTGTGTGCAACCGGCAAGTTTTCAGCACTAGAAGAGTGGTGTCCGCAGTACATGGGAAGGCTGCTGATCAGAGGCTGAAAGTAGCGTCGACCGTGAACGTTGTGCGCCGCCAAGTGGGCAAATAGTTTGTCGCGATTCAGTGGGTATTCCGGGCCTACCAGAATCGGGAAGTAAGCGTAGTTGGCGACAGTTTCACCTGCACCTTCGATACATCGAATACCGGGTATGCCGCTCAGGCCTGTGCGGTAACGTTGGTCGATCAGTCGACGATTGTTCAGGGCTTCGTCCAGGCTTTTCAGTTGCAACAGTCCGAAGGCGGCGTGGATCTCGCTGAGCTTGCCATTGGCGCCGGTGAACTCGACGGTATTGCCGTCGGGCGATAGGCCGAAGTTTTTCAACTGATCGATACGCCGCTTAGTCGTTTCGTCGTGGCAGATGATCGCACCGCCTTCCACAGTACTGAATACCTTGGTGGCGTGGAAGCTCAGGACTGCCAGTTCGCCATGGTTGAGGAGGCTCCCAGTGGTGTCGCGTACCCCGAAGGCATGAGCTGCGTCGTAGATTACCTGCAGGTTGTGACGTCGTGCGATTTTGCGTATTTCCTGGACTGCACAGGGGTGGCCATAACAATGCACTGGCAGGATTGCCGTGGTCTTGTCGGTGATAGCTGCCTCGATTCGCGCAGGATCAATGTTTAAAGTACCCGGATCGATATCTACAAATACTGGCGTGAGATTGTTCCACAATAACGAATGGGCAGTGGCCACGAACGAGTATGGTGTGGTGATGACTTCGCCACTCAGGTTGGCCACTTGCAGCGCGGTTATCAACGCCTGGGTCCCGTTACAGAAAAGCGAAATGTATTCGACGCCCAGGTATTCACAGAGTGCCGTTTCGAGCCGCTGATGCATCGCCCCACCATTTGTCAGTATGCGGCTGTCCCAGATCTCCTGCAGGTAAGGTGTGAAGGCTTCCAGTCGGGGCAGTGCGGGCTGGGTTACGAAAATCGGCTTCCGGTCAGTCATGGGCAGTTTTGTTCCTTTGGCCGTTATGGGTGCTTGCTGGCCTTTCATTTTTTGGCTCCATGCACAATACGGAGGTCAGAGCGATTTATCGAACTCATGGCGAGCCCAGAAGTCGCGCATGATATTCCAGCAGCGCCGTGACTCAGATTGTGCAGCGCTACCGTAAAGCACTTGGCATTGTTCGCCGTGAATACGGAAACTACTCAGCGGCTTGATCAGGTAAATCGTATTACCCCGCAATGCAAGATTGAGGAAGATTGCAACATCCGAGGCCCAGGCGATAGGCTGTTCGTCTACCGACATGAAGTCAGGCGTGATCTCCAACATATCTGCGCGACGAAACATTACTGTGCTCGGCTCACCGACAAAATTGACTTCAGTCTGCATCAGTGCTGTGCCCAGCGACAAGCCTTCGATCATCGCGTCGTCCGCTACCGGCGCTTGGGTCGCGGCAATATCGGGTAGCGGTGCTCCGTGTTGGTCGATGCGCTGGCGTTTGGAGGTCACGAGCGTGATATCCGGATAGCGACGGAAACTGTCAAGCATCCGCTCTACGCACTCAATATCCAGCAAGTCGTCATCATTAAGAAATTTGATGAATTCGCCCTTTGCTTCGTTCAGGCAAAGCACATGATTGAGGCGACCGATGTCCTTGCCCGCATCCGGGTTGCGAACGTAGCGGATACGATGGTCGAACTGGCCGATCTCAGCGCAGATGTTCTCGATCATGTCCGTCGGACAATCGTCGCATACAACAATCTCCAGATTTTGGTAGGTCTGGTTTTGCGCGCTTTGCAGTGCTTCGTGCAGATGCTCGACTTTATAAGTAGGCATTACGATGCTCACCAATGGCTCTGCATTCGCAGCCAGTTGGCGTTGTGGCTTGCGCAATTCCAATATCAGTTGCCCTGATGCTGGGGTATCCAAACCATTGAATTTCGGATCACAACTGCTATTCGTCTCACTGGCTTCAACAGGCTCCAGGCCCACCATCTTGCATACTTTCGTCAATTCTTCGGCATCGTAGATCCAGGCGCATTGGCGTAACACGCTATTGAGCCGCTCGCCATTGCTAATCCCGGGTGTCTCGGATAGTGCAGGAGCGTTGAGGTAACGGGTGACCAGCGTTTCAAGGTCACGGGTGATCAGACGAATCACGCCGCCAGGTTGCAGGACTCGACGGCACTCGTGCAATAGGCGAATACCTTGATTGCGGCTAAGACGTTCGAGTAGATGGGCGCTGTAAATCCCCGAGACAGTACATCTCTCCCAAGGCAACGCTTTGTTGGGGTCTAACAGGAAATCAGCGCCTTTGGCATCCAAGTCTATATTCAAGAAGCCTTCACGCAGGTGAGTGGCACAACCGAGGTTCAGGTAAATGGGGTGCATAGTTCTCGTTTCGAAAAGGTGATCAGGGACTCGTCCGCCGCAGCCTTTGTATCGGCTGCGATCAGTGAATCATGATTGTGTTTTGCAGGCTTGTCCCTTGCACCGTAGGTCACATTCAGAAGTAACAAGCGTTTTAGCGTTTTCCCGGCCGACTGCATGTCATCCATCTGGTCTATTCTCCCTGCAAGTGCATACGCTATCGGGGGCTTCCTACGGTTGCGCAGCACCCTCCGCTGTCGCCCGAAGTGCCACACGGCCTCGGTTCACTCAGTTGCATGCAAGGAGTTGCAAATGACCGATGTAGATCAAGCAGAACAAGCCCCTTCGCTTCCGGATCAAGGCTACGATGAGCTGATCGCCCAGTTTCAGGCACAGGGTCGGCAGATTGATTGGCTGCTGCAGTGGCTGGTCAGGTTTGTGGTGAGTACCAAGGTCGAGCTGGGTGTCACCCTGTCGGTCGGTGGAAATCTGCTGTCAGGACATCTTGTTTCTCATGATGCCTATTTTGATCAACTGGCCGAGGAACTGGCGGCGCCTTTTGGTCAATTTCACAACGGTACTGATCAATCAATGAAGGAAATGATTCTGTCGTTCAAACCCGGTGAGCTGGCTGAGGACGATAATCACGCCTTCCACTTCATTCATCTCAAAGACGCCAAAACCTACTCTTCGGACCAGAGCCCGATCTGCGAAACCGGTGTGCTGTGGCGTGGCCGCATCGCTGCGGTAGACGGCTTCAGTATCGGTCGGATCGTGACTCATTGATGGCAGCTGTCCGGCGCGGTGCAAGCCTCGCCGGCGGTTCACTTTATCAACGGGCAAAGAAAAGCCCGCCGGATGGGGGGAGCGGGCTTAAGGTTCACACTTGGGAGCGACTTCAAGATGCAACAGCCGCTGTGAAAAGTTCGTGAACTTCATGTCATGGTTTTGCAGTCTGTTAGTTTTTGTTTTTTTGTTCGCCAAGGCTGGGTTTCGGCCGTCGTTGCGAATGCCCGCTGAATTTCCCACGTCGACGTTCTCCAGCGCCAAATCAGCGCGCGCCGTCGTCATTGGCCGTTGTCGTCAGATGGCAACAAAATCTGTGCAGCGTGGTGCAGGCGATCTCGCTGAAAACTGTCGTTTTTTAGCGACAATATGTCGCAGCGGGGCGGGTGTCGCGAGTAATATGTGCGGCCTGTATTGCTCACCGAATTTTTCCGGTATGGCCTGAGAGAGCTGGCAAAAAAACAATAACGCAACACGCCAGGTTGCACGCCCCGGTCTTGCACAGAATTTACGAGAGACGAAAAGGCGAAGAAGAAATGACCAATACCACACGACCGCTGTACATTTCCTACGCAGGTCCTTCCCTGTTGGAAATGCCCCTTCTGAACAAGGGCAGTGCGTTCACTCCGCAAGAGCGGATCGATTTCAACCTGATCGGCTTGTTGCCACAAAACGTGGAAACCATCGAAGAACAGGTGACCCGGGCCTACAGCCAGTATCAGCAGTGCGCCAGTGATCTGGACAAGCACATCTTCCTGCGCTCGATCCAGGACAACAACGAGACGCTGTTCTTCCGTCTGCTGGACGCGAATCTGGAACAGATGCTGCCGATCATCTACACCCCGACGGTCGGTCAGGCGTGTCAGGAATTCTCCAAGATCTACCGCACCCACCGCGGCCTGTTCATTTCCTATCCTGACCGCGATCGTATCGACGACATCCTGCGCAGCGCGACCAAGGACCGGATCAAGATCATCGTGGTAACCGACAGCGAGCGCATTCTCGGTCTGGGCGACCAGGGCATCGGCGGCATGGGGATCCCGATCGGCAAATTGTCGTTGTACACCGCCTGCGGTGGGGTCAGCCCGGCCTACACCCTGCCGATCGTGCTGGATGTCGGCACCAACAACCGTGAATTGCTGGATGACCCGATGTACATGGGCTGGCGCCACGAGCGGGTGACCGGCAAGGAGTACGAAGACTTCGTTGCGCTGTTCATCGAAGCGGTACAGCGCCGCTGGCCGGACGTGCTGCTGCAGTTCGAAGACTTTGCCCAGGCCAACGCCATGCCGTTGCTGGACAAATACCGCGACGTGCTGTGCTGCTTCAACGATGACATTCAGGGCACCGCGTCCGTGGCGGTGGGTACGCTGCTGGCGGCCTGCAAGGCCAAGCAGGAAACCCTCGGCCAGCAGAAAGTGGTGTTTCTGGGCGCCGGTTCCGCCGGTTGCGGTATCGCCGAACACATCATCGCCGCCATGCAGGTCGAGGGCCTGAGCGAGGCCCAGGCACGCAAGCGGATCTTCATGGTCGACCGTTTCGGTCTGCTCACCGAGGGCATGGATAACCTGCTGGACTTCCAGAAGCGCCTGGCGCAGCAGTCTGCTGACGTGGCCGGTTGGGCAAGCGCCGGTCAGGACTATGCGTCACTGCTGGATGTGGTCAGCAACGCTGGCGCCACCGTACTGATCGGGGTTTCGGGTCAGCGTGGCCTGTTCAGCGAAGAAGTGATCCGTGAGTTGCACAAGCACTGCCCGCGTCCGCTGGTGATGCCACTGTCCAACCCGACCTCCAAGGTCGAGGTCACGCCTGAGGAAGTCCTGCGCTGGACCGACGGCCAGGCCCTGGTTGCCACCGGTAGCCCGTTTGCCCCGGTGAACATCAACGGTCGCACCGTACACATTGCCCAGTGCAACAACTCGTACATCTTCCCGGGCATCGGTCTGGGTGTCCTGGCGTGCAAGGCTTCGCGAATCAGCGACCGCATGCTGATGGCAGCCTCGAACGCCCTGGCCGAATGCTCGCCTATGGTGACCGGGGAGGGCGATGCGGTGTTGCCGCCGCTCAAGGACATTCAGCAGGTCAGCCGCAAGATCGCTCTGGCCGTGGCCAAAGAGGCCCAGGCCGAAGGGTTGGCGCTGGAAACGCCGGAAGACGTTATTCTCGACGCCATCGAGCGCAACTTCTGGACGCCTGAGTACCGTACCTACCGTCGGCGTTCCAACTGACCGACAGCCGGGGCGCGCAATGCGCCCCGGCCTCCTGCAACATCTGCTCAATACTATGAAGATTGTGCAAAGACTTGCCGGCTGATGCGCGACAAGCTCCCACGGCGATATATACTGCGCGCCATTATCCAAGGGAGAGCCGTGTGGCCATCGATATTCACTGGATCCGCGACGACGACAGCCTTGCCCGCCAATGCACGCAATGGCAGTCCCTGCCGTTTATCGCCGTCGACACCGAATTCATGCGGGTCGATACCTTCTATCCGATCGCCGGTTTACTGCAGGTCGGATATGGCAACAACGCCTGGCTGATCGATCCTTTGCTGATCAACGACTGGCACCCGCTGGCGGTACTGCTGGAAGACCCGGCCGTTACCAAAGTTCTGCATGCCTGCAGTGAGGACCTCGAGGTCCTGTTGCGCCTCACCGGCAGCCTGCCGCTACCGTTGTTCGATACCCAACTGGCAGCCGGTTACCTGAACATCGGCTTTTCGATGGGCTATTCGCGGCTGGTGCACGCGGTGCTGGACATCGAACTGCCCAAGGGCGAGACCCGTTCCGACTGGCTGCAGCGGCCACTGTCCGATACGCAGGTCAGCTATGCGGCAGAAGACGCCATGCATCTGGCCGAGCTGTTCAACAAGTTGCAGCCACAGCTATCGGCCGAGAAGTACGCCTGGGTTCTGGAAGACGGCGCCGAACTGGTCGCCAATCTGCGTCGCGAAAGCGATCCGCGCGAGGCTTACCGCGAGGCCAAGCTGGCCTGGAAGCTGTCTCGTCAGCAATTGGCGGTGCTGCGTGAGCTGTGCACCTGGCGTGAGCAGCAGGCGCGGATTCGCAACCAGCCGCGTAATCGTATCCTGCGTGAAGCTTCGTTGTGGCCGTTGGCCAAGACCCAGCCGGATCAGCTCACCACGCTGGCGCGCATCGAAGACATGCACCCGCGTACCGTGCGTCAGGATGGCGAGTTTCTCTTGCAACTGATCAAGAGCGCGGGCAATACCCCTGCCGAGCAATGGCCGGCGCCGCTGCCGGAGCCGCTGCCGATCGAAGCCTCGGCCATGCTCAAGTCATTGCGCGCCATCGGCCAGCAGTACGCCGAGCGCCTGGATATGGCGCCGGAATTGATGCTGCGCAAGAAAACCCTGGAGTTGCTGCTCAAAAGCGGCTATCCCCAAGGGCCTTACCAATTACCCGATTCGCTGCGTGGCTGGCGCCGTGAGTTGATGGGCCAGGCACTGCTCGACAGCCTGGCCAGTGTCGGAGAACAGCCTTGAAACGTATTTGCTCCATCTATCGCAGCCCCAAGAAGAACGAGATGTACCTGTACGTCCTGAAAAGTGACGTGCTCAGCCGTGTACCTGAGGGTTTGCTGACCGCGTTCGGCAAGCCGCAGCATGCCTTTGACCTGGTCCTGAGCCCTGAGCGTGCGCTGGCGCGTGAGGACATCACCAAGGTGCTGGAAAACCTCGACAACCAGGGTTATCACCTGCAAATGCCGCCTGCCGAAGAAGAATACATCGAGCATTTGCCCGAAGAACTGCTGCGTCGCAACGATCCGGTGTGATCGTGTCTGCCGGCATCCGACGGGTGCCGGTCTGGTGATGCCCGGTACTTCGTATTGACCTGCCTGCCCGAATTCCAGGATTGCCTTGCATGCGCGTTCTGATCGCTGAACATGATTACGCTCTCTATACCCGACTGCTGCAACAGGCTGCCCCACAACTCGAAGTCCTGAGCAGTGGTGATTCGGCGCAGTTGGCCGAAATGGCCAGTGATGCGCCGGTCTGGCTGGGCCAGCCCGATCTGCTCGCCACGTTGTTGCGTCAGGGGCACAAACCGCAGTGGATGCAATCAACCTGGGCCGGCATCACGCCGCTGCTCAGTGAGCACCTGAGCCGTGAGTACCGGCTGACCCGTGCGGTGGGTATTTTTGGCCAGGTGATGGCCGAATATGTTCTCACTTATATGCTTGGTCATGAGCGTGAAGTGCTTGCACGGCTGATGAGCCAGGTCGAGCGCAAATGGGATAACCGCCCAGGCCATAGCCTGGCCGGGCGCAAGGTACTGATCGTTGGTGCCGGTGACATTGGTCAGAGTGTCGCGCAGTTTCTCCGGCCGTTTGGCGTGCAGTTGTTCGGCGTGGCCTCCACGGCGCGTGAGCTGCCGCCCTTTGAACAGGTCGTCACGCTGGCTGATATGGCGCAACTGCTCGGTGATATGGACTATGTGATCAATCTGCTGCCCAACACGCCGCAGACCCATGACCTGTACGATGCGAAGCTGTTCGCTTGCTTCAAGCCTTCGGCGCTGTTCATCAACACCGGGCGCGGTGTGTCGGTGGTCGATGCCGACCTGGTAGAGGCGCTCAAGGAAGGCCATCTGGCCGGTGCAGTGATCGACGTCTGCCGCCAGGAGCCCCTGCCCCGGCGTCATCCTTTTTGGACTGCTTACGGCCTGTTGTTGACCGGACACAGTTCAGCGCCCACCTCGCCACCGGCGATGGTCGAACTGTTTCTGGACAACCTGCGCGCCTTTGAAGCGGGCGAGCCATTGCGCGGTGAAGTGGATTTCGCGCGCGGTTACTGACGGCTGCGCCTGTCAAAATCCGTAGGAGCCGCCGGGCGGCGATCCGCTTCAGCGGCGAAGCCTTCGCCGCTGAAGCAGCTCCTACGAGGCCCGGTGTTTGCTGCGTGATTCAACCTACAGGCTGAAATCACCTTCGGCAGCCAGCTCGCTGACCGGCTGGCGCGGGCTCGGTACTTCACGGCCTTGCAGGTATTGCGGCAGGCTTGCCTTGTCACCGGCCTTGCCCACTGCGATCACCGCGTGAATCGCGTAGTGCTCCGGAATCTTCAGCTCTTGACGGGTCAGGTCCTGATCGAAGCCGGCCATGCCGTGGGTGTGCCAGCCGCTCAGGCTGGCCTGCAGGGCAAACAGCCCCCAGGCGGAGCCGGTGTCGAAGGTGTGCCACAGGGCCGGGCTTTCTTCGCTGGCGCCCGGTGCGGTGAAGGTGGTCTTCGACACAATGACCACCAAGGCTGAGGCGTGCTGGGCCCAGCTGCGGTTGAATTCATTGAGCAGGCCCAGGTAGCGTTCCCAGTTCGGTGTACCACGGCGCGCATACAGGAAGCGCCAAGGCTGTGAATTGTAGGCCGAAGGCGCCCAGCGCGCGGCTTCGATGAAGCTCAGCAGGGTTTCTTCCGGGATCACCGCATCGCTGAACGCCCGCGGCGACCAGCGTTGGATGAATTGCGGGTGAATGTCAAAGTCGGCAACGCGAGGATGAGTGCTCATGGCAGTCCTTGTCGTAGGGAGGGGTTGAATGACGGGCAGACAGGATGGGCCGTGGTCGGCAGGCATCAGGATGTAACAAAGCCTGTCAAAATTACTGTTTCGCACTACCAATGACAAGTCTGGCGACAGCCAGCGCTTGGCCCGCAGCAGTTGTGCCACTAGACTGGCGGCCTTTTCCTGCACCGACGCTGTTTAGCCGCCCATGACCGCCACACTCGAACCTTTCTGGATCCACAAGCGCCTCGACCAACTGAACCGGGATGAGTGGGAGTCGCTGTGCGATGGGTGCGGATTGTGCTGCCTGCAAAAGCTCGAAGACGAAGAAGACAACAGCGTCTACTACACACGCATCGCCTGCAAGCTGCTGGACCTCAAGACGTGCCAGTGTTCGGACTACCCGAACCGTCGCGAGGCCGTGCCGGACTGTATCCAGCTCACCCCAGGCCAGGCCGATGAGTTCAAGTGGCTGCCGCCGACCTGTGGTTATCGGCTGGTCAGCGAAGGCAAGGATCTGCCTGAGTGGCACCACTTGGTCAGCGGTGACCGCAAGGCGGTCCACCGCAAGCGTATCTCCCAGTCCGGACGCATGCTCAGCGAAGACAGCGTGCCTGAAGATGACTGGGAGGATTACCTGATTTTCCGCGCCGGCTAACGCTTCAGATCTCAGGCCTGGAGGTCTTCGCGGTGGCGACCTCGTCAATGACCGTCTCTTTCACCGCCTCGATCACTTTGGGCGCGGTTTTTTCGGCTTTTCTTTTCAGATGGTGCAGTTCGGCGCCGGCACGTTCGATATCGGTCCGTGCACGGTGCAGATCGCTACGGCTGTTTTCCAGCAGGCTCTTGGCCGAGCAGTGGCCGGTGATGCCACGGGCCAGAACCGCGCCGCCGATGGCCAGCTGTACCAGACCGAACAGCCCGCCCCGGCGCAGCCCTTTGCCTACCAGCGCCACGCCACCGGCCAGCGAGGTGATGCGCTCCCAGCCCTGAACGTTCTGTTCCGGGCGTTGTGGCGGGAATGGGCGGTCAATGCGTTCGATGATCGGGGTATCGCTCATGATTGCTCTCCTGACGGGTTGAACCATTACTGACTGCCAGCCAAGTCAACTGTTCCCCGAATCTGCATCAATGGCTGCGCGGGCGGCTGGCGTGGGCTCGGTGACCTTGTCACGACCGAACTGCGCACCGGAGCGGGTGTTGTTGCCCTTGGCCATGCGGTCGTAGAGCACCACATTGACCGTCGCCGCGAGGTTCATGCAGCCTTCGGTAGGGATGTACACCACGTCCTCGCACCAGTCGCGGATCTCCTGGTCCAGCGAGCCATCTTCCGGGCCGAAGATATACAGGGCGCGATCAGGGTGGGTGTACTCCGGCAAGGCGCGGGCACCTTCGACCAGCTCGACTGCCACTGGCGTGCAGCCCAGCGGCAGGATCTGTTTGAGGTCTTCAATACCGATCAGCGGGATATCCTGGTGGATCTTCTTGGTGTCGGTAACAAAGTCCCTGGCGCGCTCATAGCGTTTACCGGTGTAGAACACCGACGCCACGCCATAGCAACCGGCGGCGCGCATGACCGAGCCGACATTTTCCGGGGATTTGGGGTTATACAGTCCGATACAGGCGTAGCGTTTGTTGCCCACGGTGAAGTGCTCTGGAGAAAAGCCGGCAAGTATACGGCAGATTCAGAACCACAGCCGTACCCCCAGCACCAGCCGTGTTTCACTGCGCGCTTCACCCTCAGCCCTGGCGTAGTCAGCGCTATTGCCGTAGCGATGGTTCCAGGTCACGCCGATATAGGGCGCAAACTCGCGGCGGATCTCATAGCGCAGGCGCAAACCCAGTTCGCTGTCGGCAAGACCTGCACCGACCCCGCGTTGCTCATCGTTGCTGGCATACAGGTTGACCTCTGCCGAAGGCTGCAGGATCAGCCGGTTGGTAATCAGCAAGTCGTACTCGGCCTCCAGGCGTAGCGCAGCCTGGCCGCCTTCGCCGATAAACGCCGTAGCTTCGGTTTCCAGCCCGGACAGCGGCATGCCCTGAATCCCGAACGCCGCCCAGGTTTGCGCGGCACCGGGCTTGAAGTCCTGACGTATGCCACCCAGCAAATCCCACCAGGGCGAAATTGAATGGCCCCACAGCGCCTGTACTTCGGCGTGCTCGGTACGCCCTTGACTGCGTTCGCCCTCGCTGCGTAACCACAACCGGTCGATGTCCCCACCGACCCAGCCGTCGACATTCCAGGCCAGCGCACTGCCGTGTTCGCCATCCTGCCGTTCGAGCCTGTCCAGCAACACCTGGTGATTCCAGGCGTTGTCGTGCATCTGGTGCCCTGCCGGGTGCTGGTACACCGCCGCCCGGTCAGCGTCGGTCAGGGGCGGGACTGGCGAGGCAACGGCGGCTGGCATTGAATGGCCGCTGTGTGTGCTCATGTCGTGGCCTGCGTGACCCTGATGAGCATCAGTGGCGGGCGCAGGCGCGTGTCCTGCATGCTCGTCTAGCGGCTGGGCGTGCATGGCAGGGTCCGCCATGGCGCCGTGGCTGGAGTGGTCCATATTGTGACCGGTGCCTTGCGCGGCCAGCGCGACCGGGCTGAACAGCAGGCTGGTGGTCAATAGCAGGGCAGGGCGGCGGCTCATGTGCGTCAGGCTCATTCTTGTACCCTCACTTCGCGGAACATGCCGGTCTCCATGTGGTACAGCAGGTGGCAGTGATAGGCCCAGCGGCCCAGCGCGTCGGCAGTCACCCGGTAGCTGCGCCGCGTGCCGGGCGGCATGTCGATGGTGTGCTTGCGGACCATGAAGCGCCCGTGCTCGTCCTCCAGATCGCTCCACATGCCATGCAAGTGAATGGGGTGGGTCATCATGGTGTCGTTGACCAGCACGATACGCACCCGCTCGCCATACCTGAGCAACAAGGGTTCGGCGTCGGAAAACTTCACACCATTGAACGACCAGGCGAATTTTTCCATGTGCCCGGTCAGGTGCAGTTCAATGCTGCGGCCTGGCTCGCGGCCATCGGGGTCAGCGAAGCGGCTGCGCAGGTCAGCGTAAGTCAGCACCCGTCGGCCGTTATCGCGCAGGCCGATACCTAGATCATCCAGCTTGGCCGTTGGCTGGGTGGTCTGCATATCAACCAGCGGATTGCCCTCTTCGCTGGCGGGGTGTTCGATGGGTTGCGAACCGCTGCCATGCTGCATGCCCGGCATCGCTGGCATGGCGGCGTGATTCATTTGGCCATGGTTTATCTGGTCATGGCCCATGCCCGCATGGCTCATGTTCATATCGGCCATGCCCAGCAGTGGCCGTGGGTCCAACTGCGGCACTGGCGCACGCAGCCCCGGCTGGCTGGCCAGCGTGCCGCAGGCAAAGCCGCTGCGGTCCATGGCCTGGGCGAACAGGGTATAGGCGGGGGCCTGTGGCTCGATGATCACGTCATAGGTTTCTGCCACGGCGATACGCAGTTCATCGACGGTCACGGGTTCGACATGCAAGCCATCGGCGGCAACCACGGTCATTTTCAGGCCCGGTATGCGCAGGTCGAAGTAGCTCATGGCCGAGCCGTTGATCAGCCGCAGGCGGACCTTTTCGCCGGGCGTGAACAGCCCGGTCCAGTTCATGTCCGGTGCCTGGCCGTTCATCAGGTAGGTGTAGGTCGCGCCGCCGACATCAGCGATATCGGTGGGGTTCATGCGCATCTGCGCCCACATTTTCCGATCGGCGACAGTCTGGCTCCAGCCGTGCCGGCCGACGTCGTCAATGAAGTCGATCAGGGTGCGTTTCTGGCGATTATAGTAATCGCCTTGCTGCTTGAGTTTCTTCAGCAGCGTGGCAGGTTTCTCGTCGGTCCAGTCAGTGAGCATCACCACATGCTCACGCTGGTACTCGAACGGCTCGGGTTGCCTGGCATCGATGATCAGCGGCCCGTAGACCCCGGCCTGCTCCTGTAACCCGGAGTGGCTGTGATACCAGTAGGTGCCGTTCTGGCGCACCTTGAAGCGGTACTCATACATGCCGTCAGGGGCGATTCCGGCAAAACTCAGGCCCGGTACACCGTCCATATTGGCTGGCAGGATGATGCCGTGCCAGTGAATGGAGGTCGGTTCTTGCAGCCGGTTACGCACGCGCACCGTCACCGTATCGCCCTCACGCCAGCGCAACAGCGGGCCGGGCAAGCCGTTATTGATGGTCAGTGCGGTACGCGGTCGGCCGGTGATGTTCACCGGCGTTTCACCGATGAACAGCTCGAATTCGGTGCCGTTCAGTTCCAGCGGCTGCTGATTGCCGACCGCAGCGGCCCGCAGCGGCGCAGGCAGCAGGCCCAGCCCACCCAGCAGCCCGCCGGCGGCCAGGCCCTGAACGAACGTACGTCGTGAAGTCTTGAAAGGCATCGCAGTAGAAGTCCCATGCATCGATGGGCGTGAAGATGCCATAACGCACTGCGGCGGGTGATTACATTTACGTCAGGTGAAAAAGCATGAGTGGCTGTGCAGCGCTCACTCATCCTTCTTCATCAAGCCTGCCAGCGCCGCAAACGGGTTATGCGTGGCCTTGGCGATTTTCGGTGTGCTCAGTGAGTCTTCGCTGAAGTACTGCTGGTCGGTGTATCGCGCATGTTCGTTGTCATGGCAGTACAGGCACAGCAACTCCCAGTTCGAGCCGTCCTGCGGGTTGTTGTCGTGGTTGTGGTCACGATGGTGCACCGTCAGCTCGCTCAGGCGCTTGCCGGAAAACTCCCGGGCGCAGCGCCCGCAGACATGCGGGTACATGCGCAGGGCCTTGTCACGGTAGCCTTTTTCCCGTTCGCGCTGGGTTTCGGCGAGGATGCGGTCCAGTTTGGAAGTGTTCGACGGCGTGCTCATACAATGGCCTTGCTGCAGGTGTGGAATACGCCGTCAGTCTATCAGGCTGTCAAACCTGCTGTGCAAGCAACTGCCCATCGACCATGCGCAGCCGCCTGGACAATGAAATCGCCAATGCGCGAATAATCTTTGCCGCAATCTTCGGCGCCTCCTCGATCATCTTGTCCAGCGAGTCACGCCCCAGGGTCAGCAACTGGCAGTGGCTGGCAGCGATGCAACTGGCCGAGCGACGTTCGCCATCGAGCACGGCCATTTCGCCCAACGCCCGGCCGCGGCGCAGGCTGGCGATATCCACCGCCTGGCCATCGGGGTTGAGTTTGCGCACCACCACGCTGCCTTGGTCAATGATGCACATGAAGGTTCCGGGGTCGCCTTCATTGAAGATGACCTGGTCCTTGTCGAATTCAGTGATGCTGAAATAACCGGCGACGCTGGCCAACTCGCTGGATGACACGGAATCAAACAGCCCGCAGTCGAGCAGCATGGTGTGAATCGCGGTGTTCATGTTGGACGGTTCAGGCATGATTCGGTCTTGTTCTGATTGGTTTACGCTCACGGTCAACGCTTGTCGCAGCCAGGCGCCCGATGACGGTCTGGCTGCGAAGCACGGCTATCAACCTGCCAGGTTAAGCACTTTGAACACGAAACCGTACTCAAGTGCCACATCCCGCAGGCCCTGATAGCGGCCGCTCATGCCGCCATGGCCGGCGCCCAGCTCGGTCTTGAGCAGCAGCAGGTTGTCGTCGGTCTTGTGCTCGCGCAACCGCGCCACCCACTTGGCTGCCTCCCAGTACTGCACGCGGCTGTCGTTGTAACCGGCGATCACCAGCGTCGCCGGGTAGGCCTGGGCCTGGACGTTTTCATAAGGCGCATAGGCTTTGATCCGCTCATACACTTGCGATTCTTGCGGATTACCCCATTCGTCGTATTCGGTGACGGTCAGTGGCAGCTCCGGGTCGAGCATGGTGTTGAGCACGTCGACAAACGGCACTTCGGCAATTGCCGCACGGAAAAGTTCAGGGCGCTGGTTGAGTACCGCGCCGATCAACAACCCGCCAGCGCTGCCGCCGCTGATCACCAGTTGCCCGGCACGGGTCAGGCCTTTGTCGATCAGGTGTTCGGCGCAGGCAATGAAGTCGCCGAAGGTGTTGTGTTTGTGTTCCTGCTTGCCGGCGCGATACCAGGCTTCGCCCAGCTCGCCGCCGCCACGCACGTGGGCGATGGCAAAGGCTACGCCGCGGTCGAGCAGGCTCAGGCGGGCATGGGAAAACCACGGGTCGAGGCTCGCGCCGTAGGCGCCGTAGCCATACAGGTAAACCGGCGTCGGCTGGCCCAGGCAGTCACGGCGCACCACCAGGCTGATCGGCACTTGAGTGCCGTCGGCGGCGGTTGCCCACAGGCGCTGACTCACATAGGCATCGGCATCGAACTCGCCGAGTACCGGGGTCTGCTTGAGTACCTGTTGCTGGCCGTTGTCCAGTTGCAACTGGCGTACCTGAGACGGGCGGTTCAGTGACTGGTAGCGCAGACGAATACGGTCGCTGTCGAACTCCAGGCTGTCCTGCACGTACAGGCTGTAGGCGGCATCAGGCAACTGCACGCGGTAGGACGGCAGGTTCTGCGGGCGCACCTCGATCACTGGCAGGCCGCCTTCACGCAGGCTCAGGGTGATGGCTTTGGCATTGAGGGTCACGCCATTGAGCATCACTGTTTCGCTGTGGGGCACCAGCGGCTGCCAGTCGGCGCGGGCTGGAATACCGGTGGCCGGTGCCTGGTAAAGCGCGAAGTTGATACCGTCCTGGTTGCTGCGAATGAACCAGGTCCATTGGCCATCGAGCAGGCCATGGTCGACGTCATATTCGTGGCCTTCGACCCGTGGTGCCAGGCAAGTGAACGCCTGCGCTGGCTGATCGGCGTCCAGTACCCAGGCTTCGCTGGTGGTCTTGCTGCCCAGTTGCAGCAGCAACTGGCGCTCCGAGCTGCTGCGTGCGCATTGCAGGAAAAAGCGCCCGTCCGGCTCGCAAAACACCTCCTCGGCATTTGCCTCGCCCAAACGATGGCGATGGAGCTTCCAGGGTCTGTGGGTGTCGTCCAGCGTTGCGAAGAACAGGGTCTGGCTGTCATTGGCCCAGGTCATGCTCCCGTCGCAGTCCTCGAAGGGCAGGCTGTGCACCTCGCCGCTGTCCAGTTCCTTGACGAACAACTGGTAGATCTCATCGCCCGAGGTGTCCAGGCTGTAGGCCAGACGGCGGTGGTCAGGGCTGATGCTGAAGCTGCCCAGCGACAGGAAACCGCCGTTGGCCAGTACGTTCGGGTCCAGCAACAGCTGTTCGCTGGGTTCGTCTGCCTGATGGGAGCCGTCGGCCGGGCGTGCGCAGCGGTAATGCCGGGCATATTCGTCGCCGGCGGTGGTGCGGGTGTAATACAGGTACGGGCCCCAGGGCGAGGGCAGCGAAAGGTCGGTCTCCTGGATGCGCGCTTTGATTTCTTCAAACAGCGCCTCGCGCAGAGCCTGTTGGTCGCCTAGCTGTGCATCGGTATAAGCGTTTTCGGCTTTCAGGTAATCGAGTACTTCAGTGCTGTCGCGCTCTTGCAGCCAGACATAAGGGTCCTGGCCATCGGCCTTACGGGCTACAGGGGCGCTGGCGCAGGTAGTAGGTGAAGTCATGCCGGGCTCTCCTGGATAAAACGTGGTTCACATGCCGGACGCGCCGGGGCCGTGAAAAGCCGTTATCATAAGCGTCTATTTGACTGGCTGACCACGCACCACATGACTGAACATGACTATCTGATCGCTTGGGGTCTCTACGCCGTTGCCGCATTGGGCTGCCTGCTGGTGCTGTTTGTAATGACCGGCTGGATGTGGCGCTACCTCAAGGAGCCGCTGCGGGTGATTGGCGCGGTGCTGCTGTTTACCCCGACCGTGGTTGATCCGGCACGTGATCTTTACGCGCCGGCGGTGGCCATTTCGGCACTGGATCTGCTGTTCAAGGTGGGCAGCAATGTCTGGACTGCAGTGCTCGACCTTGCCATGTACGGTCTGTGTGCGTTCATTGCTTACCTGGTGTTCGTGCTGGTGCGCATGCCCATCGAAAAAAGCCGCAAGGCACGCCAGGAGCAGCTTGAAGCCCGCAAGCAACAGGCCGCTGCGCAGGATGATGAGGACGATGAGCCGTTCGGCAAGAGTGAGCCTTACGCCCGCAGCCCGGAACCGGCGCCGACGCTGCGCACCCGGGTCGAGCCGCGGCTGTAACCTTTCGCTTCGTGGGGGCGCCGGCTGTACGCCTGCGCAGGCAATGTTTTGAAGCGAGTACCTGAACATGTGTGAACTGCTGGGCATGAGTGCCAATGTCCCGACTGATATCGTTTTCAGCTTTACCGGCCTGATGCAGCGCGGCGGCCGCACCGGTCCGCACCGTGATGGCTGGGGCATCGGTTTTTATGAGGGGCGCGGCCTGCGCCTGTTTCAGGATCCGGCGGCCAGCAGCGAGTCGGAAGTCGCGCAGTTGGTACAGCGTTATCCGATCAAGAGCGAAGTGGTGATCGGCCATATCCGCCAGGCCAACGTCGGCAAAGTCTGCCTGTCCAACACGCACCCGTTTGTACGTGAACTGTGGGGCCGGAACTGGTGCTTTGCCCACAATGGCCAGCTGGCGGATTTCAATCCGCAGCACAGTTTCTATAGGCCGGTGGGCGATACTGACAGCGAAGCGGCGTTCTGCGACCTGCTTAACCGCATTCGCGAGGCGTACCCTGAGCCCGTGGAAATCGAGCAGCTTTTGCCAACGCTGGTAGAGGCCTGTAACGAGTACCGTGGCAAAGGGGTATTCAATGGCTTGCTGAGTGATGGCGACTGGCTATTTTGCTTTTGTTCCACCAAGCTGGTGCACATTACCCGACGGGCGCCATTTGGCCCTGCGCGGTTGAAGGATGTCGATGTGATCGTCGATTTCCAGGCTGAAACAACGCCCCACGACGTGGTCACCGTGATCGCCACCGAAGCCTTGACCGAGAATGAGACCTGGACCGGTTACGAACCGGGCCAGTGGGGGCTGTGGCGCAAGGGGGAGTGTGTAACCCACGGCACCACCGCAACACCGTAATACCTGCTTTGAACGACCGACCCGCCAAAAAATCAAAAAGAGGGATATCGATGCTGCGTAGTTACCTGCGACTGGTTCTGTTCACCACCGCACTGTTGTTCGGCGTCCAGGCGCCAGGGTTCATCAGTGATTACAGCAAGCGGGTCGAGGCGCACCTGATCGAGGCGCAGCAGGCGATCAAGGGCTTCAAGGCGACCGCGCAGCAGTTCTTCAACGGTGACATTCAGGCACTGATCCAGCACTACCGCAACAGCGAAGACCCGGTATTTCGCAACGACGCCAGCAACATCGAAAACCTGCTCAGCCGCACCCAGGTACTGGAACGTCAATGGCTGGGCCTGCAAGGCTCCATGGCCGGCAAAGCCTGGCACGTCGCGACTGCCGCCGACCCTGACATCCGCCGCGAAACCCTTGATGGCTACACCTGGCAACTGCTGCTCACCCCCGTGGTGATCGGCTGGGGTATCGCCAGCGCGGTCATCCTCACCTTCCTGGTTGAAGGCCTGTTCCTGCTGCTGGGCTGGGTGGTCAACGGCGGCCGGCGCAAACCGAAAATGCGCGCCGAGTGGCGTTGAGCAAAACGCTGGTGATTGTCCGCAGGAGATCGCCCGCCGCCTCGGCGCCGCGCTGTCGCGCAGTAAACACGGCCCCGTAGGAGCGGCTTTAGCCGCGAAGGCTTCCCGGCTGAACCGTATCGGCCGCTCTTACTTGGCTAAATAACGAATCCCTTCCTCCAGCCCTTCCAGGGTCAGCGGATACATCCGCTGTTCCACCAGGTCGCGCACAATGTGCGTCGAGGTGGTGTAATCCCAGACATCCTTCGGGTAAGGGTTGATCCACACCAGCTTTTTGAACTTGCTCATGAACCGCTGCATCCACAAATGGCCCGGCTCCTCGTTCCAGTGTTCGACGCTGCCACCGGCATGGGTGATCTCATAAGGTGCCATGGACGCATCACCGACGAAGATCACTTTGTAATCGGCGCCATAGGTATGCAGCACGTCCTGGGTGGCGATGCGCTCGGCATTGCGCCGCTGATTATCCTTCCACAGCGTTTCATAAACGAAGTTGTGGAAATAGTAATACTCCAGGTGCTTGAACTCGGTCTTGCACGCCGAGAACAGCTCTTCGCAAACCTTCACATGCGCATCCATCGAGCCGCCAATGTCGAACAGCAACAGCAGTTTCACGGCGTTGCGCCGCTCCGGGCGCATCTGGATGTTCAGCAGTCCCGCATCGCGCGCGGTGTGTTCGATAGTGCCATCGAGGTCCAGCTCTTCGGCCGCCCCCTCACGGGCGAACTTGCGCAGCCTTCGCAGTGCGACTTTCAGGTTGCGGGTGCCCAGCTCGACCTGATCATCGAGGTTGCGGTACTCGCGTTGGTCCCAGACTTTGACCGCCTTGCCCTGACGCTGCCCGGCATCGCCCACCCGGATGCCTTCGGGGTGATAGCCTCCGGAGCCAAACGGGCTGGTGCCGCCGGTGCCGATCCACTTGTTGCCGCCAGCGTGGCGCTCTTTCTGTTCGGCCAGGCGCTGCTTGAACGCCTCCAGCAGTTTGTCCAGGCCTCCGAGTGACTGGATCTGCGCCCGCTCTTCAGGCGTCAGCGAACGTTCGAATTCCTTGCGCAACCAGTCTTCGGGAATCAGCGCCTGCAGCGCATCATCAAGATCCTGCAGGCCATTGAAGTAAGCGCCAAAAGCCCGGTCGAACTTGTCAAAGTGGCGCTCGTCCTTGACCAGAATGGTGCGGGCCAGAAAGTAGAACTCGTCGATATCGGCAAACACCACACGTTGTTGCAGGGCCTCGATCAGGTCCAGCAGTTCGCGCAACGACACCGGTACTTTTGCGGCACGCATTTCGTTAAACAGATTGATCAGCATGGCGAGGGCCTTTGTTCAGCGGTTGCCGCGCCGGCTCATGAACGCCAGGCGTTCGAGCAATTGCACATCCTGCTCGTTCTTCACCAAGGCACCGGCCAGCGGTGGAATGGCCTTGGTCGGATTGCACTCGCGCAGCACTTCTTCGCCAATCTCGTCGGCCATCAACAGCTTCAGCCAGTCGACCAGTTCCGAGGTCGAGGGCTTCTTCTTGAGGCCCGGCACTTTGCGCACATCGAAAAACACATCCAGCGCTTCGCTGACCAGGCTTTGCTTGATGTTCGGGAAGTGCACATCGACGATCTTTTGCAGTGTCTGGCGGTCGGGGAAGGCGATGTAATGGAAGAAGCAACGGCGCAGGAAGGCGTCGGGCAGTTCCTTCTCGTTATTGGAGGTAATGATGATGATCGGCCGGTGCCGGGCCTTGATGGTCTCGTCGGTCTCGTAGACGTAGAACTCCATGCGGTCGAGTTCTTGCAGCAGGTCGTTAGGGAACTCGATATCGGCCTTGTCGATCTCGTCGATCAGCAGAATCACCCGCTCGGGTGCTTCGAAGGCTTCCCAGAGCTTGCCCTTTTTCAGGTAGTTGCGCACGTCGTGAACCTTGTCCACGCCCAGTTGCGAGTCGCGCAGGCGGCTGACCGCATCGTACTCGTACAAGCCCTGATGGGCCTTGGTGGTGGACTTGATGTGCCAGGTGATCAGCCGTGCGCCAAAGGATTCGGCCAACTGCTCGGCCAGCAAGGTCTTGCCGGTGCCTGGCTCGCCTTTGACCAGCAACGGTCGCTCCAGAGTGACGGCGGCGTTGACCGCCAGTTTGAGGTCGTCGGTGGCGACGTAGGTGGCGGTGCCTTCGAACTTCATCGTTGATGGATCCTCGTAACCCGGGCAAAGGGATGAATATAGCCTGTATCACTGCGCATCGGTGCCTTCATATCGGGCATTGAAGGCCTGGATAAAGCCATTGCGCAAAATCCCCCAGAACGCCTGCAAGCCACTGATGTTCTGCTGCTTGACGCTGCCGGACAGCGCTACACGGGTCGCGAACTGGTTCTTTTGCTGGTTTTTGAGCACGGTTTCACTGGCGCCGACCAGGGCCTCCCAGACCGAGCGCAACAAGCCCTTGTTCTGGTTCTCGACGTCCTGCTGCCAGTTGAACACCTCGACGTCGCGCAGCAAGGGCTTAATGTAGCCGTCCAGCCGGCCGTCGACCGCCTGGGCTTCGATGACCAGATCGCCGTGCCCGGCGTTGAAGTCGAACTTGCCATAGGCCGAGGCAAAGTCGTTCATGCGTTTGAGCTCTATGCCGGTGGCGCGCAGACGAAAGTCAAAGTCCTGAAAGTTGTTCATCGGATCGAACGTGGCGGTGCTTTCAAGGCGGGCGCTCTGCAACAGCCGGGCCTTGCCTTCGAAGCGTGCGTCCCGAGGGCCCTGCAGGTCGACCACGTTGGTCAGGTTGTACAGGCTGGCGTTGACCTGATCGACCTCGATACGCACTTTCGGGGTGGTACTGAAGTTATTGAAGGTGATCTGGCCGTTATCGATGCGCAACTCGTTGAGGGTGAACGGCAGGACTTTATCCAGTTGCGCCCGCCAGTCGGTGCCCTGACCGGTCTGCGAAGCGCTGCGGTCTTGGCCGCCGTCGACGAAGTTGAGTTGCGGTTCGCTGAAAATCACCTCACCGACCACGGCATGATCCTGCCACAGCGAGCGCCAGCTTATGGCCAGTTCGATCAGCGGCGCCTGCAGAAACGGCACCGGCACTTTGCCGTCGACCTTGACGATCTGCAGCGCCTTGATCCGATAGGCGCCGCGCCACCAGGCCAGCTCGACATCGGCGATGCGGCCACGGTAATCGCCCATGTCTGCCAGCTTGTCGTTCAGGTAGTCGCGCACCAGATAAGGCAGGGCCAGGTGCAGGGCCAGCAGCAGGCTGGCCAGACCGGCCAGGGTCCATAATGGCCAGCGGTAGCGACGTTTCATGGTATTGGCCTCGAAAAGACGGTTAACAGGCTGTTGAGAGTTGACTGCCGTCAAGATCAATCGTTTCGCTGTGACTGGACGCAAAACAGCCTTGCGCATAGGCTGTTGGGTCTTTCTCAAATGCCTTTGCAACAAGGACACCGTCATGAGCCGGATCTATGCAGACAATGCCCACTCCATCGGCAATACGCCGCTGGTGCAGATCAACCGGATAGCGCCGCGCGGCGTGACCATCCTGGCCAAGATCGAAGGTCGCAACCCTGGCTATTCGGTCAAATGCCGGATCGGCGCGAACATGGTCTGGGACGCCGAGAGCAGCGGCAAACTCAAGCCGGGCATGACCATTGTCGAACCGACTTCCGGCAACACCGGCATTGGTCTGGCCTTCGTTGCGGCGGCGCGGGGCTACAAGCTGATCCTGACCATGCCGTCCTCCATGAGCCTGGAGCGCCGCAAAGTGCTCAAGGCGCTCGGTGCAGAGCTGGTGTTGACCGAGCCTGCCAAGGGCATGAAAGGCGCGATTGCCAAGGCTGAAGAGTTGCTGGCGGCCAACCCCGGCGAGTACTTCATGCCGGCGCAGTTCGACAACCCGGCCAACCCGGCGATTCACGAGAAAACCACCGGCCCGGAAATCTGGGCTGATACCGACGGCGCGATCGACGTGCTGGTCGCGGGTGTTGGTACCGGCGGCACCATCACCGGCGTCTCGCGCTACATCAAACAAACCGCTGGCAAGCCGATCCTGTCGGTGGCGGTCGAGCCTGAGACCTCGCCGATCATCGCCCAGGCGCTGGCTGGTGAAGAAATCAAGCCGGCCCCGCACAAGATTCAGGGCATCGGCGCCGGGTTCATCCCGAACAACCTCGATCTGTCGCTGCTCGACCGCGTCGAGTCTGTCAGCGAAGACGAAGCCAAGAGCATGGCCCTGCGCCTGATGCAGGAAGAGGGCATCCTGTGCGGTATTTCCTGCGGTGCTGCCATGGCCGCTGCCGTGCGGCTGGCTGAAAAGCCCGAGATGCAGGGCAAGACCCTGGTGGTGATCCTGCCCGACTCGGGCGAGCGCTACCTGTCGAGCATGCTGTTCAGCGACCTGTTCACCGACCAGCAATTGCAGCAGTGAGTTTCTTGCCGGTCGGTCAAAGGTTTATGATGGCCGACTTGTTAAGTGCTTGATGCGCTGAAGAACTTCTGGCCGGTGCGTACCGGCCTTACGACCAATACTGTTCAGTTAGACCGGTGGGAGTTGGCTTGCCGGAGTGCCGGACCACAACGAAGACGGCAGCACATTCGCAGCAGGTGCTGTGGCTTTACCGGCCTCTTCGCGAGCAAGCTCGCTCCCACCGGGGCCATAAAGCACTTAACTGAACAGTATTTGCCTTACGACCCGAACTGACGGGCGGCCTTGATCCAAAGGCCGCCCGTTGGTTTTCAAGGAGAGCTCCATGACCCTATCGTTCGCTGTAAAGGCGTCGATCCTGCTGTTGTTCGTGGGCAGCACGCTGTACGTCCACTTGCGTGGCCGGGCACGCTTGCCGCTGCTGCGTCAGTTTGTCAATCATTCGGCGTTGTTCGCTCCTTACAACAGCCTGATGTACCTGTTTTCCAAAGTGCCGTCCAAGCCATACCTGGACCGCCGCGAGTTTCCCGAGCTCGATGTGCTCAAGGACAACTGGCAAGTCATTCGTGAAGAGGCCATGCGCCTGTTCGACGAGGGTTACATCCGTGCTGCAGCCAAGGATAACGACGCCGGTTTTGGCTCGTTCTTCAAGAAAGGCTGGAAGCGGTTTTACCTGAAATGGTACGACAAGGCCCTGCCGTCGGCCGAAACCCTGTGCCCGCAAACCGTGGCGCTGGTCAACAGCATCCCCAACGTCAAGGGCGCGATGTTCGCCTTGCTGCCTGGCGACAGCCACCTCAACCCGCATCGCGACCCGTTCGCCGGTTCGCTGCGCTATCACCTGGGCCTGTCGACGCCCAACTCCGACGCCTGCCGGATCTTCGTCGATGGCGAGGAGTACGCCTGGCGTGACGGTGAAGACGTGATGTTCGACGAAACCTACGTGCACTGGGTCAAGAACGAGACCAGCGTGACCCGGGTGATTCTGTTCTGTGATGTCGAGCGGCCACTGACCAATAACCTGATGACCCGCATCAACCGCAGCGTCAGCGCCTTTCTGGGCCGCGCCACCGCGCCGCAGAATCTCGACGACGAGCGCGTCGGCGGCATCAACCAGGCCTATGCTTTCAGCAAGCGCTTCAGCAACGTGATCAGCACTCAGGTCAAGCAGTTCAAGCGCAGCAACCCCAAGGCCTACCGCATCCTGCGCCCGGTGCTGGCCGTGCTGGTGCTGACCCTGCTGGGTTACTGGCTGTTTGGTTGAGCCCATAACGGGGTAGGGGCCGGCAGATACTCACGCCCATAGGGTGCCCCATAGAGGGCGCTCTGGAGGATTGACCGTGCCTCCCCACCCCCTCGCGCAGGCCATCGCCCGGCTGATCCTGGCCGGCTTTGACGATTACCGCAGGCATTTCCGGCGCATCACCGACGCTGCCCGGCAACGCTTCGAGCAAGCGCGCTGGCAAGCCATTCAGGATGCCTCCGCGCAGCGCATCGAACTCTATGAAGTTCAGGTCAACCGCACCATTGTCCGGCTGCGCCGACGCTTTGCCGGTGAGCGCTGGCCGGGGGTGAGGGGATGGCCCCTGATCAAGACCCTGTTCACCGGCCTGATCGCCCCGCGCCGCGACGGCGAACTGGCCGAGACCTGGTTCAACTCGGTGTTCTGCGGGTTGTTCAGTCATGACCTGATCAGCGATGGCTGCATGTTCGTGCACAGCACTTGTCCACCGTTACGGGGCAAGCCTGCGCTCGCGCAGATCCGGCGTTACTGGCCCAATGGCAACCTGCCGGTGCTGCTGCGCAGGATTTTCAATGATTACCGCTTCAAGGTCCCTTACTGCGACCTGGACGCAGACCTGCTGCGCCTTGAGGCGCTGCTGCAAGCCAACTTGCCGGACTGGGTGGTGCGTGACCCTGAACTGTGTATCGAACTGTTTACCTGCGTGTTCTACCGCAACAAGGGCGCGTACCTGGTAGGCCGGCTGTTTACCGCAGATGAACACTGGCCGTTGGTGATTGCCCTGCTGCACCACCAAGGCGAGGGCCTGCGGATTGACACCCTGATTGTCGACGAGGCCGAGGTGTCGATCATCTTCTCCTTCACTCGCTCATACTTCATGGTTGATGTGCGGGTGCCCAGGCAGTTCGTGGCCTTTCTCAAGCGCATCCTGCCGGGCAAGCACCTGGCCGAGCTGTACAGCTCGATCGGCTTCTACAAGCAGGGCAAGTCGGAGTTCTACCGGGCCCTGATTCGTCATCTCAATCGCACTGACGACCGTTTTGTCATGGCCCCGGGTGTTCCGGGCATGGTCATGAGCGTATTTACCCTGCCTGGCTTCAATACCGTGTTCAAGATCATCCGCGACCGCTTTGCGCCGGCCAAGCTGGTTGACCGTGCCACGGTGATCGACCGTTACCGGCTGGTGAAAAACAGCGACCGGGTCGGCCGCATGGCCGACACCCAGGAATTTGCCGATTTTCGCTTTGCCTTGACCAGCTTCGAACCTGCCTGCCTGACCGAGCTGCTATTGGCAGCGCCGTCGACTGTCCAGGTGGTGGATGGTGATACGGTGCTGATCCGCCATTGCTGGACCGAACGGCGGATGATGCCGTTGAACCTGTATCTGGAGCAGGCCAGCGCGGCGCAGCGACATGAAGTACTGGACGACTACGGCCTGGCGATCCGCCAACTGGCAGCGGCGAACATCTTTCCCGGCGACATGCTGCTGAAAAACTTCGGCGTCACCCGTCATGGTCGGGTGGTGTTCTACGACTACGACGAAATCAGCCTGCTCACCCAGGTCAACTTCCGCCGCATCCCTGCACCGCGCACCCCGGAAGATGAATGGGCCGCTGAGCCTTGGTACGCCGTCGGCCCCCACGACGTTTTTCCCGAAGAGTTCCCTACCTTCCTGTTCGCCGACCGCGAACAACGCCAGCTTTTTACCCGCCTGCATGGCGAACTGTTCGATGCCCACTGGTGGCAAAGCGTTCAAACCGACATCCGCGCCGGCAACGTGATCGACGTATTTCCCTACCGCAGAGGGCACTGAATCGAGCGGACGACAAAGGTCGCCGTTGCTGTTGATCTTGCTTCTGCTTTTGCTCTTCGAATCCCGCTTGAAGCGGGACTAGCCGTCGCAAGCATTTTGGTTACGTTGGCGCTCCAAAGTAACTCGCCCAGCAGGGCGAAACCTGCGTCTCAAGCAACTCGGTATTGGATTTTCCATTGATCGAAAGATCGCCGTGCTAGCGAAGAGTGCAGCACATTCACAATAGATGTATGAATTTTACCGGCCTCTTCACGAGCGAACTCGTTCCCGCAGAGACCGCGTTGATCATTAGTCCTGCGGTTGAGCCCTATATCCTCAATGCAAATCCACATGCCGACTCAACAACGCCCGCAACGCCGCAGGCTTGACCGGCTTGGGCAGGTAATCCAGCCCGGCTGCATGCACCTGCGCAATCAACTCCTGGCGACCATCGGCACTGATCACCACCCCCGGCACCGGCTCACCCAGCCGCGTGCGTAACCAGGCCATTAACTCAGCGCCGGTCTCACCGTCATCCAGGTGGTAATCGACCAGCGCCAGGTGCGGCCGGACCCCCGTGTCCAGCAACGCCTGACACTCACTGCGATTGCGCGCGGTCCACACCTGACAACCCCAGCGACTCAACAGGCTCTGCATGCCGATCAAGATGCTGTCTTCGTTATCGACACACAGTACCTGCGTCCCATTGAGCGGCTGCTTGTCCGCCTCGACCACCACCGCCTGCGCCAGCGGCTGAGTCTCGGCCAGTGGCACCTGCACACTGAACACACTGCCACGGCCCGGCCATGAGCGAACCTGCAACGGATGATCAAGCACCCGGCACAAGCCATCGGCAATCGCCAGCCCCAGCCCCAGGCCTTTTTCGGCGCGGGTCTGATGGCTGTCCAGACGCTTGAACTCCTCGAAAATCACCCGCAGCTTGTCCTGCGCAATGCCTGGCCCGCGATCCCAGACCTCAAGGTTCAGATGCCGGCCGCGACGCCTCACACCCAGCAACACCGGGCCTTTGGCATAACGGAAGGCGTTGGTCAGGAAGTTCTGCAAGACCCGGCGCAGCAGCTTGATATCACTGTCGACCCGCAACGCGCTGCCCCGCACCCTGAACGGGATGCCTTGGTCCTGAGCCAGAGCCTTGAACTCGGTGCCGAGTGTGTCGAACAGGCTGTTGAGGACAAAGGGCTGACGATCCGGGGCGATCTTGCCGTTCTCCAGGCGCGAAATATCCAGCAGATCGCTGATCAGGTCTTCGGCTGAACGCAATGAGCTGTCCAGGTGCTGGATCAGTTGCTGGGCGTCGCAGGAAATGCCTTCCTGCTGCGCCGACAGCGCGGCGGAAAACAGCCGCGCAGCATTGAGCGGTTGCATCAGGTCATGGCTGACGGCGGCCAGAAAGCGGCTTTTTGATTCGTTGGCCGACTCGGCATGTGCCTTGGCCTCGCCCAGTGCCTGGTTGAGCTGTGACAGTTCATGGGTGCGCTCGGTTACCCTTTGTTCAAGGCTCTCATTGACATCCTTGAGGACCTTTTCCGCCTCGCGGTACGCGGTGATGTCGGTAAAACTCATGACGAAACCGCCGCCGGGCATTGGGTTGCCGATCAGTTCGATCACCTGACCATTGGGAAACAGCCGTTCGGAGGTGTGCGCACGGCCCTGGCGCATCCAGTGCAGACGCCTGGCCACGTGGACTTCGGCCTCGCCAGGGCCGCACAGGCCGCGTTCGGCGTTGAAGCGAATGATGTCGGCAATCGGCCGGCCGACCCCGATCAAACCCTCGGGGTAGTCGAACAGCTCCAGGTAGCGGCGGTTCCAGGCCACCAGGCGCAGCGACTGGTCGACCACACTGATGCCCTGGGTGATGTTCTCGATGGCGCCTTGCAACAGGGCGCGGTTGAACTCCAGCACTTCCGAGGCTTCGTCGGCGATGCGCACCACGTCCTCAAGCTGCATCTCGCGGCCTTCGATGGCTGCCTTGACCACCGCGCGTGCCGAAGAGGTGCCCAGCACACCGGCCAGCAGGCGTTCGGTGTGGGCGATCCATTCGCCGTTGGCGTTCTGGCCAGGGTTGAAGTCCTGGCCCTGGGTGAAGGCGAAGCGCAGGAAGCTTTTATGCGCCCGGTCGTCACCGACGAAGCGCGACGACAGGTGCAGCAGGTCTTCGACTTGCACCGACAGCAGCGAGCGGCTGCCGGAGCGGGCCTGGGTCTGCTGGCCGATGAAGCGCCCGGCCTGCCAGTGTTCGGTGACCCGTGGGCGCGAGAGGATCGAGACCCAGGCGAACAGGATGCAGTTACCGGTCATCGACAGCACCACCCCCTGGGTCAGCGGGCTGATCGGCAGATTGAAGGGGTTGCTGTGCAGCCAGGCCAGCAGCGGGAAACTCTCCAGTGCCCAGCCCATGCTGTGGGCAATCACCGGCAGCACCAGGGTGTAGAACCACAGGAAAATACCCGTGGCCAGGCCGGCGAATACGCCACGGCGGTTGGCCTGTTTCCAGTACAGCGCGCCGAACATCGCCGGCGCCAGTTGGGTGATGGCCGCAAAGGCGATCTGGCCGATGGTCGCCAGGCTGGCGGTGGAGCCCAGCATGCGATAGCTGACGTAGGCCAGCAGCAGAATCACCACGATGCTTACCCGGCGCACGGTGAGCATCCAGTGGCGGAAGGCTTCGAACGGCCGCTCGGCATTTTTGCGCCGCAGCAGCCATGGCAGCAGCATGTCGTTGGACACCATGGTCGACAACGCCACGCTGGCGACGATCACCATGCCGGTGGCCGCCGAAGCGCCACCGATAAAGGCCAGCAAGGCCAGGGCAGGGTGGGCGTGGCCCAGCGGCAGGCTGATTACAAACGAGTCGGGTAGTACCCCGTCGGGCAGCATCATCTGCCCGGCCAGGGCGATGGGGATCACGAACAGCGCAGCCAGCGCCAGGTAGGCAGGAAATACCCATTTGGCCAGGTTCAGGTCGCCAGGCTCGATATTTTCCACCACCGTCACGTGAAACTGCCGCGGCAGACAGACGATGGCCATCATCGCCACCCCGGTCTGCACGATCATCGCCGGCCAGTTGATGGTCTCCTGCCAGTAGGCTTCCAGTTGCGGGGCCGTGCGTGCCTGGCTGAGCAGGTCGTCGAAACCGTCATACATGCTGTAGGTGACGAACACCCCGACGGCCATGAATGCCAGCAGCTTGATCACCGCTTCGAAGGCAATCGCCAGGACCATGCCCCGGTGGTGTTCGGTGACGTCCAGATTGCGCGCGCCGAACACGATGGTGAACAAGGCCAGGACCAGTGACACCACCAGTGCCGTGTCCTGGGCGCTGGTGCCGGTCGAGTCGGGCCCGGCGCCGATCAGGATATTCACCCCCAGCACGATGCCTTTTAGCTGCAAGGCGATATAGGGCAGCATGCCGACCAGGCAGATCACCGCCACCATCACCGCCAGTGGCTGGGATTTGCCATACCGTGCGGCGATGAAGTCGGCAATCGAGGTGATGTTTTCCTGCTTGCTGATCAGCACCATCTTCTGCAGCACCCAAGGCGCCAGCAGCATCAGCACGATAGGCCCCAGATAAATCGGCAGGAACGACCACAACTGCTCGGCGGCCTGGCCCACTGCGCCGAAGAACGTCCAGCTGGTGCAGTACACCGCCAGCGACAGGCTGTACACCCAGGCCCGCTGGGTCGGGCGCAGGGCGTTACTGTAGCGGTCGCCATAGAAGGCGATGGCGAACATGATCGCCATATAGGACAGGGCGACGACCGCAATAAGGCCGCTGGACAACGACATGGAAACTCCGGAGCAGAAATGGAACGCAATCTGGCCTGAGAGTCTGGCACGTGGCTCGTGGCAAGTCAGCGCCGACCATGGTCGCAGTGGCTGTAAATCAATTGGCGGCGCAGTCAGTGCCGAGGGCTATGAAGGCAAACCTGAAACAACGGGGGCGAGGTTGCGCCGGGCAGCCTCGCCCCCGTGTCAGGGCTTTTGCGCTCAGATGGCGGTCAGATTTCTTCGTCCTTGAACGCTTCTTCGCGTTTTTTGCGCAGCGCGGGCAGGATCATCAGCACCAGCAGGATGGCCGAGGCGGCGAACAGGCCGGCGCTGATCGGACGCTCGACCAGCACCATCGGGTCGCCCTGAGAGATCAGCATCGCCCGGCGCAGGTTGGTTTCCAGCAGTGGCCCGAGCACGAAGCCCAGCAGCAGCGGCCCCGGCTCGCATTTGGCTTTGCGCAACAGGTAGCCCAGCAAACCGAAGATGATCACCAGTGCCACATCAAAGCCGCGGTTGTTGACGCTGTAGACGCCGACACAGCAGAACAGCAGGATTGCCGGGAACAACAGGCGGTAAGGCACGCGCAGCAAGCGAACCCAGACCCCAATCAGCGGCAGGTTGATCACCAGCAGCATCACGTTGCCGATCCACATACTGGCGATCAGTCCCCAGAACAGCTCGGGCTGGTGATTGATCACCGACGGGCCGGGGGTAATGCCGTGGATCATCATCGCGCCAAGCATCATCGCCATGATCGAGTTGGACGGAATGCCCAGGGTCAGCAAAGGAATGAACGACGATTGTGCGCCGGCGTTGTTGGCCGCTTCCGGTGCGGCGACCCCTTCTATTGCACCGCTGCCAAAATTTTCCGGGGTTTTGGAGACTTTCTTTTCCAGCGAGTAGGCGCTGAACGCACTCAAGGTCGCGCCGCCGCCCGGCAGCACCCCCAGGAAGGTGCCCAGTGCGGTGCCGCGCAGGGTGGCCGGCCAGGCTTTGCGAAAGTCCTCACGGGTCGGCCACAGGCGGGTGATCTTGCCGGCCAGTGAGCCCCGTGCTTCGGGTGATTCAAGGTTAACGGCGATTTCTGCGATACCGAACAGGCCCACGGCGATGACCACAAAATCGATGCCGTCATACAGGTCGGTGGAGCCGAATGTCAGGCGTGTGCTGCCGCTGCTGACATCCATGCCGACCATGCCCAGCAACAGCCCTACGCAGACCATGGCCACCGCCTTGATTACCGAGCCGCTGGCCAGGATGGTGGCGGCCATCAGGCCAAAGACGGTCAGGGCGACGTATTCGGCCGGGCCGAACGACAGGGCGAACTTCGACAACAGCGGGCCGGCCACCGCCAGTGCAACGGTGGCCACGGTGCCGGCAAAGAACGAAGCCAGTGCGGCAGTGGCCAGTGCCGCACCGGCCCGGCCGCGCTTGGCCATGGCATGACCATCCAGTGCGGTCACCACCGCAGACGCTTCACCGGGCAGGTTGACCAGAATGGCTGTGGTCGAGCCGCCGTACTGGGCGCCATAGAAGATGCCGGCGAGCATGATCAGCGCTGCCAGCGGCGGCAGGAAGTAAGTGATCGGCAGCAGGATTGCCACCGTGGCGGTCGGGCCGATACCCGGCAAGACCCCAATCAGGGTGCCCAGCAGCGCGCCAATCAGGCAGAACGCCAGGTTGGTCGGGCTCATTGCGGCAGAAAAGCCCAGGTACAGCGCGTCGAAAAATTCCATCAGAACGGCCCCACTGGCATTTGGACGTCCAGTCCGTAGATGAACACGACCAGCCCGAACAGGCTAAGCACGACACTGGAGATAAGGGCTTCACGCAGGCGCCACTCTCTGTCGGCCATGCTGCCGAACAGGATCAGCCCGGCCGACGCGATCAGAAAACCGGCCAGCTCGGCCGCCAGCGCGAACCCGCCAACAGCGGCCAGCAGGATCAGCAGGGGGCGCAAGCGCACCTTGCCGATGGGTTCGGCGCCCTTGCACAAACCTGCCAGGCCAATGATCAGGCCCAGTACCAGCACCATGCTGCCAACCACCATGGGCATGAAGCCCGGCCCCATCATGGCCGCGCTGCCAAAGGCCAGGTCTTTGCTCGACCATAACGCCAGGCCGCCCAGCCCGATCAGGGTGGCGCTGGCCAGCAGATCGGGACGGTTGCCGCGTGTTGCTGCGCTTACTGCACCCATGGCGAGACGCTCCAGAGCTTCTGGTAGCCTTGCAGTTGGGCGGGCATTTGCGCTGCCCAGTCTTCACCTGACAAGTAGGCGATCGGCAGCATCAGGTCCTTGGCCTTGTTGAGAAAATCAGGGTCTTGCAGCACATCGCGGACCGCCTCGGACATGCGCTTTTCGATGTCGGCAGAAATGCCTGAAGGCGCCGCAATACCACGTTCGGAACTCATGACCAGGTCGACACCTTGCTCCCTGGCAGTTGGCAGGTCCGGTTGCTGCGGCATGCGCTCGGCCGAGAACTGGGCCAGCACCCGGAAGTCGTCGTCGGCGTTCAGTTCGCTGATGTTCTGCCCGGCACCACTGATATGCCCGCCCATCAAGGCAGTGCGTGATTCGGACGCGCCGCTGAACGGGATGTGGGTGAGTTGGGTGCCGGTCAGTTGCTGCAACTGGACCATCATCAGGTGATCGTCGGTGCCTACGCCGGAGGTGCCGATCGACATTTTGCCCGGCGCGGCTTTGGCGGCTTCGATGAAGTCGGCAAGGTTCTTGTAGGACGACTCCTTGGGCACCGCCAGTACGGTCGGGTCATCGACGATCCGCGCCACCGGACGGATCTTGTCGGTGTCGTAGCCGACCTTGCGCTGTACGCGGGTGCTGAGAAAACCCGGGGTATTGATAAAGGCAAAGGTATAGCCGTCAGGCTTGGCTTTGCTCAGCGCGGTGTAGGCGATTTCGCCGGCTGCACCGGGACGGTTGACGATCACGATGTCGGCGCCCAGGCGCTTCTCGATGAACGGCTCCATGGCGCGGGCCATCACGTCAGTGCTGCCACCGGGTGCATAGGCCACCAGAAACTCGATCGGCCGGTCTTGCGGCCATTGCGCATGGGCGTTGAATGAGCTGAGGGCAAGGGCGAGCAGGGCTGCACTCGAACAGAATGTGGGCTTGTTCATCAAGGTTCCTCGGGTTGTTTTTATTGAGGTACTGGCAGGTGAAATTCAGCGCAGTCGGCGCGACAGTGGACGGCGTGACAATGAATGACGCAGCGGCTTGGGATGAGCGGCAAGGCGGGGCATAGGCTGACCTGTATTTTTATTGTTCAGGTATGAGGTGACGTTAAAAAAGCTAACAGATTGAAATGATATTTTAAAAATAAGCTTTTGTGACAAGATATTTCTTGGTGTTTCGATAGCAATCAATAGCGCTGTCAGCGCTTTCTGAAAGTCGTGTAGGGCGCTTCCTGGTGTGTCCATCTGGGGTTGACAGGAAGGGGGCTGTGAATTTTTATAAAGGGAATGCTATTTCAAAAAAACAAGAAAAATGGAGCTGCATATGCACTGCGCTGCAAAACCTTCCCTGCGCCATCCGGTCCTGAACGGCGGTTTGCTATTACGTGGCTTGTCACTGCCAAGGCCTGGCTCTGTGAGCCTTTCCATCTCTCGTCTGGCAATCGCAACAGGTTGCGCGATCGTCGGCCTGCAGGCGCATGCCGACTTGCTCAAGGACAGCCAAGCCACGCTGTCGATGCGCAATTTCTATTTCAACAACGACAACCGCGATGGCAGCGCCGATCCTTCGAAAACCGAAGAATGGGCGCAGGGCTTCATGCTCAACTACCGCTCAGGCTTTACCGAAGGGCCGGTCGGGTTGGGGGTGGATGCCACCGGTATGCTCGGCCTGACCCTCGACAGTGGTCGTGGGCGGCATGTCGGCAGCACGATGATTCCGTCTGACGGCGACCGCGCCGCCGATCAGTGGAGCCGCTTCGGTGCGACAGCCAAGCTCAAGGCCAGCAAGACCGAACTGCGCTACGGCCAGTTGATCCCCAAAATTCCGGTACTGGTGGCCACTGATGGTCGCCTGCTGCCGCAGACCTATCAGGGCGTGCAGGTGCAGTCCAAAGAGCTGGACGACTTCACCTTTCTGGCAGGTGGCCTGAACCGGGCCACAGGGCGCGGCTCGACCAACCGTACCGGCATGGCGGTGGCCGGTGGTTCGCAGCAAAGCGATCGCTTCTACTTCGCCGGGGTCGATTACCGGGTTGACCGCGACTTGCTGCTGCAATACTACGCAGGCCAGCTCGAAGACTATTACACCCAGCATTTTCTGGGCCTCAATCACAAATGGACGCTGGGCGACGACAGCTCGCTGACCACCGACCTGCGCTATTTCCGCACCCTTGCCGACGGCGCCAACCGCAGTGCTTCCGGTCGCGCCCAAGGCTATCGCACCAGTGGTTATACCTCGGCAGGCAATGGCGAAATCGACAATAGCTTGTGGAGCGCGGCGTTTACTTACCGGCTGCGCGGCCATTCGGTGTTGCTCGGCTACCAGAGCGTTTCCGACGACAGCAACTTCGTCCAGCTCAATCAGGGTTCGATCGATGAGGGCGCCGGGGGGACCACCCTGTACCTGTGGACCCAGAAAATGGTGCTCAACTTCAGCCGTGCCGGCGAGCAGACCGCCTTTGCGCAATACGCCTACGATTTTTCCGCCAACGGCGTGCCGGGGCTCAAGGCCAGCGTGATGTACCTCAAGGGCGACAATATCCAGACCGTGAACGGCGCCGAACAGTCGGAATGGGAGCGTAACCTGGCACTGGAATACGTCGTGCAGGACGGCGCTTTCAAAGGCCTTGGCGTTGCCTGGCGGCATGCCGTGGCCCGCAGCGAAGCTGCGCGTGATGCCGACCAGACCCGGGTGATCATCAACTACACCTTGGCGCTGTTCTAAAATCGCAGGCATTGCGAACCGCTGTGGGAGATCACCCGCCGCCTCGGCACCGCGGATAAGCGCTGCATGCCTTTATGGGAGCGACCTTGGTCTGGGCAGCATTCCGACGAAAGGGACGGTAAAGTCACAGCAGATGCAGTGTTTTTACTGGCCTCTTCGCGACCAAGGTCGCTCCTACAGAATGCCTGTCATCGCACAGAGATTTGCAATGCGGCTTGTCAGTCTGTGCCGTGAACGTGCAGATTAGCGGCTTTGGCGTGTTGCGCGCCTCTATTCAAAGCCTCTCAGGTGCACGGACGATGAGTCAGCAGTCACAATTCGATCTTCTGAAAAAGCGGCGCTTCCTGCCGTTTTTTATCACCCAGTCCCTCGGGGCTTTCAACGATAACGTGTTCAAGCAGGCGCTGATCCTCGCCATCCTTTACAAACTCAGCATCCAGGGCGACACCTCGGTGTACGTCAACCTCTGCGCCATGCTGTTCATTCTGCCGTTCTTTCTGTTTTCGGCGCTGGCCGGGCAGTTGGGCGAGAAGTATCCCAAGGATGCGCTGATCCGCCTGATCAAGCTGGCCGAGGTCGGCATCATGGCTGTCGCTGCGGTGGGCTTTGTGTTCAGTAATCTGCCGCTGCTGTTGCTGACACTGTTCGCCATGGGCACTCACTCGGCGCTGTTCGGTCCGGTGAAGTACTCGATATTGCCCCAGCATCTGCGCGAGAACGAACTGGTCGGCGGTAACGGGCTGGTGGAAATGGGCACCTTCCTGGCCATTCTGGCCGGCACCATCAGTGCCGGAATCATGTTGTCATTCAGCCATTACGCCTGGATCGTCTCGGCCGCCATCCTGCTCACAGCGTGCCTGGGGCTGTTGGCCAGTTACGGCATTCCCAAGGCGGGCGCTGCGACGCCGGATTTGCGTCTGAACTGGAACATTTTCAGTGAAACCTGGGCAACCGTGCGGCTGGGCCTGACCCAGACCCCGGCGGTGTCGCGCTCGATCGTCGGCAACTCGTGGTTCTGGTTTGTCGGGGCGATTTACCTGACCCAGATTCCAACCTATGCCAAGGACCTGATGCACGGCGATGAAACCGTGGTCACCCTGATTCTGACGGTGTTCTCGGTGGGTATTGCGCTGGGCTCGCTGCTCTGTGAGCGGCTGTCCGGGCACAAGGTCGAAATCGGCCTGGTGCCGTTCGGCTCGTTCGGCATCACCCTGTTCGGCCTGTTGTTGTGGTGGCATTCGGCGCATCTGATCGAGCCTGCCACGGTGCATGGCTGGCGCGAGATTCTCGGCTTGAGTGCCGGGCGCTGGGTGTTGCTGGACATCCTTGGCATCGGGGTCTTTGCCGGCTTCTATATCGTGCCGCTGTACGCCCTGATCCAGTCGCGCACCGCCGAGAAGGAGCGCTCGCGGATCATCGCGGCCAACAACATCCTCAATGCGTTGTTCATGGTGATCTCGGCACTGGTCTCGATCCTGTTTCTCAGTGTGGCCAAGCTGTCGATCCCGGAGCTGTTCCTGGCCGTTTCGCTGATGAATATCGCGGTCAACGTGTACATCTTCCGCATCGTGCCCGAATTCACCATGCGCTTTTTGATCTGGCTGCTCAGCCATTCCATGTACCGCGTCGAACACCGCAACCTGGATCAGATCCCTGATGAGGGCGCGGCGTTGCTGGTGTGCAATCACGTGTCGTTTGTCGATGCATTGCTGATCGCCGGTGCCGTGCGGCGGCCGATCCGCTTCGTCATGTACTACAAGATCTACCAGCTGCCGGTGCTCAACTTTGTGTTCCGTACCGCTGGGGCCATTCCGATTGCCGGGCGCAACGAAGACATGCAGATCTACGAGCAGTCTTTTGCCCGCATTGCCCGTTATCTGGCCGACGGTGAACTGGTGTGTATCTTCCCGGAAGGCAAGCTGACCACTGACGGTGAAATCAGCGGCTTCAAGGCGGGCATGAGCCGGATCATCGAGGAAACCCCGGTGCCAGTGATTCCCATGGCGCTGCAAGGTCTGTGGGGCAGCTTTTTCAGTCGTGATCCGAGCAAGGGGCTGTTCCGTCGCCTGTGGTCAAGGGTGGTGCTGGTGGCTGGCCTGCAGATTGCCGCCGAAGCGGCAAAGCCGGTGGAGGTGCGTGAGGTGGTCAAGCAGTTGCGCGGCCAGGCCCGTTAGTCTGCAAGCACAATCAGTACATGGCGTTTCTTGCCCAGACTGACCTGCCACGGTGCCTGCTCGGCATCCAGTGGTAGGTCCGGGTTGTCCAGCCGCTCACCCTTGCAGCGCAAGCCGCCGCCGGCCGCCAGCCGGCGCACGGCGCTAAGTGACGGCTCCAGTCCGGCATCGACCAGCACGCTGGCAAGCGTAGCCCCGGCGTGCAGCGCTTCACGCTTCAGCGCAATCTGCGGCAGCCCGGCGCTGTCGTGTTCGGCGAAGATTGCGTTGGCCTGCCGCTGCGCCTGGTCAGCCGCGTCCTGACCGTGGGCCAGGGCAGTAACCTGATTGGCCAGCACGATCTTGGCCTGGTTCAGCGCCGCACCGCCTGCGGCTGTCAGGCGCTCGATCTCGTCCAGCGGCAATTCAGTGAACAGCTTGAGAAAGCGGGCCACGTCGCGGTCATCGCAGTTGCGCCAGAACTGCCAGAACTCGAACGGCGCCAAGCGCTCGCCATTGAGCCACACTGCGCCGTTAAGGGATTTGCCCATCTTCTTGCCGTCGCTGGTGGCCAATAACGGCATGGTCAGGCCGAACAGTTCGCGGCTGTCGCGGCGCCGACCCAGCTCTACACCATTGATAATATTGGCCCACTGATCGGCGCCGCCCAGTTGCACGGTACAGTCAAAACGTTTGGCCAGCTCGGTGAAGTCATGGGCTTGCAGCAGGGTGTAGCCGAATTCCAGAAACGACAATGAATGCTCACGATCCAGGCGTTGGCGCACGGCATCGAAGGTCAGCAGGCGATTGATCGAGAAGTAGCGGCCCACCTCGTCGAGAAATTGCAGGTAGCCGATACCGTCCAGCCACTGGGCGTTATCCACCACACGCCCGGCGCCGTCACCCAGTTCGACATAACGGGCGAAGGTCTTGCAGATACCGGCGATGTTCGCCTCGATCTGCGCCTGGTTCAGCAGCGGGCGGCTCTCGTCACGAAAGCTCGGGTCGCCGATGCGCGTGGTGGCGCCGCCGATCAGCATCAACGGTCGATGTCCGGCCTTTTGCAGCCAGCGCATCAGCATCAGGCCTTGCAAGTGCCCCACGTGCAGGCTGTCGGCGGTTGCATCGAAACCCAGATACACGGTGCGCGGCGCCTCGGCCAGATGCTCGCGCAGGCCATCCAGGTCGGTGGATTGATGAATGAAACCGCGTTGTTGCAGGGTTTCGATGATGTCGGAGGGTGCGCTCATGGTGGCTCGGCCGTTGTATAGATGAAAAACTATAAAACCTACCGATAGGTAGGCTTGCTGGGCCGATCATAGACAAGCTTGCCCGGCAGGGCAATGACTCGATAAGTCAGGAGCAGAGGAGGGGCGTGAACCAGCCTGTATCGGCCGGTCCACGAAAGGCGCGCTTAGTCTTGCAGCTTGTGGCTTGCCACTTGCGGCTGCTCGTCTTTCATCTTGCGGAAATACGTCGACAGCAATGCACCGGAGATGTTGTGCCAGACGCTGAACAGCGCACTGGGCACCGCCGCCAGTGGCGAGAAGTGTGCGGCAGCCAGGGCGGCGCCGAGGCCGGAGTTCTGCATGCCGACTTCCAGCGCCAGCGACTTGCGCTGTGGCAGGCGCAGCTTGAACAGCTTGCCGGTGAAGTAACCGAGCAGGAAGCCGAAGCTGTTATGCAGAATCACCACGGCCATGATCAGCAGGCCTGATTCTGCGATCTTCGCCTGGCTGGCCGCCACCACGGCGCAGACGATCATCACGATACTGACCACCGACACCAGCGGCAGCACCTCTACCGCATAGCTGATCCGGGCGCCCAGCAGACGTTGGGCAAGTACTCCGAGGATGATCGGCAGCATCACCAGTTGCAGGATCGACATGAACATGTCGGCGAACGAGACCGGCAGCCAGGCAGAGGCCAGGAACCAGATCAGCGCCGGGGTTAGCAGCGGGGCGAGCAGGGTGGTCACCGCAGCGATGGCCACTGCCAGGGCCAGGTCACCCTTGGCCAGCCAGGCCATGACGTTGGACGAAGTGCCGCTGGGGCAGCAGCCGACCAGGATCACCCCGACGGCGATTTCCGGCGGCAGGTGGAAGACCTGGCAAAGCAGCCAGGCCACGCCGGGCATGATCACGAAGTGGGCGACCACGCCGAGTGCCACGCGCCAGGGGTTGCGCGCCACTTCCGAGAAATCTTCAAGCTTGAGGGTCAGGCCCATGCCGAACATGACCAGCCCCAGCAGCGGGACGATCCAGCCTTTGAGGCCAATGAAAACCTGCGGGAACAGGAACGCCAGGATGGCGAACAACAGCACCCAGTACGCGAAGGTGTTGCCGACGAAGCGGCTCAAGGCTGCCAGTGCGCGCATGGCCTTATCCTTTTGTGATTGCTTAATGAAAAGCGCCGCCAGCGAGGGCGGCGCGATGGCGCTGGGCTGATCAGATGCCTTGTGGCTGCTCTTCGCCGCCCAGGGCTTCGAACAGCTCGGGCAGGAACTCGCCGAAGGTCAGCATCATCAGGGTGAAACTGGCGTCCAGTTGGCCCAGGGCTTCGTCACCGCCGTCCTGCTCGGCCTGCTCTTGCAGCAGGTCTTCGAACTTCAGGCGTTTGATTACCAGCTTGTCGTCGAGCACGAACGACAGTTTGTCCTGCCAGGCCAGCGACAGCTGGGTGACGATTTTGCCGGTGTTCAGGTGCAGCTGGATCTCATCGCCGGTCAGGTCCTGGCGCTTGCAACGCACGATGCCGCCGTCTTCGTGGGTGTCGCGCAGTTCGCATTCATCCAGCACGAAGAAATTGTCGGCGGCTTTCTGGGTCTTGACCCAGTCGGTGAGGGTGGCGCTTGGGGCGACCTTGACCGTCAGTGGGCGCACCGGCAGCGAGCCGATCACTTCACGCAGGGTCGACAGCAGGTCTTCAGCGCGCTTGGCGCTGGAGGCGTTGACCAGAATCAGGCCCTGTTTCGGCGCGATGGCGGCGAAGGTCGCCGAGCGGCGGATGAACGCGCGCGGCAGGAAGGCCTGGATGATTTCATCCTTGAGCTGGTCGCGCTCCTTCTTGTAGACCTTGCGCATCTGCTCGGCCTCGATCTCTTCGACCTTTTCCTTGAGGGCATCGCGCACCACGCTGCCAGGCAGAATGCGCTCTTCCTTGCGCGCCGCGATCAGCAGGAAGTCCTGACTGACATGCACCAAGGGTGCGTCTTCGCCTTTGCCGAACGGCGCCGTGAAGCCATAAGTGGTCAACTCCTGGCTGGCGCAGGGGCGGGCAGGCTTGGTCGCCAGTGCAGTTTCCAGCGCTTCGGCGTCAAAGGGCACGTCCTGGGTCAGTCGATAGACAAGCAGGTTTTTGAACCACATGGGCTGAGTCTCTCCTCATATACAAAGTGGGGCATTATTCGCTGCCCGGCTCCCTTGGACCAGCCCTGAGCTAAGTCATTGGAAAATTTATAAATTTTTTTTCAAAAAGTGCTTGTCAGAGTTTGGGGTGCTCCGTAGAATGCGCGCCACACCGAGAGGGTGATTAGCTCAGCCGGGAGAGCATCTGCCTTACAAGCAGAGGGTCGGCGGTTCGATCCCGTCATCACCCACCATCAGTGTAATGCGCAGCGGTAGTTCAGTCGGTTAGAATACCGGCCTGTCACGCCGGGGGTCGCGGGTTCGAGTCCCGTCCGCTGCGCCACTTTCGATTCAAGCTCACTGAACGGCTTGAATCACTGCCAAAAAGGCGACCTCAGGGTCGCCTTTTTGCTTTTCCGGCTTTTGTTCGGCGCTTCAGGCGCAAGCCTTCAATCGTCTTCACGGGTCCTTTCAGCCCGCACCGCGTCCATGAACGCCTGCATGGCCGATGACTGGATGCGATGGCGGCGGGTGATCAGGCCGTAAGGCGGCAGACGCGGTTCGAAGATGATCGGCAGTACCGCCAGCAGGTGCTTGCCGGGGTAATCGTTGATTACCGACACCGGCGTCACACCAATCATGTCGGTCTGCTGCAGCAGCGACAGCAGGGTCATGATCGAAGTGGTTTCGACGATGCTGTTGGGGATATCCACCCGGGCGTTGTGGAAGGCCTGATTGATGATGGTGCGCATCGGGCTGGGGTGCTGTTGCAGTACCCAGGTCATGTCCTGCAGTTGCTCCCAGCTCAGTTCGGTGGCGCCTGCCATCGGGTGTTGGGCGCCGGCAACTACACACAGGGTTTCTTCACCCAGACTGTCGAACAGCAGATCATCGGTGCGGGCGCCATCTGGAATACGGCCGAGCACCACGTCCAGTTGATCCTGTTGCAGGGCCTGCACCAGTACATCGCTGGTATCGACCTGAATGCTCATCGACAGCCGTGGATGACTGTTCTTGAGGGTGGCGATGGTGCGGGTCAGGAGCCCGCAAGCCAGCGCCGGAATGGCGCCGATGGTTACCCTGCCAAGATTGCCGGACTCCAGCGCCACGAACTCCTCACGCATGCCCGACAGCTCGGCGAAGATCATCTTCGCGTAGTAGATCGCCGTCTCGCCAAACGCGGTGGCGCGCATGCCGCGCGGCAAGCGCTCGAACAGCTCGACGCCAAGCAGGCTTTCCGCTTCGTGGAGCATCTTGGTGGCTGCCGGCTGGGTCATGCCGATCTCTTCGGCCGCGCGGCGCAATGAGCCGAACTCCTGAAGCGCCAGCATCAGGCGCAGTTGCCGCAAACGCAGGCGGCTGTGGATGATGCTGGCGTCTGGAATACGGGACATGGCGCGACTCTTGGCAGGAGAACCGGCCAAGGGTGACAACAAATCGCGCCGCTCGCCAGTCATAAGCGAGCGGCCCCTGGCAATGCCCGGAAACAGCCCGGCCTGTGCCCGGTCACGAGACATGCTTGGTCTGCCCGCAGCCTTGGCGCGTGAACAGTGCTTTTATGGCGCGCGCCAGCAGTGGCCAGAACAGCATCAGCAGGGCTGCCGTGGTCAGGCTGCCAACCAGCGGATTCGACCAGAAGATCGATAATTGCCCGTCGGAGAACAGCATCGACTGACGAAAGGCGTCTTCGGCCTTGTCGCCCAGCACCGCCGCAAGAATCAATGGCGCAATCGGGTAGCCGAGCTTTTTGAACAGGTAACCGAGCGCGCCAAAGATCAGCATCAAGCCGACGTCGAACATCGAGTTGTGCACCGAGTAGGCACCAATCGAGCAGATCATGATGATGATCGGCGCAATGATCGAAAACGGGATGCGCAGGATCGAGGCGAACAGTGGCACGGTCGCCAGCACCACGATCAGGCTGACCACGTTGCCCAGATACATACTGGCGATCAGCCCCCAGACGAAATCGTGCTGCTCGACAAACAGTGTCGGTCCTGGATGCAGGCCCCAGATCATCAGCCCGCCGAGCATCACCGCGGCGGTTGCCGAGCCCGGAATCCCCAGGGTCAGCATCGGGAGCAGGGCGCTGGTGCCGGCACTGTGATCGGCGGTTTCAGGGGCGATAACACCTTCCACTTCACCTTTGCCGAAGTTGTCCCGGTTCTTCGAGAAGCGTCGCGCCAGGCTGTAGCTCATGAACGAGGCGGCGGTCGGTCCGCCGGGTGTAACCCCCATCCAGCAACCGACCAGCGCGCTGCGCAGCCAGGTCAGCCAATAGCGTGGCAATTTGGCCCAGGTGCGCAGGATGGTCATTGGCGTGATGCGCGCCCGTTCGCCGCGAAACACCAGGCCTTCCTCGACCGTGCAGAGAATCTCGCCGATACCGAACAGGCCGATCACCGCCACTTCAAAGCTCAGGCCGGAAAGTAGCCAGGTCTGGTCGAAGGTCAGCCGCAGTTCGCCAGACACCGTGTCCATCCCCACGGCAGCCATGGCAAAACCGATCATCATCGCGACCACGGTTTTCAGTGGCGGGTTCTTGCTCATGCCAATGAAAGTACAGAACGCCAGCAGGTACACGGCGAAGAGCTCGGGCGAGCTGAACGCCATGGCGAATTCGGCGATACGGGTCGACAGGAAGGTCAGCAGCAGCACGCCCACCAGTGCCCCGAGCAGCGCCGAGGTGAAGGCGGCGGTCAGTGCTTCGCCGGCCTGGCCGTTGCGCGCCATCGGGTAGCCATCGAAGGTGGTCGCCACCGACGAGGGTTCGCCGGGTATGTTGAACAGGATCGAGGTGATGGAGCCGCCGAACAGTGCGCCCCAGTACATGCACGACAGCAGGATGATCGCTGACACCGGCTCCATGGTGAAGGTCAGCGGCAACAGCAGCGCCACGCCGTTGGGCGCGCCGAGGCCGGGCAGTACGCCGACCAGAATGCCAAGCAGCACACCGATGACCATCAGGCCGATGTGATGCGGGGTCAGGATCAGCGCCATGCCCTGCATCAGAGAGTCGATTTCGCTCATTGCGGCTTTCCTCCGGCCAGGGTCAGCAGATCACCCAGCAGGCCGCTGTCCAGCGGCACTTTGAACCACAGGGCGAAGATCAGATAGCTGGCCAATGCCGCGCCGCAGGCTATGGTAGCGATCAGGGCGATGCCGTAAGGCTTGTTGCGCTGGCGGTCGCGCCACATGAACCAGGCGATGAACACCGCCGAGGCCAGGTAGATACCGGCAAACGGCATGGCGATTACATACAGGGTAATCGGCACGAATACCGCCAGCACCTGGCGAAAGGCCTGGCGGCCGACGAACCCGGCGCTCATCGCCGGGCTGCGCAGCAGCGCCAGAATCAGGTTGCCGAGACTGGCGGCGGTCATCAGCAGACCGATGTAGAAGGGGAAGTAACCGGCCTGGGGGCCGGCATCGCCCCAGCCGATACCGATATCAATGGCGCCATACATGACGATGCTGCCAAGTGCGGCGGTAAACAATGCCAGGCCGATTTCCACCCGGCGGGTGGTCACCAGCGGCGTGTCGGTGGTGTTGGACATGAGAGTTCCTCGCTGTGGGCTGGGCAGCCCGGCGGCTTCGCTGCGCGCCGGGAGAGGTCGAGGCGAGGCTTACTCGCGCAGCCAGCCGGCCTGCTTGAACACGGGGATGACGCGCTCGCGATCCTTCTCGATGTAGCTGACCAGTTGCTGGCCGGCGAGGAAGGTCGGGGCCAGCGCCGAGCGCTCGACGTAGGTTTTGAATTCCGGGGTCTGGCTGACCTTGCGCAGCAATTCGACATAGAACTCGCGCTGCTCGTCGCTGACCCCGCCAGGCAGGAACACCGTACGCGGGAAGCGGTACTGGTCGATGCCCAGGCCCTGCTCCTTGCAGGTGGGTACGTCGGCCCAGGACTGCGTGTCGGTGACTTTCTGGGTGTAGCTCATGCGTTGCTGGCTGAACACGCACAGTGGTACCACCTGGCCGCCGCGCCACTGGCTGACGCTTTCGGCCGGGTTGTTGAAGTTGGCTGCGATGTGCTTGCCGGCCAACTGGGTGGACGCTTCGCTGCCGCTCTTGAACGGTATGTAGGTGAGCCGGGTGTTGGTCTGCTGACCGAGCAGCAGGGTCAGGGTCTGGTCGACATCCTTGGACTGACTGCCGCCGATTCGCATCTTTGCCGGATCCTGGGCAAGGGCGGCCTTGAACGCGGCGGCGTCCTTCCACGGTGAGTCCTGATAGGTCCAGAGGATGAAGTCATCTTCCGCGACGGCGGCTACCGGGGTCAGGTCGGTCCATTGGTAGCCCAGCTTGGCGACCAGTGGCAGCAAGTAGATGTTATTGGTGCCGATCACCAGCTTGTGGGCGTCGCGGTTGGCCAGCTTCATCTCCAGAAAGGCTTCGGCACCGTTGCCGCCGCCCTTGTTGAGCACCACAGTATTGACGTCGAGCAGCTTGTGCTGAGTAATCGCCGACTGGATCACCCGGCCCAGTTGATCGGTGCCGCCGCCGGGGCCGCCGGCCACAACGATCTCTACGTTTTTCTGCGGTTTCCAGTCGGCCAGGGCACTGAGCGGAGCGCTGCACAGCAAGCAGCAGGCGCTGAGCAGGACGGGAATGTGACGCGAGCGAACGATGCGCATCGGGGCTACCTCATTGTTGTCGTTGTTATGTGGGATGCCGGGAGTGTGCGAAGCATCTCGATAAGCGTCTACTCAAAATAACTGATACTCCGATAGCCTCAGGTTATGTCGACCGCGTCGGTCGAGTGATAACCCCAGGCTATGTCCATATGAGAATCTTTGATTAGACGGTTATCGTTTCGCAGGCCGATAGTGCGCTCAGCCCGGACGGTCCCCTGCCGTCCCGGAATTACAAAAACAACAATGCAGAGGTACTTTCAATGGCTCAGGCTCACCCTGTCGCCCGACAAGTGCGCGCCGCCTCGGACCAGGTTCTGGCTGCCAGTCCCAGTCGTGTGCGCTGGCGCATTTTCGCGATCATCTTCGCGCTTACGGTTATCAATCTGGTCGATCGGGTATCGCTGTCGATCGCCATGCCGATCATCGCCAAGGAGTTCACCCTCAGCCCGAGCATGCAAGGGCTGATTCTCAGCAGCTTCTTCTGGGCCTACGCATTGCTGCAGATTCCCGGCGGCTGGCTGATCGACCGCTACGGCCCGCGTCGGGTCATCGGTTGGTCAACCGGGCTGTGGGGGACTTTCCAGACGCTGGCCGCATTTGCCACCGGAGGGCTCTCGCTGATGTTCGCGCGGGTCGCTCTGGGCGCTGCCGAGGCACCGTTGTTTCCGGCAGGCGGCAAGCTCAACTCGTTGTGGCTGGGCTCTGGCGAGCGCAGTCGCGGTGCGGTGCTGATGGACTGCGGCGGGCCGTTGGGCGTGGCGCTGGGTGGCTTGTTGATCGCCTACATGATTGCCGTGCTCGACTCCTGGCGGATCGCGTTCTTCATCGCCGGTATCGCCACCCTGGCGATGGGCTGGCTGGCCTGGCATTACCTGCGTGACGATCCGGCGGCACATCCAGGTGTCAATAAGGCTGAGCTGGCGTCGATCAATGAGGGGCGCAGCGTGCCGATGGCCGAGGCCGCGCAGCAGGCCGTGAAGGGCCTGGGCATCGCCGCCCGCTCGTTGACCGGCATCATGCTTGGCCGGGCCAGTTGGGCCATGGTGTTCTTCGGTCTGCTGACCTGGGGGCCAAGCTATCTGGCGCAGGCGCGTGGCTTCGACATAAAGGGCATTGGCGCGGCGACGTTCGTGATCTTTCTGTGTGGCGCCGCCGGCTCGCTGACCGGTGGCTTTCTCTGTGATCTGCTGATCCGCAAAGGCATGCGCCGGGGGCTGGCCGCCAAAGGGCTGCTGACGTTTTCCGGGCTGATCGCGCTGTGCGCCTTCTTGCTGCTGCCCGGCCTTGGCGACCCCTACCAAGCGGTCGGGCTACTTTCGCTAACGGCATTCTTCCTGATGTGGGGCAGTTTGTACTGGAGTTTTCCAGGCCTGCTGGCATCGCCGGCAAGGGTGGGCCTGATCGGTGGCGTGATGAATCTGGCGGGTAGTCTGGGCGGTATCGCGGTGCCGATCCTGGTCGGCCTGCTGTTGCAACATGCTGGCGGCTACAGCGCGGTATTGGGCTTCTTCGCCGTGTGCTCGGGGCTTTTTATCGCCGGCACGCTGTTGATTTCTCTGGACCAGGCCGAGGTGGCCCATGGCTGATCTGTATGACGGGCCGATCACTGATGCCCACCATCATTTCTGGGACCCACAGCGCAATTACCATCCGTGGTTGTCGGGCAAGCAAAACATCCCGTTCCGTTACGGTGACTACAGCGCGATCAAGCGTCGTTACTTTCCGGATGATTACCTGGCCGATGCCGGTGAGCATCAGGTGGTGGCCACTGTGTATGTGGAGACCGAGTGGGATGCCCGCGACCCGATTGGTGAGACGCGCTTCATTCATCAGGTCGCCGCGCAGTATGGCGCGCCCAATGCGGTGGTCGCGCAAGCCTGGCTGGACGCCCCGGATGCTGCTGAGGTGCTGGCCGCCCAGGCAGGTTTTGAGCGCGTACGCAGCGTACGCCACAAGCCGGGTGGTCCGGCTACGCCGGATCACGTCGGTCAGCAGCGGACGTTGATGAGTGATGAGCAATGGCGCCGCGGCTATGCCGAGCTGGCGCGCCATGGCCTGCACTTCGACCTGCAAAGCCCGTGGTGGAACCTGCATGAGGCAATCGAACTGGCCCGCGACTTTCCACAAACCCAACTGATCCTCAACCACGCCGGGCTGCCGTCGGATCGCAGCGAGCAGGGGCTGGCAGGCTGGCATGCCGCTATGGCGCGCCTGGCTGATTGCGCAAACGTCGCGGTGAAGGTCTCTGGCATCGGCCTGCCCGGCAAGCGCTGGTGCGTTGAAGACAGCGCCTGGATCGTGCGCGAAACCATCGCCATGTTCGGCGCCGCGCGGGTGATGTTCGCCAGCAATTTTCCGGTCGACAGCCTGTGTGGCTCGTTCGACGACATCTACGGCGGCTTCAAACGCATCGTCGCCGACCTGCCGCGCCAGCAGCAGGAGCAGCTATTTCACACCAATGCGCGGCGCCTTTATCGCACCGTGCCGGATGTCATCCGCCTTGCGGACGTCTCTGCCGACCTGAGGACCATTGCATGAGTAACTCGACTCTTCCCCGTCTGGCCATGGTGCTGGGTGATCCGGCCGGCATCGGTCCTGAACTGATCGCCCGGCTGCTCAGCGAGCCGGAGGTGCGGGGCAAGGCCCATGTTTTGCTGATCGCCGATGAAGCAGAAATGCGCCGCGGTATGGACATTGCGGGGCGGTCGTTTCCCTACCGCATCATCGACTCGACCGAGGCGCTGCAATTCACCGACGACACACCCTTGCTGTTGCCATTTCGCGGCCATGCCGAGGGCGAGTTTGTGCGCAGCCAAGCCAGTGTCATCGGCGGCCGCTACAGCCTCGATACCCTGGAGCAGGCACTGCGTCTGACGGCGGCCGGCAGCACCGACGCGATACTGTTCGGGCCGTTGAACAAAACCTCACTGCACATGGCTGGCATGGGGCACAGCGATGAGCTGCACTGGTTCGCCGAATACCTGGGGTTCGAGGGACCGTTCTGCGAATTCAACGTGCTCGATAACCTGTGGACCTCGCGGGTGACCTCCCACGTGGCGCTGGCCGATGTGCCTGGCATGCTCAGCCAGCAACGGGTGTTGGAGGCCATTGGCCTGATCGATACCGCGCTCAAGCGCAATGGTCTTGATAAACCACGCATCGGCGTCTGCGGGCTCAACCCGCATAACGGCGACAACGGCAGCTTCGGTCGGGAAGAGCTGGACATCATCGGCCCGGCAGTGGAACTGGCTCGCGAGCAGGGCATCGACGCCGTCGGCCCATATCCGGGCGACACCATCTTTCTCAAGGTGCAGGGCGATAGCCAGGCCTTCGATGCGGTGGTGACCATGTACCACGATCAGGGCCAGATCGCGATCAAGCTGATGGGCTTTTCCCGAGGGGTGACGGTGCAGGGCGGCTTGCCGATCCCTATCACTACCCCGGCCCACGGCACGGCGTTTGATATTGCCGGGCAGGGCAAGGCCAATGTCGGCGCAACCCGGCAGGCCTTCGAGATCGCTTGCCGTATGGGCGCTCGACGTCAGGCCTGACGCCAGACCGTATTGCTGATTTTTTCTCTGCCGGCTCGCGCTCGTCAGCCGGTCAGGTTGACTCATGCTTTGAAACAGGAGCTAGACCATGAAAATAAAATCCATCCGCACCCGCGTTTTCGAATGGAAGGGCAAGGTCGTACCGCCCCAGGCACATTTCTGCACCAACGCCAGCGACATTCTTTTCGAGCGTGGCGATGCCATGGGCTCGTTCCGGTTCCACGGTTGGCTGGTGGTGGAAGTGGAGACTGACAACGGCATCGTCGGCATCGGTAACTGTGCCTTGGCGCCGCGGGTCGCCAAGCAAATCATCGACACCTATCTGGCCCCGATTGCGATTGGCGAAGACCCGTTCGACAACGAATACATCTGGCAGAAGATGTACCGGCAGAGCCATGCCTGGGGGCGTAAAGGCATCGGCATGGCGGCGATTTCGGCAATCGATATCGCCATCTGGGACATCATGGGCAAGGCGGTCGGCAAGCCGGTGTTCAAGCTGCTCGGCGGCCGCACCAAGGAAAAGATCTGGACCTACGCATCCAAGCTGTATGCCAACGACAACCTCGACCTGTTCCTCGAAGAAGCCCAAGGCTACCTGAATCAGGGTTTCACTGCCTTGAAGATGCGTTTCGGTTACGGCCCCAAAGACGGCCCGGCCGGCATGCGCCGCAACATCGAGCAGGTGCGTGCCCTGCGTGAGCTGGCAGGTCCGGATGTCGACATCATGCTTGAGTGCTACATGGGCTGGACCCTGGAATACGCCCGGCGCATGTTGCCGAAGCTGGCCGAGTTCGAGCCGCGCTGGCTGGAAGAGCCGGTGATCGCTGATGACCTGGAAGGCTACATCGAGCTGAAGAAGATGGGCATCATGCCAATCTCCGGCGGTGAGCACGAGTTTACCTCCTATGGCTTCAAGGACCTGCTCGAACGCCGGGCCGTCGACGTGATCCAGTACGACACCAACCGGGTCGGAGGCATCACCGCTGCACGCAAGATCAACGCGATGGCCGAAGCCTGGTCGGTGCCGGTCATCCCGCATGCCGGGCAGATGCACAACTATCACCTGACCATGTCCACCACCGCCTCGCCAATGTCCGAGTTCTTCCCGGTGTTTGACGTTGAGGTGGGTAACGAACTGTTCTATTACGTGTTCAAGGGCGAACCGGCGCCGGTCGATGGCTACATTCAACTCGATGACAACAAACCGGGCCTTGGTCTGGAAATATCGACCGAGTACTTGAGCGAGTTCAACATCATCGAGTGACGGCCTGGCTCAAGCATAACGCTCTGGCCCCTGCTGCCCTCGGTCAAAGAGGGCAGTATGCCCATGCACACGCATGAGGGAGGGCGCTGGCCGCGCAAGCGTCACGAAGCAGCCGGGTGCCGAGGGTTTTTCGGATTATCGATTTTTTTCAATTATTTGCAGCTAAGTGCTTGCCAGCTATGGAATTGCTCCGTAGAATGCGCGCCACACCGAGAGGGTGATTAGCTCAGCCGGGAGAGCATCTGCCTTACAAGCAGAGGGTCGGCGGTTCGATCCCGTCATCACCCACCATCAGTGTAATGCGCAGCGGTAGTTCAGTCGGTTAGAATACCGGCCTGTCACGCCGGGGGTCGCGGGTTCGAGTCCCGTCCGCTGCGCCACTTTCGATTCAAGCTCACTGAACGGCTTGAATCACTGCCAAAAAGGCGACCTCAGGGTCGCCTTTTTGCT